>JAJQGL010000038.1 GCA_021200535.1 Clostridiaceae bacterium | reverse complement strand
CATAGTGGCAGCCGGGGGTAACGCCGCGGAAGAGACCGCTGCAGCTTTTGCCGCTGCCTGCCAGTATGCCGGCAATGTGTGTGCCGTGTCCATTGTCGTCGTAGTAAGCTTTTCTGCCGTGCAGGGTATCTACGAAATCCACCAGCCCGGGGGTATCCCGGTGGAACAGGTCAGGGTGATAACTGATACCGGTGTCAAAAATAGCAACACCGATGCCTTTTCCTGTCAGATTCCTTGCACGTGCATAATCCAGATGAATAATATGGGATACTCGGTTCATAGCTTCCTCCAGGGAATATGATGTTTTGCCTCTGACATCATATTATATGTTTTTCCTGTAATTTGTGTGACATTATTATGGAAATATGCTATGATATATATCAGTGTGTAAGGAGCTGTAAAGATGGATTCTTTAACAGTTCTTTAGTGTAAAATTTGAGGGAGGATATAATAATTGGCATGAAGGCATGGGGGTATTGGATTTTTGCCGGCGTTTTTCTGATATGCAGGATGATTCCGCTGCAAAAAAGGAAGGTGCTTTTGTTTAGCGGACACAACCGGGGGTTAAGCGGCAATCTTTTGGAGATGAAGCGAAAGCTGGAAGAGAAAGAGCCGGGTGTGCATATTGTCTTTTATTCGAAACAGGAGATATTTGACGGAGCTGGAGCTGCCGGTAAAATAAAAGGTGTTTTTTTGTTTTTTTGCGTGCTGCCGTATCACATGGCGACTGCCGGCCGCGTCTTTTTAAATGATAATTTCCTTCCGTTAGGATATTGCAGGGTTCACAGAAATGCCCAGATTGTTCAGCTGTGGCATGGCGCCGGTGCATTTAAAAAATTTGGGCTGTCAACGGAGGAACATGCAGCTGTACAGCGGTTTGTCCGGCGTGCCAACAAAAAGATTACCCATCTTTTTGTTACATCGGCGCAGATAAAGCCGTTTTATCGTGAGGCGTTTGAAATCTCGGAAGAAAGAATTTATGCGACAGGGATTCCGATTACGGATATCTATTGCAAAAGCGGGGAGATGGAGGCAGGCAAAAAACGTTTTTTGGCGCAGTATCCTGCGTTAAAGGGGAAAAAGATTGTATTGTATACGCCGACGTTTCGCCAAAGCCCGCAGGAAAATCAAAAGATCATGCAGCGTTTTCCGGTTACCCAGCTGCATCAGCAGCTGGGCGGCGAATGGGTATTTTTAATTAAAATGCATCCGAAATATCCGGTTGACAATATTCCGGAGAATAGCTTTTGCTATAACATGACAAACTATTCTCAGATTACTGATTTATATTTTTCTGCTGATTTATTAATTACAGACTATTCATCTACTATTGTAGAATATGTTCTGTTGGACAAGCCGGTTCTTTTGTATGCCTACGATTTGGAAAAATATGACAGGGGTTTTTACCGGGATTATGAAAAAACAGTTCCCGGACCGGTGGCGCACAATGAACAGGAACTTTGCAGGCTTATTTTGCAATATGACGAAAATCCTGGAAAAAGACATACTTTTGTCAAATTACAGTATGATTATAGGGATGATTGCTCTTCGGAGAGGATATATCATGTTCTGAAGGAGACGAGTGCGCAGGGGCATTGATCTTTGGAGATGTGCGGATGGATGTGCCGGCGGTTTGCAAGTAGGTGGAAAGTTTGACAATAAAGGGGGAATTACAAGATGTTTTTTACAAAAAAGAGAAAGGCTATGCTGGCGTCGGTTCTGTTTGCGGCTATGCTGCTGTCGCAGTTTAGCGGGCTTTCATGGGGAACTGAGAAGGAAACCAGTGTAGCAAAGGCGGCATATGAAACAGCGCCGATGGATGCGCTTCCGGTAACGGGGGCAGCGCTGGTATATGATGCCAGTATGGTATTGAGTGAAGTGCAGATGACGGACAGGACGGCGACGAAAATTACGCTGTCGTGGAGTTATACCGGTGAACTGAGCGCACAGTACTATATTTATCAGTACGACGAAGCGTCCGACCGTTATGCTGCGGTTGTCACAACGACAGATACGACCTATACGTTTACCGGGCTTACCAGTGCCACAAGATATTATTTCATTGTGTGCCCGTACAGTGAACTGCAGGGGATTCAGGGCCAGTGCTCTGCGATTGTCAGTGCATATACAAAGCCGGCAAAGGTGAAGGAGCTTACGGTATCAGACAATAAAGCGACTACTCTGAATCTGGCATGGAAAGAATGTACCGGGGCGGAGGGATACCGGATTTACCGTGCGCTTGGCTCTGGCTCTTTTGAAGAGGTTGCGCAGACGACAGAAGCTTCTTATTCGGACAGCGGACTGACTGCGGGGAAAACCTACCGCTACAAAGTCAAGGCATATGCATTTGATCTGGATAATGTTGGCTCGGCGAGCGATGTTGTAAAGACCTCGACGACACCTTCCACACCGTCTGTTACAACAAAGGGCGGAGATCAGAAGGCGAGGATTTCGTGGAAGGCGCTGACCGGTGCAAGCGGATATTACGTCTATCGCTATAACGGTACAGAATATGAGCAGGTAGCGAAGCTGGAAGGGAAATCGAATACAACCTATATTGATAAAAAGCTGAAAAACGGCACAAGCTATTCCTATAAGGTGATAGCCTACCGGCTGTATCAGGAGGTTGAGTATAACAGCGATTATTCTTCGGTGAGCAAGGCTTCCGTTGCATCGGTGGCGGCAACCTCCGTAAAGGCGAAGCTCTATAAAAACAAAAAAGCAATTAAAAAATCAGACGCTTATAAAAACTCCGCGACGATGAAAAAAATGTGGAGCTATGCCAAAAGCTTTGTGCTTCCGGGCCTGTCCCATACAAATGTCGACGGCTTTGCATCTGCCACGATGTGTCCGCAGGGTATTACCTTTGCCGGATCCTATATTCTGCTCACGGCATATGATACGTCATCAACAGAAAATTCAGTAATCTATGTGTTAAAAAAATCAAACAGAAAATTGCTGACGACGGTGGTTCTGCCCAATAAGGCACATCTTGGCGGTATTGCTTATGATGGGACAAATGTCTGGGTAACGCAGGCTTATACCGTGCATTCGATTCCGTTTTCTAAAATTAAGGCGGCGGTTAAATCAAAGCAGGCATCCTATTCGATCGATGCTTTTGCAAGCTCCTGTGTGCTTACGCACAAGGCGGCTACGCTGACGTATTACAAAAGCAGGCTCTGGGTGGCATCCTACAATGAACTGACACAGGGTTATCTGGGCGCCTATACGATATCAGACAAAAGCGGCAGCCCGACGCTGACAAAACAGGCGATTATGCGCATTCCGACAAAGGTGCAGGGCATTGCATTTACCAGCAGCGGAAAGCTCCTTTTGTCGCGTTCCTGCCAGACCAATTCGAAAATGCGCGGCTTTGAGCATGTGCTTGACATTTATAGCCCAAATCTGAAAAAGCTTTCTTCCGGCACGATTACGCTTGGAAAGCGGAAAAAGCGTCTGGATATGCCGACGATGAATGAAGAAATTGCAATTAGCGGAAACTATCTCTATGTCACTTACGAATCGGGGGCGTTTTCGTCTGCAGTACAGCGCATGGACCGTGTCTGTGCGTTCAATTTGAAAAAGATCGTAAAGTAAATGGAGGCTAACATGCAGGATTCGTTATCAGTAAAAGAACAGTGGATTGATCAGCAGAATGACCATCTGCACCTGAGGGCTGTCGGCGAGCTGCATCATGCGGTTGCCAATCAAAAGCTGCGCATTGTTGTGTTGTTTCGCGCGGGCAGTCTGGAGAGACGGTTTCCTGTAGATGCCTTTTGTGTGACGCGGGAAGCGACAGACTTTCAGTTGAAAGCGGATATTTCGCTTCCGGATGTCTTTTTGGAATTTTCCGGGGAGCAGGCCAGCCAGCCGGTTACTGTGTCATTTTCTTATTGTGATGCGGTGGGAAGCTGGCATGTGCTTCCGGGCGGTTTTTCACTGGACGGCGCACATTTCAGGAAAAGGGTTCAGAAAAATTCCCCGGGATACAGGTTATTCCGGGGAATTGCTTATGTTTTGTGCACAATTTTTCTGCCGCTCTGGCTGCTGGACGGTTATTTTGTCTGGAAGGGTTACAAAATTTCGCCCTATCTGGCAAATGAGGTTAAGGGCAAAAAAATAATTTTTTATCATGCCCATGGGCTTGTAAAAAGCATAACGGGGCACGGCTATAGCCCAAGGGAGATAAAGACGGGGTATTTTGCAAGGTGCTATCGAAAATTCTGCCGCAGGATTTCTGACGCACAGGGGGTTCTTTTCCTGTCCGAACGGGAGATCGATGCAGGGGGCAATCTTGATCTGGTGCGGCGCGAATGGGCGGCAAGGGGAAAGGCATATCAGGAGTTTATTGATACCAGACAGATTCATGCGCTTCCGTTTTCGGCCATCCGGCATGTTGCAAAGCTTGCAGCATCAGCAAGAGTGATTGTGCTGGAGGATTTTTACCCGCAGATCAATGCGCTTTCTCTGCGGCCGCAGACGAAGCTGGTGCAGCTTTGGCATGCCTGTGGGGCATTTAAAATGTTTGGGCTTTCCGAGCTGGGTAAAGTGGAGAAGCTGGAGCAGGACACGAGAAATCATCGCAATTATTCTGTCGCGTTTACAAGCGGAAAACAGATCATTCCGTTTTACAGTGAGGCGTTTGGGCTGGCGGATGCACAGGTAAAGGCATTGGGGGTGCCAAGAACCGATATTTTTTTCCGGGACGGGTACCGGGAGGAAATTCAGGAAAAGCTGTATCAGAAATATCCGATGTTAAAGGGCAAACGGATTGTACTTTTTGCGCCGACGTTCCGGGGCAGCGGAAACCGGACAGCCTTTTATCCGGCAGAACGGTTTCATGCAGATCAATTTATGGCGCGGCTGCCGGAAGACACCGTGCTGATCTTAAAGAACCATCCGTTTGTGAAGGAGCGCTTCACATGGGGGTCTCAATATGAGCAGAGAGTGCTTGACCTGACCGGCAGGGAAAATATCAATGATTTGCTTTTTATTACATCTGTTCTGATTACCGATTACAGCTCGTCCATTTTTGAGGCGGCGCTTTTGCAGATACCGATGCTGTTTTATGTATTTGACCTGGAGGAATATATGGCAGCAAGAGATTTGTATTTTGATTTTGCATCCTTTGCACCGGGAATACAGGTGACAGAAGAGCAGGATTTGGCCGAACAGACAGAGGCGGTGCTGGCGGGGGATTACAAACCGGATGGGGAAAAATTGCAGGCATTCTGCGATTATTTCCTGGATGCACTGGATGGGCATTCGACAGAGCGGATTGCGGATTATTTGGAAACCTTAGAATGATACGCCAGTCCCGGAATAAAACAATGGCCTTAGAATAAAACGCTGTACCGGAAATATTTTCACCGTACAAATTAATGGGAAATCCACAATGTAAAAGTTGACGGAAAATCCACAATGCATTATTATAATGAAAGGGTTTTTCTGCCAACTTTTTGTGTACAGGAGATGAGGAAACAGGATGGATTTGAAACAATATCAAAAGGAATTGAAAAAGCTGGAAGAGGGGAAGAGTAAGTATCAGTGGGATGAGTTGGAGGAGCTGATTACGGATGCGTTTGAGGAGGAAGTGTTGTCTGTTGAGGAGTTTGACAGCCTGATGGAAAAGCTGATGGAAATTGTTCCGGAATAGACAGTTCCGGCAGGAAAAGAGGCAGAGCGGCTGCGAGCTGCCTTGTGGAAGTGAGGAAAATTGTGGAGAATAGAACACCGGAAGAAGAGTTAGAGTACCGAAGATATTTGCGAAGAAGAATCCGTATGAGGAAGAGGAAGCGGCAGGTAATGATCGCCAGAGCGGTTGTAGTTGCCGTATTTCTTCTTGTGATTGGGCTGATTGGTTTTGGAGTGGGAAAGCTTGCGCGGACAATTAGCGGAGATTCAGAGGAAGTGGCTGCCACTGCTGCGCCGGAGCCAACCATTCAGGTAGAGATTCCCGATGGCTATGAGACCGTTTATCAGGAAATAGCCGCTATGGAGGAGGATTATCCGGAGGTGGCGGATATTCTTTTGAATATCGCCCAGTACCCGCTGGAGGTGCTTCAAATGCTTCCGAAAAATGCGGAGACATTAGACTTTGTCAGTGATTACCTGCGCTATGTGGATGATGGGGGTACCCAGGGCGGCATTACCGAAGAGGAGCTTGCGGAGACGGTTCCGCTGTTTCTGCAGTGGGATCAGCGGTGGGGCTATGTCAAGTACGGAGATAATGTACTTGCAGTGACCGGATGCGGACCAACCTGTATGTCCATGGTATATACCGGGCTGACAAAGCAGGATGATAAAACGCCGGCAGATATGGCAGAGTTTTGTATTGATAATGATTATTATACCTCAGACAGCGGCACATCATGGACGTTTATGCTGGATGGCGCAGTTAATCTGGGATTGAATGCAGAAAAGATAACGGTTTCGAAAGATACGCTTCAGGAGAAAATCAAAGCAGGCAATCCTGTGATCTGCAGTATGGGACCGGGTGATTTTACAGATACCGGACATTTCATTGTGGTTCGTGGCATTACCGATGAGGGAAATCTTCTGATCAATGACCCGAACAGTCAAAAGCGTTCTGAGACAGAGTGGGATTTTGATCAGGTGCTGGAACAAATCAAGGCGGCATGGGCCTATTCTCTGGCACAATAATCAATAGATCGGAATACAGGATGGAGGCAGCCTATGGAAAACAAAGACAGTGATTTAAAGATCGACAATGGAACAATGGAAAGCAGCACGGTTCCGGCAGACTTTACAGAGCCGCAGGTGCTGTATGAGCAGCTGCTTAGGACAATCCGGCAGTATCATCCATCGGGGGATCTCAGCCTGATTGAGAAAGCGTACCGGATTGCATATCAGGCGCATAAAGGGCAGCTTCGCAAATCCGGAGAACCTTATATTATTCATCCGGTTTGCGTCTGTATTATTCTGGCAGAGCTTGAGCTTGACAAAGAGACGATTGTTGCCGGTATGCTTCATGATGTGGTAGAGGATACGGTGATGACGAGCGAAGAAGTAGCTGCAGAGTTCAATGATGAGGTTGCCCTTCTGGTGGACGGTGTTACCAAGCTGACACAGATTGATTATGTGGCAGATAAAATAGAGCTCCAGGCAGAAAATCTCAGGAAGATGTTTCTGGCAATGTCTAAGGACATTCGTGTTATTCTGATTAAGCTTGCAGACCGCCTTCACAATATGCGGACAATGCAGTACCAGACGCCCAAAAAACAGAAAGAAAAATCGCGTGAGACGATGGATATCTATGCGCCGATTGCTGACCGTCTGGGGATTTCCAAAGTCAAGGTGGAATTAGACGACCTGGCGTTTCAATATCTGGAGCCGGAACGTTATCATGAACTGGTACAGCTTTTAGCAGACGGAAAAGTACATCGGGAGGAGTTTATCCGCCAGATTGTCGGCGAGGTGCGCAACCACATGGAGGAAGCCGGGATTGAGGCAACTGTGGACGGCCGCGCAAAGCATTTGTTTAGCATCTATAAAAAAATGGTAAACCAGAAAAAGGATTTGGGACAGATATATGATGTGTTCGCGGTGCGCATTATTGTGGAAAGCGAAAGAGACTGCTATACGGCGCTCGGCATCATCCATGAGATATATAAACCGATACCGGGGCGTTTTAAGGATTATATTGCCATGCCAAAGCCCAACAATTACCAGTCGCTCCACACGACGTTAATCGGGCCGCACGGTCAGCCGTTTGAGATACAGATTCGCACGTATGAAATGCACCGCACTGCGGAATATGGTATTGCGGCGCACTGGAAATATAAGGAAAATCAGTCGGGGAAGAACACGGAGCAAAATGAAGAAGAAAAAATGGCATGGCTGCGCCGGATTTTGGAATGGCAGCGGGACATGTCGGATAACAAGGAGTTCCTCAGCCTGTTAAAAAGTGATCTTGACTTGTTTGCAGATCATGTGTACTGTTTTACCAAGGATGGCGATGTCAAAAACCTTCCGGCAGGTTCTACACCGATTGATTTTGCTTATGCGGTTCACAGCGCTGTCGGCAATAAGATGGTGGGAGCCAGGGTAAACGGCCATCTGGTAACGATAGATTATCAGATTCAGAATGGGGACCGGGTAGAGATTCTGACCTCCCAGAACTCCAGGGGGCCAAGCAGGGACTGGCTGTCTATTGTTAAGAGTACGCAGGCTAAAAATAAAATCAACCAATGGTTCCGCACGGAATATAAAGAAGAAAACATTACAAAGGGAAGAGAAATGCTGGCGGCTTACTGTAAGACGCAGGGAATTGTCCTGTCAGACCTCTTAAAACCGGAATACATGGAAGCTTGTTTCCGCAAGTACGGATTCCGGGAATGGAATTCCGTTTTGGCGGCGCTGGGGCATGGCGGCTTAAAGGAAGCGCAGATTATTAATAAGCTTCAGGAGGCATACCGCAAAAAGAACCCGGTACACACAACGGATGCGCAGATTCTGGAGGCAGTGAACAGGAAAAACATGGCGCAGGGCATGACGGGCGGAAAAACAGCTGCCGTTAAGTCAAAAAGCGGTATCGTTGTAGCGGGTATTGATGATGTTTCGGTCCGTTTTTCCAAGTGCTGCAGCCCGGTTCCGGGAGATGAGATTATTGGTTTTGTCACAAGAGGAAGAGGTGTGTCGATACACAGAACGGACTGCATTAATATGATGAATCTGTCAGAGCAGGAACGGCAGCGGATTATTGATGCAGAATGGGAAGCGCCAAAAGAAGGGGATGCGGATGAGCTGTATGATTCAGAAATCATTGTTTATGCCTATGACCGTCTGGGGCTGTTAATGGACATTACCAAAATTTTTACAGAGAATAAAATTGATGTGAAAGGGGTCAGCAGCCGTACCAGCAAGCAGGGGATTGCTACAATTAATATTATGTTTTCGATTCATACGGTAGAGGAGATCAATATGCTGACAAAAAAGATCCGGATGGTGGAAAGTGTAAAGGATATTGAGAGGACGCAGTCATAAAAGCGTCGGCGATGCGTTTCTATCGCTTCGGAATATGGAATAGAATGGAGAAAGAGGATGGATAAATTACTATGTGATTTTCGCGTGGTGGGGCCTGTTCAGACAAATTGTTATTTTTTATATCACGAGGATACGAAGGAATGTATTCTGATAGATCCCGGAGATGAATTTGAAAAAATAGACGGTTTTATAAAAAAGAATGAGCTGTCGCTGCAGTCTGTTTTTTTGACGCATGGCCATTTTGACCATATTCTTGCCGCAGATCAGGTGCGGAAGGAATACGGTGTGCCGATTTATGCGTCGAAAGCAGAGAAAGAGGTATTGACGAACCCGAAGAAGAATTTATCATGGACAATGGGCGGCACTTCCGCTGCACTGGATGCCGATCATTTTCTGACAGACGGCCAGGAGCTGTTGGTTCTGGGGCGGACGATGCGCTGTATTCTGACGCCGGGGCACACCTGCGGCGGGATGAGCTTTTATCTGCCGAGGGAGGGAATCCTTTTTTCAGGAGATACGCTGTTTCAGGAATCGGTCGGGCGGACAGATTTTCCAACCAGCAGTATGGGCGAGTTAATCCGGTCAGTCAGGGAAAAGCTGTTTGTGCTTCCGGATGCAGTCAGGGTATATCCCGGGCATGGCATGATGACGTCCATTCAGCATGAGAAGATGTTTAACCCATTTGCAGTAGAATGAGATTTCCCGTGTAAGGCGGCAAAAAGGGGCGATACGATTACTAATCAGGAGTGGCGTGAAAGATGATACAGATTATTTTATCCGAACGGGATTTCGACTATGAACTGCAGGCGCTGGTAAACAGCTTTTTTCCAGGACAGAAAAGCCGGGTGGTTATTGCAGGGGAAGCTGCGGCGGCAAAGCAGGATTCGGACGTTTTGCTTTGTTTAGAGGTTTGTTTTGGCAGGGAAAGTATCCGTGTGGCAGTTATTTCCGGGGAGAGCAGGCACAGCGGCAGGGCGGAGCTTCCTGCGGGGGAGGACTGGCACAGGCATGCAGATAAGTCGGCGCATCCATATCGGACACGGTATAAAAATGAATTGAAGCGGCTGGTATTTTGCCTGCTCCGTGATTTTCCGGAGCAGGAGCTGCCCGCGGCACTTTCTCGGCAGATTCCGGTCTGGGGCACCATGACGGGTGTTCGGCCGACAAAGATTCCGATGAATGGTCTGTTGGCGGGGAAAACGCCAAAAGAGGTGGAAAGCTCCCTGCGCAAATGGTATTGCTGTTCGGAGGAAAAGCTTGCATTGTGCATGGAAATTGCAATGCGGGAGGCAGCACTATTGCAGAGGGATGATCTGGCCGGCGGCTACAGCCTGTATGTTGGCATTCCGTTCTGCCCGACCACCTGTCTGTACTGTTCCTTCCCATCCTACCCGTACCGGCAATTCGGGCAGTATGCGCAGGTCTATCTGCAGGCGCTCAAAAAAGAAATTACGGAGGCAGCACGGCAGTGCAGGGGCAGAAGGCTGGTCAGTGTTTACATTGGGGGCGGGACACCGACTACGCTGACGGCGGAGCAGTTAGAAGAGCTGTTTATCCATCTGTATGACAGCTTTCCAATGCAGGAACGGCTTGAGTTTACCGTGGAAGCGGGAAGGCCGGACAGCATTACCGAAGAAAAACTCCGGGTGCTGCTTCGCTATGGGGCGGACCGCATTTCAATTAACCCGCAGACGATGCAGCAGAAAACACTTGAATTGATTGGACGGAAACATACGGCAAAGGATACGGTTCAGGCGTTTCAGCTTGCGAGAAGCATGGGGTTTCATAATATAAACATGGATTTGATCATTGGGCTTCCGAGGGAGACTGCGCAGGATTTTGCAGATACCCTGGAACAGATCAGAGCGCTTGGACCGGACAGTGTGACAGTACATTCACTGGTGATTAAGAGGGCGTCGGGACTTCGAAATATTTTGGAGGAATCGGGGGACTTTTTTCAGGAAGAAAAAAGACGGCAGGAACAGATGGAGCAAATGTTTGCGATGGCTTGTGTTTTTGCAGAGGAAGAAGGGTATCAGCCGTATTATATGTACCGCCAGAAAAATTCTGCAGGTCATTTTGGCAGCTCTGGACAGGAAAATATCGGCTATGCCAGAGAGGGCAGTGAGTGCCTGTACAATATTCTGATTATGGAGGAGGTACAGACGATTGTTGCAGTGGGGGCCGGAGCTTCTACGAAAGTATATGATGCGGAAAAGAAGATTGTCAGCCGCAGGGAAAATGTAAAGAACATCGTTGATTATATCAACCGGATTGATGAAATGATAGAGCGTAAAACAGGGCTTTTTCCTGACAGAAATGCTGTGCATTGAGAGCATCATGCATCTGCCGTGCAGGAGATGAGAACAGAGAGGTGTAGCCAGATGGAGGAGTATACAAATAAAATTATGGGGCTTGAGCAGATTCCGTTTGATCTGAGAAAAACAGTCAGCGCGGAAATGGTCCATGGGATTGAGGTCAGCAACATGGCTGTTTTGATTGCGAAAGAGCTGGGAGAGGAAAAAGCATTTTGCGAGCAGATTGAGGTGGCGGGGGTTTTGCATGATATCGGCAAGCTGAAGCTGATTAAATACCTGTATGCGGAGGATGGCCTTTTGGTTGAGCAGATGAAATATGTCAGACAGCATACAGCGCAGAGCTATGAGATTATATTGGATGCAGGCTATGGCATGGAGCTTGCCAGAGTGGTCTATGACCATCATGAAAATTATGACGGTTCGGGTTATCCGGATGGCCTGCGGGGGGAAAACATTCCGTGGATGGCAAGGATTTTAAGGGTATGTGATGTGTTTATCGCACTGATTACGGACCGCAGCTACCGGGAAGCGTTCGATCCGAAGTCTGCGTTGGAAATCATGATTCACGAAGTGCAGGATTATGATATGCGCGTCTTTCTTGCGTTTCAGAGAGTCGTTCACCACCATGCATTCTGCAGTGCGCTGGATGGGTTTCAGCAGATACATAGTGAGCGGCAGAGCCAGGCACTTGAGGTATTTGAGAAGGAATTGATGCTGCTGGCTGAGTAGTATAAACCTGCAGGAAAGCAAATGAGGTCAAAATACCGTTTGGCCCTCATGGCATAAGAAGAAAGAAAATAAATGAAAGGATTAGGAAGAAACTATGGCAGAGTCAATGAAAGGGCTGAAGCGTACCTGTCGGTGCGCAGAGCTTTGTGAGGAAAATGTGGGACAGAAAGTTACCGTAATGGGCTGGGTTCAGAAGCAGCGGAACAAGGGCGGTATTATTTTTGTAGATTTGCGGGACCGCTCCGGCATTCTTCAGATTATATTTGAGAATGGGCAAATTGATCCGGACGGTTTTGCAAAGGCAGAGAAGCTGCGGAGTGAATTTGTGATTGCTGTGACAGGAACGGTTGTAAGGCGTTCGGGTGCAGTCAATGAAAACCTTGTTACCGGTGCAGTTGAGGTGCGTGCAGAGAGCATACGGATTCTGTCTGAGTCGGATACGCCGCCGTTTCCGATAGAGCCGGACAGCCGGACAAAGGAAGAGCTTCGGCTGAAATACCGCTATCTGGATCTTCGGCGCCCAGATCTGCAGAACAACCTGATCATGCGCAGCCGTGTGGCCATGCTGATTCGTCAGTTTCTGGCAGAGGAAGGGTTTCTGGAAATTGAGACGCCTATGCTTACGAAGTCTACGCCGGAGGGAGCGAGAGATTATCTGGTGCCAAGCCGGGTGCACCCGGGAAATTTTTATGCCCTTCCGCAGTCGCCGCAGCTATTTAAGCAGCTTTTGATGTGTTCCGGCTACGACCGTTATTTCCAGATTGCCAGATGCTTTCGCGACGAGGATTTGCGTGCAGACCGGCAGCCGGAATTTACACAGGTAGATATGGAGCTGTCTTTTGTGGATGAGGATGATGTGATCGATGTCAATGAGCGGCTTTTACAGAGATTGTTTCAGGAAATCCTAAACGTGGATATCGCATTGCCAATCCGCAGAATGACATGGCAGGAGGCAATGGACCGCTTTGGCTCAGACAAGCCGGATCTCCGCTTTGGCATGGAGTTAAAGGATGTTTCTGATGTGGTAAGGGGCTGCGGCTTCGGTGTGTTTACCGGCGCGCTGGAAAACGGCGGCTCTGTCCGGGGAATTAACGCAAAGGGACAGGGCGCAATGCCGCGTAAAAAGATTGATGCATTGGTGAAGTATGCGAAGGATTTTGGCGCAAAAGGACTTGCTTATCTTTCCATCAATGAGGACAGCACATACAAGTCCTCCTTTGCCAAATTTATGACGGAGGAGGAACTGCAGAAGTTAGTTGAGGCGATGGATGGACAGGCCGGCGATCTGCTGTTGTTTGCTGCCGATCAGAATAAAATTGTCTGGGATGTGCTCGGCAATCTCCGGCTGGAAATTGCCAGACAGCTTGATCTGATGGATAAAGATGATTTTCAGTTTTTATGGGTTACGGAATTTCCGGAGTTTGAATATTCGGAGGAGCAGGGCAGATATATTGCAATGCATCATCCGTTTACAATGCCGGTGGAAGAGGATATTCCGCTGCTCGCAACAAATCCGGAGAAGGTTCGCGCAAGGGCATATGATATTGTCTTAAATGGTACGGAGTTGGGCGGCGGTTCCATCCGTATTCATCAGAATGACATACAGGAGAAGATGTTTGAAGCGCTTGGCTTTACAAAGGAACAGGCAAATGAGCAGTTTGGCTTCCTGCTGGATGCATTTCGGTATGGCGTGCCGCCGCATGCCGGCCTTGCTTACGGGCTTGACCGCCTGATCATGCTAATGGCAAAGCAGGAAAGTATCCGTGACGTAATTGCATTTCCAAAGGTAAAGGACGCATCCTGCCTGATGACGGATGCGCCAAATACCGTTGATGAAAAGCAGCTCGAGGAACTGCGTCTGGATATTACAGAGACGGAAGCTGGACAGGGAGCATGAAAAAACAGGATTATGAAAAGATCTTCCGAAAAATCAGCGCTTCGCCGGGAAGAGTCAGGGCACTGCAGGTCTGTACCAGGCTGATTTCTGCCGGTACGGCGGCCTGTTATCTGGGCGCGGTGCTGCTTCTTTTCTGGCGGGGGCAATGGCGGAATCTTTTGGTGGTGCTTTTGGTGCCGGGACTGACCTTTTTGGGAGTCAGCGCATTCCGGCTTTTGTGCAACGCGAGCCGTCCCTATGAGGTCTATGGCTTTCAGCCGTTGATTCCTAAGGACACAAAAGGGAAATCTTTTCCGAGCCGCCATGTCTTTTCTGTTTTCGTAATTGGAACGACGCTTTCTTTTATCTGGCGGCCCGGCGCATTGGTGATTTTGGCGGCAGGCGTGCTGCTGGCAGGGCTGCGGGTGATGGCAGGCGTGCATTTTCCAAAGGATGTCGTTGCCGGTGCGGTGATCGGAGTGTTTAGCGGCCTGGCGGCAGGATTTTTTATAATATAGGAAACTTCGTCTCCCATATTATAAAAGCGTTGCCGGCAGCTTTTTAGGCTGCAGAATGGATGTAAAAATGGGGAGAATTTGACAAATCCCATAGATATAGTAAAATCGACAGTATGATTATTTTTTTTGGAGGGAACAGCATGGCAGAAATGTACAATCACCATACGGTGGAGAAAAAATGGCAGAAGATCTGGGATGATGAGAAAGCATTTCAGACAGCAAACGATTATACAAAACCGAAGTTTTATGCACTGGTAGAATTTCCGTATCCGTCCGGACAGGGACTGCATGTCGGTCATCCAAGACCGTATACTGCACTTGACATTGTGGCGAGAAAGCGCCGTATGCAGGGCTATAACGTACTGTATCCAATGGGATGGGATGCGTTTGGCCTGCCGACAGAGAATTATGCAATCAAAAATAAGATTCACCCAAAGGTGGTTACGAAAAATAACGTAGAGCGCTTTAAGGCGCAGCTGCATTCCCTGGGTTATTCTTTTGACTGGGACAGGGAGATTAATACGACAGATCCGGAATACTATAAATGGACGCAGTGGATTTTTTTAAAGCTGTTCCGGGAAGGGCTAGCCTATAAAAAGGAGATGCCGATTAACTGGTGTACCTCCTGTAAGGTAGGGCTGGCCAATGAAGAGGTGGTCAACGGCGTCTGTGAACGCTGCGGTTCGGAGGTCGTCCGCAAGGTAAAAAGCGAGTGGATGCTTAAAATTACCAACTATGCAGACAAGCTTTTGGATGGGTTAAATGACGTAGATTATATAGAACGTGTAAAGACATCACAGAGAAACTGGATTGGACGCTCTGAGGGTGCAGAGGTGGATTTTCAGATTGATGGCAGGGAGGATAAGCTGCGTGTATATACAACCAGGCCGGATACCCTGTTTGGCGCTACGTACATGGTGGTATCCCCGGAACATCCAATCATTGATAAGTACAGGGATGAGCTGACAAACTGGGAGGAAATTGCGGCATATCGGGAGATGGCTGCAAAAAAATCAGATTTTGAGCGCACTGAGCTGGCGAAGGATAAGACTGGTGTATTGCTGGGAGGGCTGGAGGCAGTTAATCCGGTCAATCAGGAAAAAATTCCAATCTGGATTTCGGATTATGTTTTGATGACCTATGGCACCGGCGCCATTATGGCGGTACCGGCACATGATGACCGCGACTGGGAGTTTGCCAAAAAGTTCGGACTTCCGCTGATTCAGGTGGTAGAGGGCAAGGATGGCCCTGTAGATGTCAATGAGGCAGCCTTTACAGATGTTGCGGCCGGAAGGATGGTTAATTCTGGTTTTCTGACGGGGCTGAGTGTAGAGGAAGCAAAAGAGAAAGTCAAGGATTTTCTGACAGAGAAAAAGATTGGAAACCGCAAGGTAAATTATAAGCTGCGCGACTGGGTTTTTTCCAGACAGCGGTACTGGGGAGAGCCAATTCCGATTGTAGAGTGTGAAAAATGCGGTTTTGTTCCATTGGATGAGAGTGAGCTTCCGCTTTTGCTGCCGGAGGTAGACAGCTATATGCCGACCGACAATGGCGAGTCTCCGCTTGCTGCCATGACAGACTGGGTTAATACGACCTGTCCGTGCTGCGGCGGGCCGGCCAAGAGGGAGACCGATACCATGCCGCAGTGGGCAGGGTCCTCCTGGTATTTCCTGCGGTATACGGACCCGCACAATACAGATGCGCTGGCAAGCCCGGAGGCATTAAAATACTGGCTTCCGGTTGACTGGTACAACGGCGGCATGGAGCATACGACGCTGCATTTGCTCTATTCACGTTTCTGGCATAAGTTTTTGTATGACCAGAAGGTGGTTCCGACACCGGAGCCATATCAGAAGAGGACATCCCACGGCATGATTCTCGGAGAAAATGGCGAGAAGATGAGCAAATCCCGCGGCAATGTGGTCAATCCGGATGACATTGTAAGCGATTACGGTGCGGATACGCTCCGTACCTATGAGATGTTCATTGGCGCATTTGATTTGAGCGCGTCCTGGTCTGAGGACGGCGTTAAGGGCTGCCGCCGTTTTCTGGAGCGCGTCTGGAAGCTGCAGACTCTGCTGACAGAGGAAGAAGGTTATTCCAAAGATATGGAAACCAAAATGCATCAGACCATCAAAAAAGTGAGCAGTGATTTTGAAAATCTGAAATTCAATACAGCAATCGCTGCCATGATGGCGCTGATCAATGATTTTTACAAGAAAAATGCAGTTACAAAAGGGGAGTACAAGACATTGCTCACCCTGCTCAATCCGGTAGCTCCGCATATCACTGAGGAGCTTTGGGAGATCATTGGCGGCACAGAAAGACTGTATCAGCAGACATGGCCGGAATATGAAGAGGCAAAGACAATCGAATCTACGGTTGAGATTGCGGTTCAGATCAATGGCAAGACAAAGGCAGCTATCCAGATTGGGAAAGATGACCCGAAGGAAGAGGTTATGGCAAAGGCAAAAGAGGCGCTTGGCGCAAAGCTTTCCGGTAATATTATCCGGGAAATATATGTGCCGGGACGCATTGTCAACATTGTGGCAAAATAGCGCTGGGTTTTTCATGAGGCTCAGGCACAGTTTTTTTGTGCCTGAGTATTTTATAATCAGATACATATAATATATCAGATGAGAGATGATTCCCGTCTCTATAGGCGGTGAGCGTGTGCGCAGAAAATGTGCGCCGGAATGGAGATTATTATGGGATTGATTGAACTTTTTTTGATTGCGGTAGGATTATCTATGGATGCTTTTGCTGTTTCGGTCTGTAAGGGACTGAATATGACAAAATTCAATGTAAAAAATGCGGCAGTAATTGCGTTGTTTTTTGGAGGGTTCCAGGCGCTGATGCCGTTTATCGGCTGGCTTTTAGGCTCCAGGTTTCAGCAGTATATAGAGAGCATTGATCATTGGATTGCCTTTGTCCTGCTGGCGTTTATTGGGGGACAGATGATATTTGAGGCATTTCATCCCAATGAAGAAGAGGAGGATGACGGTGATGTTTTACGGCTGAAGCAGCTGTTTTTCCTTTCTGTTGCAACCAGCATAGATGCACTTGCCGTTGGCATTACGTTCGCTCTGCTGGAAGGAACGAATATCTGGATTTCTATTTCCCTGATCGGCTGCATTACGTTTTTGATCTCCTTTGCCGGGGTGTTGATTGGTCATCGTTTTGGCAGCCGCTATGAAAAGAGAGCGCAGCTGGCAGGCGGCCTGATTCTGGTCTGCTTAGGGGTTAAGATATTGCTGGAGCATTTAAACCTTCTGCCGTTTTAAGTACATAACAGCTATGCCGATATATCGAATATTTTCATAAAACAGAAACAAAAATTGATTTGAAATTAAAGCTTGACTTTTTGAAAAAAGCGTATTATGATATTCCACAAGGTTATTAGCACTCGATCAGGGTGATTGCTAATCGTGAATAAAATAGTAGATTGGAGAGATGAAAGATGCAGACAAGAACAGGTAGTTTATCCATTGAATCTGAAAATATGTTTCCGATTATTAAAAAGTGGCTTTATTCGGATCATGATATCTTTGTCCGTGAGCTGGTTTCAAACGGCTGCGATGCCATTACAAAGATTAAGAAGCTTGATGTTATTGGAGAATATACCCTTCCGGATGATTATAAGGCGAAGATTGAAGTTGAAGTTAATGCAGAGGACAAAACGATTACCTTTACCGATACGGGTATCGGCATGACGGCAGATGAGGTTGACGAATACATCAATCAGGTTGCTTTTTCCGGTGCAACTGACTTTTTGGAAAAATATAAGGACAAAACAAATGAAGAGCAGATTATAGGTCATTTCGGTCTTGGTTTTTATTCTGCATTTATGGTGGCGGACCGGGTTGCGATTGATACGCTGTCCTATAAGAAGGACGCGCAGGCAGTGCATTGGGAATCTGAGGGCGGCATTGACTTTGAAATGTCGGATGGCAGCAAGGAGGGCATCGGAACGACGATTACACTGTATCTGTCAGAGGATAGCCTGGAATTTGCCAATGAATACCGTATTCGTGAAATCCTGAATAAGTATTGTTCCTTTATGCCGGTTGAAATCTTCCTTTCCAAAGCAAATGCAGAGCAGGAATATGAGACGGTTGACATAGAAGATCTGCGCGAGGACGATGTCGTTGTGGAGAAATTCACAGAGGAGGCCAAAACCGAGGAAAAGGAAAATGAAAATGGAGAGAAAGAGGTTGTCGAGATTTCTCCGGCAAAGGAAAAAGCAAAGATTAATAAGCGGCCTGTTTCTATAAGCAATACATCGCCTCTTTGGATGAAGCATCCAAACGACTGTACCGAGGAGGAGTACAAGGAGTTTTACCGGACGGTGTTTAACGATTATAAGGAACCGCTTTTCTGGATTCATCTGAATATGGATTATCCATTTAATTTAAAGGGAATTTTGTACTTCCCGAAGGTCAATACGGAGTATGATAATCTGGAAGGTGTCATTAAGCTCTACAACAATCAGGTCTTTATTGCGGATAATATTAAAGAGGTGATTCCGGAATTTCTGATGCTGTTAAAGGGTGTGATTGACTGTCCGGATCTGCCGTTAAATGTATCGAGAAGTGCATTGCAAAACGACGGTTTTGTTAAGAAGATTTCGGATTATATCACTAAAAAGGTGGCAGACAAGCTTTCCGGAATGTATAAGGTGGAGCGCGAGAGTTATGAAAAATACTGGAATGATATTAGTCCATTTATCAAATATGGCTGTTTAAAGGATGAAAAATTCAGAGAAAAAATGGAAGAGTTTATCATTTTCCAGGATTTGGATGGAAAGTATATTACGCTTCCGGAGTATGTAAAAGAGCGGGAAAAAGACGAGGGAGAGGACACTGTAGAGGTGGCAGACAGCGTTGCAGAGGCAGAAGCAGAGGATGCCGAAAAAGCAGATGGGGACGGCGAACCGGAGAAAGAGCCTACAACGGTTTATTATGCGACGGATCTGCAGCAGCAGAGCCAGTATGTGAATCTGTTTAAGGAACAGGGAATCAATGCAGTGGTATTGACACATTCGATTGACCAGCCGTTTATCTCCCAGCTGGAGCAGGGTGAACTGAAGGTGAAATTCCAGCGCATTGATGCAGACATCAATGATGTGATGACGGAGGAAGCAGACGAAGAGACATTAAAGGCGCAGACGGAGGAACTGTCAGAATTATTTAAGAAAGCGCTGGGCAAGGAGCAGCTGGAAGTTAAGGTAGAAAAACTGAAAAATGAGGCGATATCTTCCATGATGACATTGTCTGAGGATACGCGCCGTATGCAGGATATGATGAAAATGTACAGCATGGGCGGCGATATGGACATGGGTATGTTTGGCGGCGGAGAGACGCTGATACTCAACTCTGGCAATAAGCTGGTGCAGTATATTTTGGAAAACAAGGACGGCGAGCATACCGAGCTGTTCTGCAGGCAGCTATATGACCTTGCCATGCTTGCGCATAAGCCGCTGACAGCGGATGCCATGACAGAATTTGTGGCGCGCAGCAATGAAATCATGATGCTTTTGGCAGAATAGAAATCTTAACATTCTATAAATTTACAAAAAAATATTGACCGTTGGTCATTTTTGGGATATACTACGATACAGAAAATGACCAACGGTCATTATTTGTATTTTCAAATACCGTTATCGTTTGGTCATGAATCAGGATAAAGAAAGAAGGAAGAAAAAAATGATTCAGATGGGGAAATGGATTACAAGACACAAAAACATGATTTTGGTCATTGCGGTTCTCCTGCTGATTCCAGCCGTATTTGGCTATGTGACTACGCGGGTGAACTATGACGTGCTCAGCTATCTGCCGGAATCGCTGGAAACAGTGGAAGGTCAGGAAATCATGGTAGATGAGTTTGGAATGGGAGCTTTTTCGATGATCGTCGTAGAGGGCATGGAGATGAAAGATGTCTCTGCGCTGGAAGAAAAAGTGGAAGCCATTGATCATGTCAGTGATGTCCTCTGGTATGACGACATGCTGGACACCACGGTGCCAACGGAAATGCTGCCCACCGATCTGCAGGAGGCGTTTTTTAATGGAGATGCTACCATGATGATTGCCTTCTTTGATGGGACGACATCAGAAGATACCACGATGGATGCGATTGCTGAAATTCGGGAAACGGTTGGGGAGAATGCTTATGCCAGCGGAATGTCAGGTGTTGTTACAGATATTAAAGACCTGGCATTGCAGGAGATGCCGGTTTATGTGGTAGTGGCATCCGCGCTTTCACTGCTCATTCTTCTGATTACGATGGATTCGCTGGTGGCGCCGCTGATCTTCCTGGTTACAATCGGCATGACGGTAATTTACAATCTGGGAAGCAACTTTTTTCTGGAAGATGTCTCTTATATTACGCAGGCGCTGGCAGCAGTGTTGCAGCTGGCGGTTACAATGGATTATTCTATTTTTCTGCTGGAGAGTTATGAGGCGAACAAAAAGAGATTTCCCGGCGATAAAAACCGTGCCATGGCACATGCGATCAGCAATACCTTTAAATCTGTTTCAAGCAGCTCACTGACAACGATTGCAGGATTTATTGCACTTTGTTTTATGACCTATAAGCTGGGAACGAATATCGGTATTGTTATGTCAAAGGGTGTCATTATTGGTGTAATCGCCTGTGTAACCGTTCTTCCGGCCATGATATTGGTCTTTGACAAAGCGATAGAAAAAACCTCGCATAAGCCTTTGATCCCGTCGTTAAACCGGCTTTCCGGTCATGTGATCAGGCTGCGGTGGGTAGCGCTGGCAGTTTTTGCCGTATTGCTGTTCCCGGCAGCATACGGAAACAATAATTATGAAATTTATTATAACCTGGACACCTCTCTTCCGGAGGATATTCCGAGCTATGAGGCAAATCAAAAGCTGCAGGAAAATTTTGATATGAGCGTGGTGCATATGGTTCTTTTGGAAGATGGTTTATCGGCAAAAGAAAAAAATGCAATGCTAGAGGAAATCGGAGAGGTTGATGGCGTGAAATGGGTGCTTGGGCTGGACTCCCTGTTTGGCCCGAATTTTCCGGATACCATGCTTCCGAGTGATGTGCGGGATATGTTAAAGAGCGGGGATCATGAGCTGCAGTTTATCTGTTCCGACTATGCATCGGCGACAGATGAATCAAACGAACAGATCCATCAGATTGACGAGATTGTAAAAAGCTATCAGGATGGCGGCATGGTGATTGGGGAAGCCCCATTGATGAAAGATTTGTCTGATGTGACCAATGTGGATTTGGAGAATGTAAATATCATCTCGATCGCAGCAATCTTTTTGATCATAATGATTACATTTAAATCAATATCCATACCGGTTATCCTGGTATCTGTTATTGAATTTGCAATTTTGTGCAACATGGCGGTACCGTATTATACGGATACATCGCTGCCGTTTGTAGCGAGCATTGTCATAGGGACCATCCAGTTAGGGGCAACGGTTGACTATGCTATTTTGATGACAAACCGCTACCACAAAGAGAGGGTGCTGCAGAAACGCAGCAAACGGGATGCGGTTCTGATTGCGCACCAGACCAGCTTTAAATCCATTCTTACCAGCGGATTCTGCTTTTTTGCGGCAACTTTTGGTGTTTCCGTGTATTCCCGTGTGGATATGATTGGATCAATCTGCACGCTGCTCTCAAGGGGAGCAATCATCAGTATGGTTGTTGTACTTGCGATTCTTCCGGCCATGCTGTGGCTGTTTGACGGCCTGATTATCCGCAGCACATGGGATATGGTCAAGGCAGCGATTCCGCAGAGGGATAGACAAAACGGCAATATTCCCATTGAGAAAGAATCCTAAAGCCGTGTCATTGGTCTGTAAATTATAGCGGCTTGCAGAAAAGAGAGAACTTGCGCAGAAATGAGGATTTTGCTATTTGTGCAGGAGCGTCACAAATGGCTTTGATGGTATTCCATCGTGTGAAACGCTCCGGAATGGAGGATTATTATGAGAAAGAGCAATAAAAAATGGATGGTACTTGGCGTCAGCTGTCTTGTGTCGGCGGGATTGATTTTAGGAAGTGTGCAGTATGCTTCCCATACATTTGCGGCAAATAATGCGTCCGCTGCCGTGACAGAAAAGGAAGTAGAGACGGTATCTGCAAAATCCGCCGCAAAAAAAGAGAAAAGCGCAGTCGAAAAAGAGGAAACCGTTTATGTTACAATGGATGCGACCGGAAAAACCGAGGAGATTTTAGTCTCAGACTGGCTGAAAAATGCAGGCATTGACGGAACGCTTTCAGATAAGAGCAATCTGACGGATATCCAGAATACAAAAGGAGAGGAAGCATTTACACAGGATGGCAGCCAGCTTTTGTGGGAGGCTGCGGATAAGGATATTTATTATCAGGGAAAATCAGACCAGGAGCTCCCGGTCAGCATGACGATTTGCTATAAGCTGGACGGCGAAGAGATCACGCCGGAAGAACTGGTGGGAAAAAGCGGACAACTGGAAATGACCATTCAATACCAGAACCAGTCAAAGCAGGAGGTTGTGCTGAACGGAGAAAAGGAGGAAATATATACTCCGTTTCTGCTGGCGACAGGAATTATTCTTCCGGTTGAAAAATTTACCAATGTAAAAGTTGACAATGGAGAGGTGTTGTCTGAAGGGGACAATGATATTTTGTTTGTATACGGCATGCCGGGCATGAAAGAAAACTTAAACCTGAGTGCTTTTGATCTTGGAGAGGATGCGTCGATTGATCTGGATGATCTGGAGGATAAGCTGACAGATACTGCCACAATCACTGCGGACGTTGAAGATTTTGAGATGGGCGCGACCTATACTGTTGCGACGGCAAGTCTGTTTGGCGACTTTGATTTGGATGATGTGGCAGATACGGATGAATTGACGGAAAAAATGGATGAACTGACCGATGCGGCAGAGCAGCTGGTTGACGGCAGCGATGCGATCAACGACGGCCTTTCGGAGCTTGACAGCAGTTTTGACACATATGCAGATGCAGTCGGTACAGTAAAGAGCAGTGTTGCTGCATTAAATAAGGGCAGCGCGCAGATCAATGCGGCAACGAAGAAATATACGACAGGTGCAGATAAGCTGTTAAAGGGTGTGAGAACCTATGTATCCGGCACAAAAACCTTTGCAAAAAGCACAAAGACCTATGCGTCCAGTACGAAAAAACTGATCAATGCCGTAACGAAGCTAAACAAAGCCGTGTCTGCTTTTCCAGATTCTTATAGCGAGTTTGACCAGAAGCTTGGCGAATATCTGACCGGTGTAAATACATTGCTTTCCGAAGAAAATATGAATGCGCTGGGTGATGCGGTAAGCAAGCTGAAAGAGGCGGTTGCTACAGTAGACACCGGGTTAAAGAGTGCGCAGCAGGGGGTAGAAAAGATCAACAGCGGCGCGGATGCATTAAATGCAAACAGCGAGCAGGCCGACCAGATGATTGCTTCCTACCAGTCGCTTTTAGAGCAGGCAGAGGCGGCATTGCAGTCAGATGGGCTGACTGAGGAAGAGACACAGCAGTATACACAGATGGTTACCCTGTACAAGGGAACGATTTCTTATCTTGAGGGTGCCAGACAGCTGGCAGAGCAGGTAGACGAAGCGACAGACGGACAGGGTGAAAATGATCTCGCAGCAGGTCTGGCACAGCTTGAAGCGGCAACCAATACAGAATCCGCAACAGAAAATCTTTATACCGGAATGACAGGGCTGGAAAGCACGGTTTCGACTATTTCGTCCAATGCGAAAGCCATTCGTGAATCAAAGGAAGCGCTGACAACAGCAAGTGCGACAATTAAGACGAGTATTTCAACGATTGCGTCAAATCTTGGCCTGATTCAGTCAAATGGCAAAAAGCTGGTCAGCAACAATAAAAAGCTTACCAGCGCGGCAGACCAGCTGACGAAAAATGCGGATACCATTACCAGCGGTTCGAAAAAGATTACTTCTTCCAGCAAGAGCTTCCGCAGCGGCGCCAATTCTCTGGAGAAGGGTACGAGCCAGCTTTTAGCAGGCGTGGGAACTCTGTATGACAAAACAGGAGATGTGTCAGATGGAATCCGCCAGCTGGCAGAAGGGGCAGCCGATCTGAGTGACGGAATGAGTGAGTTCCAGTCCGAGGGCGTTGAAACGCTTTCTGATACAGTAACCGATTTCATAGATGGGATTGGTGATTTCAAGGAGCGGCTTGAGGCAGTGTCAGATGCAGCAGCTGACTATAAATGCTTTTCCGGTATTGACAGCAGCATGGATGGAACAGTGAAATTTGTTATGACCACAAAGGAATTAAAGGCAGAAGAATAAAGAGGTATCAGCATTGGGAACGATTACGGAAAAAAAGAGACAAAAAAAGGAAGCTTTGCTGGAGGCAGCATTCCTGCTTTTTACAGAAAAAGGGGTGGACAATACTTCGGTTTCGCAGATTGTGCAGAAAGCCAAAATGGCGAAAGGGACTTTTTACTTGTATTTTAAGGATAAGTATGAAATCAGGGATTATCTGATCAGCCATCATGCAAACCGGATTTTTGGGCAGGCATGTCAGGGATTATCCGCCTGGTTATCTGATCATACGGATGCTGATTTTGAAGAAATGACCATTTACCTGGTAAATCATGTGCTGGATTTGCTGAGTGAGAACCCGGAATTGCTGCGGTTTATTTCAAAAAATCTAAGCTGGGGGATTTTTTCCGGGGTGCAGGTGAATCAAATGTATTTGGAAATTTTTGATTCGGTGATAAAAAGATCTGGAAAGCATTACCGGAATCAAATACTGATGATCTATATGATTGTTGAATTGGTCAATGCAACCTGTTATAATGTAATTCTATACGGGACACCGGTAAAACTGGAAAAATTAAGAGGGGAGCTTTGTATCACAGTACGCAGTATTGTTCACCAGTTTGAGGTAAAATAAGCGTTTTGAACGGTATTGCGGGCAAATGCGGAAGATACGGAAGATATGAAAGAATTGATTGACAAGCTGATGGCAAGAGGAAATCTGGAGCCGGAGGAACTTTATGACCTCCTGCGTTTCCGCAAGCCGGAGGTAACAGAATATTTATATGAAAAAGCGAGATCGGTCCGGAGCGTAAGCAAAGGAAACCGGGCAGAGCTATGGGGGAGAATTCCGATTAGCAGTTATTGCAAATATAACTGTAAAATGTGCGGGCTGCGCCGGGACAATCAGTTTGTCAAACGATACCGCATGGAGGCGGAAACAGTTCTTGCCTGTGCACAGCAGTACAGCAGCCAGGGGATACACACACTCGTGCTGGAGGGCGGGGATGATCTGTATTTTTCCGAAAAAAGCGTGGCGCAGCTGCTGCTGCGCATCCGTGAGCTGCTGCCAAAGACGGAAATCATACTGGCATTGGGGGACAGGGATGCCGGGGCCTATGAGCACTGGCATCACGTTGGGGCAATGGGCTATCTGCTGACACATGGCTGTGCTGATGCCAGGCTTTTTAAAAAAATATATCCGTCCAATATGTCGCAGCTTCTCAGGAAACAGTCTCTCTGGGAGTTAAAAGGGATTGGCTACCGGATGGGAACCGGTTTTCTGGTCGGGCTTCCCGGACAGACCATGAAAAATGTAGTGGAGGATATTTTATTCCTGCGCGAATTTCGCCCGGATATCATTGATATAGGGGCATTTGTACCGGCGCTTCACACACCCTTTGAGGGGGAGAGGAGCGGAAATGGAAGCATTGTTCTTCAGGTTATTGCCATATTACGGCTGATGCTGCCGGAAACGGTGATTCTGGCAAACCAGACGTTAGATCTGGTTATCAGTGACGGAAGGCTTCATGCGTTTGATGCCGGTGCAGATGTGCTTCCTGCCGATGCGCTGGATGGAGACTGGATGGAACGTTATCCGGTTTATGTGCGGAAAAACGGCAGGCTTCCATGGCAGGCTGACCGGATTTTGGAGTGGAAAAAAAAGCTGCAGGCAAAGGGACTTCAGTGCGGCTGGTAATTGTATCAGAAGGAGAAACGCCGTCAATGGCGGCGCTTTTTCAATCGTTTCGGAATGGGGATGCGTATGAAGGTTTTTGTGTGGGAGGAAGATATTGCATGGATGGAGGAGCTGCACAGGCAGCTGCAAAAAAAGAATATTGAAATGATAGAAGCTGACTGGACGCCCCTGCTGCAAAACGCAGAACCGGGCGTTCTTTTTGCGCGGAAGGAAATGGAAGAAGAGCAGGCGGTGCTTCTGGCAGAGTGTCCTGCCGATTCCTCGCCGGGGCAGGAGGATTTAAAGGCTTTGCTTGTCCGGCTGTGCCAGAATGCGCCGTGCCCGGTTGTACTTTTTTCGGAAGAACCGGACATCCAAAAAGAGCTGGCAGCATTGGAAGCAGGGGCGGCGGATTATGTTACCAGGCAGATGGATGTCAGGGTTACTGCCGCCAGGCTATATGCGGCTGCCCGGATACCGAAATATACCCGGGCAGTCACAGAAGATAGAAAGCAGCAGTTTGTTTCCATAGATGATGCGGTGATACAACTGACACAGTTAGAATTTGCCGTGTTTCACTGTCTGCTGCAGAAAAAAGGAAGTGTCCTGTCAAGAAAAGAATTGTTTCAGCAAGGATGGTCTGGCAGGCAGGTGAAAAATATGCGTGTTGTGGATACGGTGGTGAAGCAGCTGCGAAAAAAACTGCAGAAAACGCGGTTTGCCATCGCTGCGAAATATAACCTGGGTTATGTTTTGTATGACCGCATCCAGCCGTAAGCTGTTTGGCGCTTGTGTCTTTACAGGGTGCAGTTTCCAACTGTACGGGGAAATGGAAGGACATCGCGGATGTTTGTAATGCCGGTCAGGTACATTACACAGCGCTCGAAGCCAAGACCAAAGCCGGCGTGCCGGGCTGATCCATAGCGGCGCAGGTCTGTATAGAATTGATAATCCTCACGCTTAAGTCCGGTTTCATCCATTCGGCCAAGCAGTGTGCTGTAGTCATCCTCGCGCTGGCTTCCGCCAATGATTTCACCAATGCCGGGAACCAGGCAGTCCATAGCGGCAACCGTTTTGCCGTCGTCATTTAATTTCATATAAAATGCCTTGATCTCTTTTGGATAATCGGTCACAAAGACAGGGCGTTTGAAAACTTCTTCTGTCAGAAAGCGTTCATGCTCTGTCTGCAGATCACATCCCCAGCTTACTTTATACTGAAAACGGCCGTTTTCTTTTTCCAGAAGCTTAACAGCGTCTGTGTAGGTGATATGGCCGAAATCAGAGCTTACCACGTTGTGCAGGCGCTCGGAAAGACCCTGATCGATAAACTGGTTGAAAAAAGCCATCTCTTCCGGGGCATGTTCTGTCACATAGGAAATAATATATTTTAGAAGCGCCTCCGCCAGCATCATATCGTCTGCAAGGTCAGCAAATGCCATTTCCGGCTCAATCATCCAAAATTCTGCGGCGTGTCGCGGCGTATTGGAATTTTCTGCGCGGAAGGTCGGCCCAAATGTGTAAATATTTTGGAACGCCATCGCATAGGTTTCGCCGTTTAGCTGCCCGCTTACAGTAAGCTTAACGTCCCTGCCGAAAAAATCATGGGAATAATCTATCCTTCCGTCCGGGCATTTTGGCAGGTTCGCCGGGTCGAGCGTTGTGACCTGAAACATTTCACCGGCGCCCTCGCAGTCACTTCCGGTAATAATCGGTGTGTGTACATAGACAAAATCCCGTTCCTGAAAAAACTGGTGGATGGCATACGCAATCAGAGAGCGCACGCGGAATACAGCCTGAAAAGTATTTGTCCTTGCGCGGAGATGGGGAATGGTTCTGAGGTATTCCAGTGTATGCCGTTTCTTCTGCAGTGGATAGTCCGGAGCAGATGTACCTTCGATCTGAATTTCCTGCGCCTGGATTTCAAACGGCTGTTTTGCCTGCGGTGTTTCTACCAGCGTTCCTGTGACGATCAGGGCAGCGCTGACATTGAGCCTGCTGATTTCACGGAAATTGGCAAGTGTATCGTCAAATACAATCTGGACAGGCTGAAAACAGGTGCCGTCGTGCAGAGAGATAAATCCAAATGTTTTTGAGTCCCTGATGCTGCGGACCCAGCCGCAGACAGTGACCTCTTTTCTGATCCAGCTCGCAGTATTTTTATAGAGTGTTTTGATATGGGTTGACTGCATAGTGACCTCCATTTCTGTGTCAGTTTATACTAAGTATTCCGAATAAAAATTGTTCGTTGTACTACACCAATAGTATCCGATGCCATATACAGGAAAGTCGGTTTTTCTGCTATTTTGACGAGACGCCGAATCAAGTAATGATCGGTGTCGGAATGTGTCAGCAATTTGTCTGATAAATGGTTGACACGTATTTTTGGGAAGAATACTATTGTAGTATAAGACTTTTTTTGAGAAAATATCCTTTTTAAATACGGCAATTCTGCTGTAAAGGAAAAACAGTTGCCAGAGGTGAGTATATCATATGACAGAAGAAATGAAAAGGCTTAAGAAGATAGAACATTTTCACGGGGAGCGGGTTCTGCTTGCCGATGATGATGACCTTAACCGAAAGGCAGTTCGATGGATTTTGCAAAGATACGGTCTTTCTGTGGATGCAGTCAGCGGCGGGAAACAGGCGCTGGAGCGTTATTATGCCTCTGCGGAATATGAATACCAGTTTATTTTATTGGATATCAGCATGCATGACATGAATGGCTGTGATACAGCGCGGGCGATTCGGAATGCGCATCGGAGAGACAGTATCAGTGTTCCGGTTTATGCGGCGTCAGCGTATGTTTTGGAATATTTTTACCAGGATGTGATGCGCGCCGGGATGAATGGGTATTTTGAAAAACCATTTTTATACAGCGAGTTATTTCAGCAGATGCATGAAATTTTTAATGTTAGTACAGGGGGTGGGAATACTGCAGTATGAGATGGATGGGAGAGAACTGATTTCGCTTCAGCAGGTTAGTCCGCATTTTTTGTTTAATGTGATTAATACAGCAAAAAGCGCAGTGCTTTTGGGTATGGATAATACGGCTGAACTGATGGATGAAATGGCGGGATATCTGCGGTTTGTGTTAAAACAATATTCTCCGCAGGACCGGATTCCGGGAGTAAAGGCATTGCGCTTTTTAAAAGATTATGCTTCTCTGGAGGAAGCGAGATTTACGCATATTTCGATTAAATACCAGATTGAGACGACAGATTTTATGATTCAGCCGTTCTGGTTAAAAGAAATTTTACATAATGCCATTCATCATGGTGTCCTGCAAAGAAAGGCCGGAGGGATTATTCTTGTGAGGGTATCACGGGACGGGGAATGGTGCAGCATTACGATTAGCGACAATGGCATGGGAATGTCAAAAGAACAGTCCGCCTGCCTGCTTTCGGCAGATGGAATATCGGGGAAGATGGCAGAACAGCTGAAAAAGGAAGATGGTTCAGTCCGCCTGGAAAGCGGACTGCAGATTGGAACGGATGTCATGATTACCCTTCCGGCCGTGCGCTATGCAGAAAGGGAATGGGGAAAAGCGGGAAGAAGCAGGGAGGTTTTTTGTGAAAACAATTTTGGTGGATGATGAGCAGGCTGCCATCGCGCTTTTTGCCTATGAAGCAGAAAAAATACCGGATATTGAGCTTTTGGGTGCTTTTTACAGCGCAGAGGAGGCGCTGGATTATGTACAGGATCATCCGGTGGAGCTGGCTGTATTAGACATTGAAATGAACGGCATGAATGGCATTTTGCTAGGAAGGATGCTAACCGCCCTGTTTCCGGATATTCTGCTTGTCTATATCACGGCTTATGAGGCATATGCGATGCAGGCAATCCGGCTGCATGCGGCGGCGTATCTGTTGAAGCCGTATTCCTCCGAAGAGCTGATATACTCCGTGGAAACGGCAAGGCTTTTATCGAAAAGGAGGCGCAAACGGATTTTTGTAAAGACATTTGGTCATTTTGATGTGTTTGTAGATGGCAAACCGATTTTATTCCGAAGCGGAAAGGCAAAAGAGCTTTTGGCGCTTCTTGTCGACAGGCAGGGCGGCACGGTAAATACAGATCAGGCGATCTGCACGCTGTGGGAGGACCGCCCAAATGATGAGGCGACGCAGAATCTGTGCAGTAAGGTGACAAGAGGGCTTGTAAAGGAACTGAAAGAGTACAATGCGCAGGATATGGTCATTGCATCGCGGGGTGTGCGGAGTGTAGACACCGAAACATTTCAGTGTGATTTATATGCACTTCTTCAAAACGACAATGCCGCAAAACGGAATTTTGTCGGGGAATATATGGTAGATTACAGCTGGGCGGAAGAAAGGATGGCACAGCTGACAAAATATATGGTATAGGCTTACAGGTGGGAGCAAATCAAAAAAGTGCAGACAGCACTTCTTTGTTCCGGGAGAGATGCCCGGCGAAGAGGTGCTGTTTTTTTGGAATCAAATTCCATTTGCATTCCTTTTGGATTCCTTTGCTGTTCAGATGTGTTTACTATAATGGTTCAAGAAAAGACAAAACCTGTGAAATTCTTACGGATTTTGTGCTGGTTACAATCTGAAAGAAGGAATTGCTGTCATATTATGGCTAAAAACAGGGTAAAAATGCAAAAGCAGGCAGAGTGTGGCCTGTAAAGGAGGTAGCTATGAATCAAAAAACAATACGTGTCATTATTGCAGATAATAATCTGCACGATCGGGAGAGCAAGGAAAAGACAATGCGGGAAATGGGCATGAACGTTATTTTGTCCACGGGAAATGGAAGCAAGGCGTTAGAGGCCATTCGGCTGGAAAAGCCGGATGTGGTTGTTTTGGATATGATTTTACCCGGAATTGACGGCATTGGCATTTTAGAGGAAATTAATGCGGTTCATTCGCTGGAACGCAAACCGATTTTTATCATTGAGACAGCCCTGAGAATGGAAAATCTGGTGGATGAGGCGATTCAGGCAGGCGCGGATTACTACATGATGAAGCCGGTATCCAATGCAATGCTGATGAAACGGATGATTCAGCTTGTACAGCACGAAGCGTCCGCCCGGACTTTTCCGGTCAGTGAAGTGCCAAAGGATGCTGCCGCAGTGCCGGAGATGCCGTCCGGACACCGGGGAATTTCAGAAAAGGACGGCTATCTTTTTTCGGGCGATCTGGAAAAAGATATCACCAATATTTTACTTGAAATCGGAATACCGGCGCATATCAAAGGGTATCAATATATCAGGGAAGGAATTATCATGGCGTTTCACGACAGAAACATGCTGCATTACATAACCAAATTTTTATATCCTTCGATTGCACAGAAATATAAAACAAATTCAAGCAGCGTTGAGAGAACAATACGCCATGCCATTGAAGTGGCCTGGAGGAGAGGCAATCTGGAAGTGCTGGAGGAAATTTTTGGAAATACAGTCAGTGCAGAAAAGGGAAAGCCGACCAACTCTGAATTTTTGGCACTGCTGACAGACAAGCTTCATCTGGAATATCGTATACAGACTGCTTCCTAAATACTTTGTATTCAATGTACGATTGCCTGTTCTCTTCCGCAAAAGCGTGCGCAAAGCGTCCGAAAGCTTGACACTATCCGGATTTTAATGTAGTCTATAAGATAGTATTAGGTTATTTGCACGTTGTATACATGTATACAATTTTGGTGTGCGAGTATGGTATTTTGCCGGACCGGGATAGAAGAAGCATCAAAGGAGGAAGCAGTTATGAAAACGTATTCTATGATGGCATTGAATGATAAACTTGACAGCAGATTTGATGAGCTTGTAGAAAATTGCATGAAGTCTGGGGCAATCGATTTAAATTTATATCAGGAATATGATGTAAAACGGGGACTGCGTGACAGTAACGGAAGCGGTGTGCTGACAGGTCTGACGGAGATTTCCGATGTATGCGCCTATAATATTGTTGAGGGTGTGAAAGAGCCTGCACAGGGAAGGCTTTACTATCAGGGCTATGATGTAAAGGATTTAGTGGGCACAGATATTGATAAGCGTTATTCCTTTGAGCAGGCGACGTATCTGCTGCTGTTTGGCATGCTGCCTGACAGGGAACAGCTTAAGACATTTTCGGATATTATCTGCAGCTTACAGGAGCTGTCGGGTCAGTTTGTCCGTGACGTCATTATGAAAGCGCCCAGTGCCAATCTAATGAACGCATTGCAAAAAAGTGTGTTGACACTGTATTCCTATGACGCCAATCCGGATGATATCTCTGTGTCAAATGTGCTGCGCCAGTCGCTGCAGCTGGTGTCTAAGCTGCCGATGATAGCAGTATACAGTTTTTATGCATACCGCCATTTTCATGATTTTGCCAGTCTGGTTATTAAGCCGACCAAAAACGAATATTCGACGGCGGAAAATATTTTACATATGCTCCGGCCGGACGGCGAATTTACCAAACTGGAGGCAAGGGTGTTAGATGCGGCGCTTGTGCTTCATGCGGAGCATGGCGGCGGAAACAATTCTACCTTTACCAATCATGTTGTGACGTCGTCCGGTACCGATACGTATTCTGCCGTTGCTGCATCCATTGCATCGCTGAAAGGCCCGAGACATGGCGGCGCCAATTTAAAGGTGCTGCAGATGATGCGGGATATGAAAGAAAACTGCGGCGATCCTTCGGACAGAGAGCATGTGAGGGCTTATCTGCAAAAGATTTTAAACCGCGAAGCTTTTGATGGCCTTGGCCTTATTTATGGTATGGGGCATGCGGTATACACACTTTCTGACCCGCGCGAGGTTATTTTAAAAGGGTATGCAGAAAAGCTTGCAAAGGCAAAGGGAAGAGAAGATGATTATGCATTTTATCTTTTGGTGGAAGAGGAAGCTGCGGATCTTTTGATGCATCGCTCCCATGTGATGAAACCAATTTGTGCCAATGTAGATTTTTACAGTGGATTTATTTATTCCATGTTAGGGATTCCGGAAGAACTTTTTACACCGTTGTTTGCCATTTCCCGTATCTCCGGCTGGAGTGCGCATCGATTGGAAGAACTTGTCAATAAAGGAAAAATTATCCGTCCGGCGTATAAATATGTTGGTGAGCATAGAGACTTTCCAAAAGAAGATTAAAGTATCGAATATTTTTTTCAGAGAATAGCCATACTACTATCGCATAATTTAAAAGGAAAGGTATGGTGAATGATTTGAAGAAAAAACATGTATTACTGGCAGTGCTGTTTTGTGCATCTCTGATGGTGTTTGCTGGCTGCGGAAGCAATGGAAGTGCAGATAATGCGGACGATACAGAGGTATCTTCAGAGCCGACGCAGGATACGACAAACACACAGGATGCTTCGGAAGCACCGGATAACACAGACGACACCAATGACAATACAAACGATGGCGACAGTGTTATGGATGATGTGGAAGATGGTGTAGATGATGCAGTAGACGGCGCAGGCGACGTGATTGATGATGCGGTAGACGGTACAGAGGATGCAGTAGATGACGCTGCCGGCAATGATTCGGACAATAATAGCGACACAAATAACTCTGCCACAGACGGAAGTAAGAAAAAATAAGGGCAAAAAAACGTTAAAAAACGGTTTAAAAAAAAGACGTCTCCCAGTCACAACGGACTTTTGAGACGTCTTTTTAATAGGCTTTTTTCTATAGATGTTTTTTGCAGGACGATGCACCGGTACAGCAAAAACGGGCCGGAGAATGCCGATGCGTTTCTGTTTCAGAGAGAGATTGCATACAGATAGCAGTCTCTTCCTTTATAGGTGAAATTTTTTTCTAAAATCATGCCAAGATTTTTGGCAGTGTGGATGGAACGGCTGTTGTCTGTGTCGATTACTGCAACGACTCTTGTAATGTCTAATTCGGATTTTGCGTATTTCAATACAGCGCGGCAGCATTCCAATGCATAGCCATACCCCCAGTGCTTACTGTCCAGAAGATAAGAAAGCGTTATCTCCTGTTTGCCGTCAACCATCAGGTTTTCAATGCCGCACCGCCCGATCAGCTGTTTTGTCGTTTTGCTGAATACTCCCCAGATACCATATCCGTAAAAGGAATAAACATTGCGGATGTATGCATTTTGCTTTTCCATTTCCACATCCAGATAATCATCGATGTCAGGAATATATTTTGTGATTTCCGGATTCTGATAGATCTGGTAGATGTCTTTCATGTCTTTTGCCGTCAGTTCCCGGATTTTCAGGCGCTTGGTGTTTGCGATGGTAACTGGTTCGCCAAGGCTGCGGTGCAGTACATTTTTAAAAAAACGGTAATCAATCGTTTCAAAGGATTCCAGTAAAACATCAGCGGCGGACAAATCCTGCTTTCCGGAATGCGGGTTGACATAGCCTACGCACACGATTCCGGCAGCCTTTGCAGCCTGCGTGCCAAAACAGGAATCTTCAACCACAACCGTTTCCCTGGCGCTGCAGCCAAGCTCTTTTAAGGCGAGCAAAAATGTATCCGGTGCCGGCTTTGGTTCCCTGACATGGCTGCTGGAAATTAATTTTGTAAAATATTTGCGGATTCCCAGCGCTTTGACTGTGCTTTCGATCTCTGCGATGGATGAAGAGGAAGCGATTGCAAGGCGGACTCCGGACTGATATAATTCCCGAATCAGGTCAATGATACCCGGCAGCGGCTGATAGCCTTCTTCCCCGAGCACTTTTTTCTTTTCGGCATTCATTTCTTTTATGAGGGCATCCGGAGATACGGGAAGCTGAAAACGCAAAATGGCATCCCTGGTTAATTTTTCTGTGGAGCTTCCGATAAAGCTTGCACAGTAGTCATAGTCTGCATCTGCGCCATGCCGGTTAAATACGCGCAGGGCAGCCTTTGCATGCTGTGGTTCGCTGTCAATGATAACGCCGTCCATATCGAATATAATTGTCTTTAACATAGCGGTATCCCTCCGTTTCTTTTTTTTATTATAACAAATACTCTGCCAAAGGAAAAGAAAAAGTACCCATGTCAAAGCAAAAAAGGATAGGTTTTTTCTGATAATTCTGTTATACTGTAAATTGATTTGGAGTTTCCGTATTGAAATCACATCAATACGTTTGGTATTCCGCATATTTGTGTCTCTGTGCGCTGCCTGACGCAAATGCAGAACATACATAAGATGCAGCGCAGAAATGAGGAAAATTATGGCGACAATAAAACCGTTTCTTGCAGTGAGGCCGAGACAGGATATAGCAGACAGGGTGGCAGCACTGCCGTATGATGTGTATAACCGCAGTGAAGCAAGGGCGGAGACGGAAAGGGAACCGCTTTCTTTTTTAAAAATAGACCGTGCAGAAACCATGCTTCCGGAGGAAACCAGTCCGTATGATGACAAGGTATATGAAAAGGCCGCACAGCTCTATGAGCAGATGAAAGCAGACGGAAGCTTTGTGAAAGAGGATTCGGACTGTTATTATATTTACCGTCTGACAATGAATGGACGGGAACAGACCGGAATCGTGGCGTGTGCCAGTGTGGATGATTATCTGGGAAATGTAATTAAAAAACATGAAAATACCAGGGCGGAAAAGGAACAGGACCGCATTCGCCATGTCGATGCACTGAGCGCGCAGACAGGACCGATCTTTTTGGCTTACCGATCTGACAGGGAAATCAATGAGGTGGTGGAACGCGTCAGGAGCACGACAGAGCCGCTTTTTGATTTTATAGCGCCGGATGGAATTGGCCATACGATATGGAAGATGGAAGCGGCGGATGAGGTAGGGAAAATCAGGAGCCGTTTTGCACAGATCAATGATATTTACATTGCGGACGGGCACCACAGGGCAGCGTCTGCAGTCCGCGTGAGCCAGATGCGCAGGAAGGCGCACCCGGATTACAGTGGGGAAGAGGAATTTAATTACTTTTTATCTGTTTTATTTCCGGATGACCAGCTGATGATTATGGACTATAACCGCTGTGTCAGCGATTTAAATGGGCTTTCCAAAGAAGAATTTCTGCAGAAGGCGGCGCAGCATTTTACAGTCAGCAGGTTAAAGTGGGCGGACGCACCGAAGAAAAAGGGGCAGATAACAATGTATCTTGACCGGGAGTGGTATTTGCTGACTGCATCGGAAGAGTTTTTACAGATTCGCGATGCCGTCAGGTCATTGGACGTTTCGCTGCTCCAGGATTATCTGTTGCAGCCGGTACTTGGCATTGCTGATCCGAGAACGGATGACAGGATTGATTTTGTCGGCGGCATCCGCGGGCTTGCTGAGCTGGAAAAACGGGCGGATACGGATATGAAAGTATCGTTTGCCATGTATCCGACATCAATTCGTGAATTATTTGATGTAGCAGACGCAGGTATGCTGATGCCGCCGAAATCAACCTGGTTTGAGCCGAAGCTGCGGAGCGGCCTGCTGATTCATGAGCTGGAACGCTAGCAGGGCGCAGGAGGGAGGAACGCTGTTATGGATAAAAAATTATATGATTTGATGGACTGGGCAGAGATTGAGGCAATCGTTTATTCGGAGCATGACCATCCAGAGCGCGTTCTGGGACCGCATAAAGTCAGGGGCGGCATGTTGGTGCAGACCTTTTTGCCGGGAGCAAAATCCGTGTTTGCGAAGAGCCTGCGCGATGGAAAGATCTATGCGCTGGAAGAGGCGGACGAAGCAGGTTTTTTTGCGGTTATCATGCCGGGACGCAGGGAGAGCGCCTATGAACTGATTGCCAGATATGAAGACGGTGTGGAAAAAAAGGAAAAGGATCCGTACCTGTACGGATGCTGTATCCCGCAGGAGGAGTGGGAACCGTTGGCAAATGGAACACATCATGCCCTGTACCGCTATCTGGGCGCGCATCCGGTCCGGGTATCCGGCTGGGGAGAAAATACCCAGGCAAGCTGGGATATTACAGAAAGAGAGAAAGAAAAGAAGGGGAGCGTGTCAGGAGTTCATTTTGCTGTCTGGGCGCCTCATGCATTGCGTGTCAGTGTCGTAGGGAATTTTAACCAGTGGGATGGCAGGAGGCATCCGATGATGCGGATGGGAGATACGGGTATTTTTACTCTTTTTATTCCGGATATCGGCTGTGGTGAAATTTACAAATACGAGATCAAGTGGAATGCCCGGACTATGGTGCTAAAGTCGGACCCGTTTGCCTTCCGCAGTGAACTGCGCCCGGCAAACGCCAGTATTGTGACAAATATGGCACGTTACGAGTGGGGAGATGAAGATTGGCTTGCCCGGCGCAGGCAGGAAACGTATGCCGAAAAGCCGTTCCTGATTTATGAAATGTCCCTGAGTGGATGGAAAGTCTGCCACACGGTCAGTAAAAAAGAGAAACAGGAAGGCGCTGCCGGCTTCTCAAATTATCGGGAGATTGCACCGGAGCTGGCACGTTATATCAAAAAGATGGGCTATACCCACATTGAGCTTTTTCCGGTTATGGAACATCCGCTGGATGAGTCGCTGGGGTATCTGACCACCGGATTTTATGCGGCGACGGCAAGGCACGGCTCGCCGCAGGATTTCATGTATTTTGTAGATTATATGCACCGGCAGGGGATTGGGGTCATTGTCGACTGGATGGCAACGCAGTTTCCAAAACAGGAAAACGGGCTGGCCAAATTTGATGGCTCTGCCCTGTATGAATGTGAAAGCGGGAGTGAGCATCCGTACAGTGATGCGCTGCTTTTTAATTACAGCAATGCCCGGGTATGCGATTTTTTGATCTCCAATGCCGTGTTCTGGCGGGACGTATACCATCTGGACGGGCTGCGTGTGCCGGAGCTTAACGCAGCGCTGTACCTTGATTATGGCCGGACGCCGGGAGAGAGTGGGTTCCGAACGAATACGGCGGCAATGAAAACCTGGATGCGGTTCGCTTTTTTCAAAAGCTTGGCCGGGTGTTTCACGAAAAAAAGGATGGAGCGCTGCTGCTGGCAGAGCCGCCTTCTGCGTGGGCTGGGGTGACCAGTCTGCCGGATGACGGAGGGCTTGGGTTCGATATGGTCTGGAATAAAAGCTGGTATCATGAATTTAGCAGATATATCCGCCTGAATCCATTGTTCAGAAAAGGCTGCCACGAGGCATTGATTTCGAATATGCTCTACACCTACAGCGAAAACCGGATTATGGTTTTCCCGCATGATGAGCTTGCCGGCTGTAAGCAGACGCTGTTGGCAATGATGCCGGGGGAAGAAGAGGAAAAATATGCAAACGTCCGGGTTGCTTTTGGGTATCTGATGACCCATCCCGGAAAGAAGCTCCATTTTATGGGGCAGGAGTTTGGGCAGACTGAGGGCTGGCGTTTCGGGCAGACCGTTGCCTGGGAGGAATGCGAAAAGGAGGCGCACAGCCGGTTGTGCCAATATGTGAAAAAGCTGAATTTCTTTTACCGGAATCATCCTGCTCTCTATGAGTGCGATTATAGCAGGAATGGCTTTGAGTGGATCAGCTGCCTGGATGCGGAACACAGTATTATTGTGTTTTTGCGCCGGGATAAAAAAGAGAAAGAAACGCTTCTGGTTGTGTGTAATTTCACGCCGGTTACGTATGAGAATTTTAAAGTGGGAGTGCCTTTTGCAGGGACGTACCATGAAATTTTTAACAGTGACAAAGAGGAATTTGGCGGCAGTGGGTGTGAGAACAGGAAAAATATTGTATCAAGGGAAGTGCTTTGGGATGGAAGGGAAAACGCAATTACGATTGATGTGGCGCCTTTGGGAATCAGTATTTTTTCCTGTGCAGCAGAAAAAAACGGAGATGTGCAGTAAAGCAAAACGGATAGCACCGGTTTGCGGAATAAATAAGGAGAAGTAGTGTGAAAAATCACACTGATGTGCTGATTTTTCACAATCCTCTGTAAGAGGATTTGGCTATTTGTGCAGGAGCGTCACAAATAGCTTTGATGGCATCCCGTCGCGTAAAACGCTCCGGAATGGAGAGTATAATGATATATGCAATAGCAACGGCAGCAGGCGAAACGCTGGATGATTTGTCGGAGGCACTAAGCTCTGCGGCAACCGGTGAAGAAAAAACCAGCTTTATAATTGAATATCTTTTAGCGCAGAGAGAGACGATTCTTGATTTTTTGAAAACCATTTTATTTGCAGTGCTTGTCTATTTGATTGGGAAAAAAATTGTAAAATTCTGTCTGAAGCTGACTGCAAAATGGATGGCAAAGCGTGAAGTGGAGGCGGGTGTCCAGAATTTTGTGATGTCTTTTGCAAAGATCGGCTACCATCTGATCCTGATTTTTATTGTCGCATGGATTCTTGGCATCGGGGCCACGATTGTAGCGGTTGTGGGTTCTGCCGGTCTTGCGGTCGGTCTTGCCCTGCAGGGAAGCCTGTCCAATCTGGCAGGAGGTGTGCTGATACTGATGTTAAAGCCGTTTAAGGTAGGGGACTATATTGTCACCGCCGGGGTGGAGGGAACCGTGCAGAGCATTGATATTTTCTACACAAAGCTATCGACATCAGACAACAAAATTATTGTGATTCCAAATGGAACGGTAACCGGACAAAATATTACGAATACGACAAATGCGAAAAAACGGCGTGTGATGATTGATTTTTCCGTAGGTTATGATGCAGACATCGAAAACGTCAGGGAGGTTTTGCTTGGGCTGATGCACGAAGAACCACTGTTTTGTCAGGAGGATTCCATGGAAATCGTGATTAGCCGGCTTGCGCCAGCGCGTGTGCAGATGCAGCTAAAGGGCTGGACACAGACAGATAACTATTGGGATGTGATGTACCGGATGAATGAGAAAATAAAAACCATTTTGCAGGAGAATCAGATTACCATGTTATAAAATACGCAAAAAGACAGACTGGAAAGCAGGTGAGTATAGTGATTTCAATTTATCGCACGGACGACAGAATCATCCATGAGGAAAGCGAGATGGATGCAGGTGTATGGATTAATATGGTCAATCCGACGGTTACAGAGGGGGAGGAAATTGCAAGAAAATTAGAGATTGATATTCAGGATCTTCTGGCAGCCCTGGATGAAGAGGAAAGCTCGCGTGTGGAATTGGAAGACGGCTATACGCTGATTCTTGTTGATATTCCCATGATGGAAATCCGGCATGACAAAGAGGCATACAATACCATTCCGCTGGGCATTATTCTGACACAGGATATGATTATTACCGTATGTACGGAGGAAACGCCGGTTCTTCAGTCGTTTCTGAATGGCAGGGTGAAAGAGTTCAGCACAAAGAAAAAACTGCGCTTTGTCTATCAGATTCTGTTCCGTGTGGCAACCCTGTATCAGTCGCATCTGCGGATTATCGACAAAAAGCGTACCGAAATTGAGGAGCGGATTGGCAAAAATACAGAGGATGTGGATCTGATTGACCTGCATGCGCTGGAATCAACGCTGGTATATTTTGCCACTTCCCTTCGTGCAAACAGCGTGGTGATTGAACGCCTGACGCGCTATAAAAGACTGGAGCAGTATCCGGATGATAAGGAATTGCTGGGAGATGTCATTGTCGAGAACAGGCAGGCGATTGAAATGACGTCGATCTACCGTGACATTATCAAAGGAACGAGAGAACTGATGTCGTCGGTGATTGATAACCGTCTGAACACAGTTATGAAATCTCTGACGTCCATCACGCTTGTCATGGGTATTCCGACGCTGATTTCCGGCTTATATGGAATGAATGTGAATGAAAAGTGGGTGCCGCTTGCCAATACAGCGCATGGATTTGGCATTATCTGCATCATGACGCTTGTCATCTGCGCGCTGATTCTTTTGTTTTTAAAGAAAAAGAAGGTTTTGTAGCGTTTGCGGCAGAAACTGTTTTTGGAGGCTATACCGGATCGATGCTGCGGCAGCGTGCAGGCATCAAAATAATGTTAGAAAATGATATGATTGTTCTTGCGCCGTTTTGCCGTGTATCGTATAATCATAATGATAAAAGGAACATCAATTAAGAGGAGGATATATACATGAATTTTGGTTACTTTGATGAGGAAAACAGAGAGTATGTAATCACAAAGCCGAATACACCGGCGCCGTGGTGCAATTATCTTGGCTCACCGGAATATGGTGCGATTATTTCCAACAACGCTGGGGGTTACAGCTTTGTAAAGAGCGGTGCAAACGGACGTATTCTTCGTTATCATTTTAACAGTGACGATACGCCGGGGCGTTATCTTTATCTGCGTGATGATGAGGACGGTGATTTCTGGTCTGCTTCCTGGCAGCCGGTTGGCAAAGCGCTGGACAAGTATAAAAGCGAGGTCCGCCACGGAACAGCGTATACAAAAATGTTTGCAGAATATGCAGGAATCAAATCAGAGGCAATGTATTATGTACCGTTAAATAAAGTATATGAGGTCTGGTGTTTAAAGGTTACAAATGCGTCTGACCGTCCGAGGAAAATTTCTGCATTTGGTTATGCGGAGCTTTCCAATGATGATAACTATAATCAGGATCAGGTTAATCTGCAGTATTCACTCTGTACGACAAATACAAGCTTTCGGAAAAATAAGATTTACCAGCAGATCAATTTGAACTGGTATAAAGGGCCGGATGGAAGCAATGGCAAGGAGCGCTTCTTTGGTCTTGCAGGACAGCCGGTCACCTCTTATAACGGTGATAAGGAAGCATTTATCGGCATGTACCACGATTATGGCAATCCGGTTGCTGTCGAGCGCGGCGAGTGTGACGGCGTCTGCAATTACAACGAAAACAGCTGCGGCGCATTACATACCGCAATGGAGCTGGCGCCGGGGGAGACAAAGACAATGGCGTTTCTGCTCGGGCGCTATAAGGAGTCTGATGCGGATCAGATTATCGCTGCGTATGAAGATGTTTCCGTATGCGACAGAGAGATTGATGAGCTTAAGGAATACTGGCATGCAAAGCTGAATAACTTTAAGATAAATACGCCGAGTGCTGCATTTAACAGTATGGTAAACACCTGGAACGCATACCAGTGCTTCCTGACCTTTACCTGGTCCCGCGCGGCATCCTTTATTTACTGCGGGGAGAGAAACGGCTACGGTTACCGTGATACGGTACAGGATACGCAGGGCGTCATTCATACGGATCCGGAAGCAGCGCTTGAGAAGATTCGTTTTATGCTGTCTGCACAGGTTGACAATGGAGGCGGGCTGCCGCTGGTTCGCTTTGACCATGACGAGCGCGCAGGCCATGAGGGTACGCCGGATGATCCGGATTATGTCCGCGAGACAGGGCATCCTGCATATCGTGCAGATGATGCATTGTGGCTGTTCCCGACAGTATATAAATATATTGCGGAGACCGGAAATCTTGCGTTTATGGACGAAGAGATTACATGGTCAAATGTTATGGAGAAGGCAAGTGTTTATGAGCACTTAAAGAGAGCGATTGCCTTTTCCATGAACCATCTGGGGCCGCATGGACTTCCGGCAGGTCTCCATGCAGACTGGAACGACTGTCTGCGCCTGGGTGCGCAGGGCGAGTCCTCTTTTGTGGCAATGCAGCTGTATTATGCATGTACCATTATGAGACAATTTGCAGAGAAAAAAGAGGATACAGAGTATATTGCTTATCTTGACCGGACACAGAAAGAGATTGGTGACCGGATCAACGATCTCTGGTGGGAGGATGACCGTTTTAACCGTGGATTTAAAGAGACTGGCGAGCTGATTGGTTCCAAAAAAGATCCGGAGGCAAGCATGTGGCTGAACCCGCAGACATGGTCTGTTATCTCCGGACTGGCAACTCCGGAACAGGCAGAGCTGGCAATGGGGTCTGTTGAGCGGGAGTTAAATACAGCGTATGGTGCAAAGGTGATGGCGCCGTCCTATGTTGACCATTATTTTGATGGCGCGCTGGCAGGTCTGTTCCCACCGTCAACAAAAGAAAACGGGGGTATTTTCTCACAGACACAGGGCTGGCTGATTTTGGCGGAATCCCTGTTGGGGCATGGCAATAAGGCGTTTATGTATTTTGAGGAAAGCTCACCGTCTTCACAGAATGACAAAGCTGAGATTCGCAAGCTTGAGCCATATGTACACGGACAGTATACGGAGGGAGATGAAAGTCCGTTCTTTGGACGCTCCCATGTACACTGGCTGACAGGTACGGCATCTACCTGTATGGTAGGCTGCGTAGAGGGAATTTGCGGTATGCGCCCGGATCTGGATGGTCTGCGCGTGGCTCCTTCTATTCCGTCAGACTGGAAAGAAATGACCATAGAAAAGAATTTCCGTGGAAAAAAGGTTGTAATAAAAATAGAAAATCCGGATGGAAAAGAAAGTGGCTGCAGTGAATTTTATATCAACGGAGAGAAGCAGGAGGATAATTATATTCCGGAAAGCAAGCTTACCGCTGTGACAGAAGTCAGAATGGTACTGTAGGCAGGAAAAGGTTTGTGCTGCGCCGGGCAGCAGTTTTGAATGATTTTGTTCTGAAGCAGAAGGTTCGTCCTGATGTCAAGGCATGCTTAAATAACAGGAAAAGCAATAGGCAGCAGTCTGTGTTTTTCTTCTCTGTGGGCGTCTTATGTTTCAGGGCATAAGGCGCTTTTTGTATGCAGTTTTGTATGCAGTTTTGCATGCAGTTTTGTATGCGGTTTTGTATGCGGCTTTGTATGCAGTTTTGCATGCAATATTGCATGTGTGTTTTTGCGCATGCCGGTGGAGGACTGTTTTTTCGCATGCCGGTGGCTGTGAATAGTAACGGAAAAAAGAGGTGAATCATGGAAAAAAGAATTGCGATATTGGGGATTATTGTGGAAGATTTGGAGTCTGCAAAGGATGTCAATGAATTGCTTCATGAGTACAGGGATTATATTGTCGGGCGAATGGGAATGCCTTACCGGGAACGGAAAGTGTCTGTGATCAGTATTGTGCTGGATGCGCCGAACAATGTGATCAGTGCGTTGTCTGGAAAATTAGGCATGCTTTCCGGCGTAAGCGCAAAGGCAGTTTATTCTGCAAACGGCAGATAAGGAATGAATAGATAACAGGAAGCAGAAAGGGAGGAATTAGCATGAAATATGATCCGAAATCATGGAAGGCAGAGGAATTTATCAATCATCAGGAGATATTAGACTCATTAGAATATGCAAAAGAAAACAGGGAGAATCTTAGTTTACTCAGAGAGATTCTGGAAAAGGCAAAGAAAGCGAAAGGAATTTCACATAGGGAAGCAGCTGTTTTAATGGAGTGTGAGATTCCGGAGATCAATGAAGAAATTCGAAAGCTTGCGGTGGAAATTAAGGAGAAATTTTATGGCAGGCGAATTGTGATGTTTGCACCGCTGTATCTGTCAAATTATTGTGTCAATGGCTGTACCTATTGTCCGTATCATGCAAAAAACAAGCATATCCCGCGGAAGAAACTGACACAGGAGGAAGTACGCCGCGAGGTGATCGCGCTTCAGGACATGGGACATAAAAGGCTGGCGCTTGAGGCAGGTGAAGATCCGGTGAACAATCCGCTGGAATATATTCTGGAGTGCATTGACACTATTTACAGTATCCGCCACAAAAACGGGGCAATCCGCCGGGTTAATGTCAATATTGCCGCTACAACTGTAGAAAACTATACAAAGCTGAAGGAGGCAGGGATTGGCACTTATATTCTATTTCAGGAAACCTACAATAAAGAATCCTATGAACAGCTTCATCCGACAGGGCCAAAGCATGATTATAATTATCACACAGAGGCAATGGACCGCGCCATGCAGGGGGGAATTGATGATGTAGGACTCGGTGTTTTGTTTGGGCTGGAGGGCTATCGCTATGAGCTGGTTGGCATTTTGATGCATGCGGAGCATCTGGAGGCGGCACAGGGGGTTGGACCGCATACGATTAGCGTGCCGAGGGTCTGTCCGGCAGATGATATTGATACGGCAGATTTTTCCAATGCCGTGCCGGATGAAATTTTCGAGAAAATAGTTTCCGTTATCCGGATTGCCGTACCGTATACCGGAATGATTATTTCTACCAGGGAATCCCAGAAAACCAGAGAGCGGGTACTGCAGCTTGGTATTTCGCAGATCAGCGGCGGTTCCAGAACCAGTGTCGGCGGCTATGCCAATGAGATTCGGGATGACAGTTCCGCACAGTTTGATGTCAGTGATACGCGAACGCTGGATGAGGTGGTAAACTGGCTGATTCGTCTGGGGTATATTCCGAGCTTCTGTACAGCATGTTACCGGGAGGGACGGACAGGCGACCGTTTTATGTCCCTGCTGAAATCCGGCCAAATTGTCAACTGCTGCCAGCCAAATGCCCTGATGACGTTAAAGGAATATCTGGAGGACTATGCATCACCGGATACGAAAGAAATTGGTGAAAAGCTGATTGCAAAAGAGATTTTAAACGTTCCGAATGAAAAGATCCGGCAGCGGGCGCTTAAGTATCTGGATGAACTAAAGGACGGGAAACGGGATTTTCGCTTTTAGGATTTGTTTTTCATGCGGTGTCGTTCCCCTTTTCCTATAACGTGCATATATTAAACTGAGGTGGTACTGTGAATGGAATAATATATGCGTTTTTAGGAACATTATTTACTTTCTCGATAACGACGCTTGGAGCACTCAATGTATTTTTTGTAAAAAAGGAAGTAAATCAGAATGCACAATGCCTGTTTCTCGGGTTTGCCGGCGGCGTGATGGTGGCGGCGTCCATCTGGTCGCTTCTGGTGCCTGGAATTGAGACGGCGGAGGAAAACCATCAAATCAGCTGGTTAATTATATCCGGGGGATTTTTGCTCGGCGTGGCGCTGCTGCTGTTTGTTGACCGGCTGATGAAGCGAAAAATAAAAAATATGGAACGCAGGCAGCAGCAGCTTCCGGTTTCGAAAAGAACGGCAATGCTGGTATTGGCGATTACGATTCATAATATTCCGGAAGGGATGGCAGTAGGCATGGCGTTTGCGTTTGCGGCGCAGGATATGTCGGAAACCAATATTCTGTCAGGAGCAATCGCGCTGGCATTTGGCATTGGCATTCAGAATTATCCGGAGGGCATGGCGGTTTCTATGCCGTTGCTGCAGGAAGGTTTCAGCAAAAAAAAGGCATTTGTGATTGGCAGCCTTTCTGCGGTTGCGGAACCGGTTTTTGGCGTGCTGGCAGCAGCAGTTGCCGGGGCGGTGGCTTTTATTATGCCGCTTCTCTTGGCTTTTGCGGCGGGAACGATGATTTATGTCGTGGTAGAAGAGCTGATTCCGGAAGCACATCTGGGAGAAAAAGAAAATATTGGAACACTGGGTTTTATTGTCGGGTTTCTTGTCATGATGATTCTGGATGTGGCATTGGGATAGGCAGATAAAATCCAGCCATATCTGTAATGATAAAAGCATAGACTATTTTAAGGAGTAAATTCGGAGGTAGTCTATGCTGAATTATTTGTGGGGATTTATGATACTGACCGGGCTGGCATATGGAATCGTAACCGGCCAGGTTGAGGCGCTGAGCAATGCAGCGCTGGACAGTGCCGGGGAGGCAGTCACGCTGGCGGTTACCATGCTTGGCATTATGGCGATGTGGACGGGGCTGATGGAGGTGGCAAGGCAATCCGGCATTCTGGACCGCCTTACACGGGGGCTTGGGCCGATACTGCGTTTTTTGTTCCCGCGGATTCCAAAGGAGCATAAAGCAAATGAATATATTGCAGCCAATATGATCGCAAATCTTCTGGGGCTTGGCTGGGCGGCAACCCCAATGGGGCTGAAAGCGATGCGGGAGCTGACTGTTATTGAGCGGGAACGGATTGCAGAAAAAAGGGGGATTCCCATGCAGGAGGTGCAGCTGAAAAAAGCGTCTGATGAAATGTGTACCTTTCTTGTGGTGAATATTTCTTCTCTGCAGCTGATTCCGGTCAGTGTGATTGCATACCGGAGCCAGTACGGCGCAGTGAATCCGGCAGCGGTCGTTGTACCGGGGCTGTTTGCGACGCTTGCCAGCACGCTTACCGCAGTTATTTTCTGCCGTTTGATGTGCCGCAAGGGAGAAAAATCGTAAAATGCTATTGACAAAGAAAAAACTTTTCTTTATTATAAAAGAGACAAAGGAGTCAGCAAAGTGCTGGCTCCTTTTTTCAGATTTAGGAGGGATGTCTATGGCAGAATTTGATTTATATGACCGGGCGGATGATGTCAATGAATTGTTGGCGCGCTACGGTGTGAAGCTTGGCATTTACAGGGATAATACGTTTAAGGAGCAGTTGTTTCCCTTTGATGCAATTCCCAGAATTATTGACAGTAAAACGTTCGATTATCTGGAGCGGGGCTTAAAGCAGCGCGTAAGGGCGTTGAATATTTTTTTGAAGGACATTTACAATGATAAAAAAATTCTGCTGGATAAGGTGATTCCGGAAGAGTTTATTTATGCATCCAGCGGTTATGCCGTACAGTGTGAGGGAGTCTGCCCGCCGAAGGATGTTTTTTCGCATATATCAGGCATTGACCTGGTAGAGGGGAAGGATGGGGAATGGTATATTCTGGAGGATAATCTAAGAGTACCTTCGGGGGCATCCTATCCGATGATTGCCAGAGAACTCTGCCGGAGAAGCAGCCCGCGGACATTTCGGGAAAATCATATTGAAGACAACCGCAATTACAGTGATCTGCTCGCGCACGCGCTGGACTATGTCAATACAGGGGGCATTTCGGTTGTGCTGACGCCGGGGCGCTACAATGCTGCTTATTTTGAACATTCCTATTTGGCGGAGCGGATTCATGTGTCATTGGTGGAATATGATGATCTGATTGTAGAAAATTCACATTTGTATTTTATAGATTATAGCGGGAAAAAGATACAGGTAGGCGCTGTATACCGCAGAATTTCGGATGAATATCTTGATTGTATGAATTTTAATCCGGAATCGGTTATTGGCATTCCTCATATTTTTGACGTTTACCGCAAAGGAAATGTTGCGCTTTTGAATGCACCGGGCAATGGCATTGCCGATGATAAGGGGATTTATTATTTTGTGCCGCGTATGATTAAATATTATCTTGATGAAGAACCGATTCTTTCCAATGCGCCGACATATCTGCCTTTTTATGAGGAAGATATGAAATATACGATGGAGCATTTTGATGATCTGGTGTGGAAGGATGTGGCAGAAGCGGGCGGTTATGGCGTGCAGTTTGGAAACAGCATGACAAAACAGCAGAAGCAGGATTTTATCGCACTGCTGAAAAAGGAGCCAAGGCGTTTTATTGCGCAGGAGGTTATTGACTTCAAAGATATTGATATCATGGAAAAAGGAAAATCTGTACCGAGAAAGGCTGATCTGAGAGCCTTTGTGGTCAGCAGTGAAGAGCCGGTTGTCTGGAAGAGCGGACTGACCCGTTTTTCCAGAAATCCAGATTCATTTATTGTCAATTCATCGCAGGGAGGAGGATTTAAAGACACATGGGTATTAAGTCAATCGTAAAAACAGACCGTTTGTACTGGCTGGGAAGATATTTAGAAAGAGTGTACACAACGGTACTGAATTTTAAAACAAGTTATGATATAATGATCGAAGAAGGTGCGGAATATGAAAAATATTGTAAACATTTTGATATTCCCAATATTTATACCGATACGGAGGACTTTTTGACAAAGTATCCGTTCGGGGAAGAAAATCCGGATTCTATTATAAACAATTTAAAGCGTGCTTATGACAATGGAATTGAGCTGCGGGAGGAGATTGGAAGTGAATCGCTCGCCTACATTCAGCTGGCAATCTATGCGATGAACCGTGCGGCACAGAGTGAGGCGCCCATGATGGAATTTCAGAAATTGTCAGATGACATTCTTGCGTTCTGGGGCTGCATTGATGATATGATTGAGGATGAAAATACCAGAAACCTGCTAAAGGTAGGCAAACGTGTGGAGCGGATTGACCTGTATGGCAGGCTGCATAAGCAAAAAGTGGATGTGGTCAGAGAAATTCACCGTCTCAGCGGACGGATTAACCGCTGCTCCCTTCATTACAATGAGCGGGTAATTGAAAATCTGCTTCGTCTGGCAGAACAGCCGGAGTTGGATTATCCTCAGATTGTTTTTGAGGTAGACCGGATTTTAGAGTTATAAAAGCAGGAAAGCTTACGTTATAAAATAAAATCGGTCAGGGGAGGTTTTTGTCTTGAAAACGGTATCGTTTGACTATCATTTAAAAATTCAGTTCAGTAAGCCGGTTTCAAAACATCATTTTATGGTGCGCTGTTTTCCGTCTTCGGACGAGAGACAGCGGATTCTTCAGGCAGAACAGCATATTTTACCAAATGAGTTTTTGGAGGAAAGCACGGATTCTTTTGGCAATCGTTGTGTTTACGGCAATGCGGAGGAGGAGCACGATATTTTTGAAGTCCGTCTGCAGGGTATGGCGGAAACAGGGCTTTCGCCGTTTACATCTGCGGGGCATGATTATCAAATGGGGCTTTTTCGAACCCCGTCAAAATATACTTATATGGGCATGGAGCTGATGGAGCTTTATCAGGGGATTCCACTAAAAGGGACTATGAGTAACCTGGAACAGGCAAGGCTTATGATGGATGTCGTTTATCACACGCTGGAATATCAGTCTGGCGTAACCAATATTAATACGACGGCAGAGGAAGCGTTAGAGTGCCGCAGGGGCGTTTGTCAGGATTATGCCCATATTTTGCTTGCGCTCTGCCGGCACGTTGGCATCCCCTGCCGCTATGTGGTTGGAATGCTGATTGGCGAGGGCGCAAGCCATGCGTGGGTGGAAATTTACGACAACCACAGGTGGTTTGGGCTTGACCCGACTAATTTTACTGAGGTGGATGATAACCATGTAAAGCTTTCTCAGGGCAGAGATTATCAGGATTGTATTTTAAACAGGGGGATGTTTGTGGGTGATGCTTCACAGGAGCAGACAGTGGCTGTCAGAGTGGAGCAGATTGCGGCCCCGAATCAATAAAAAGGAGGTTATGGCAGCAATGGTACAGACAATTACATCGGTAATGCTTCCGGTGGATGAGCAGTTAAAGATTCAGAAAAACCGTATTACTGCAGAAAACGGCGGCAATGGAAAAAGGATCAGCATTGTGACAGGAATACACGGAGATGAGCTGGAGGGACAATATGTCTGCTATGAGGTAACAAGGCGTCTGGAGGAGAATCCGCAGTATTTAAAGGGAATTGTTGATATTTATCCGGCAATGAACCCTCTGGGGATTGATTCGGTCAACCGCGGGATTCCGGGATTTGATCTGGATATGAACCGGCTGTTTCCGGGATCCTATGACGGCGCAATGACAGAATACATTGCAGCGGGGATTATTGACGACCTGCTCGGCAGCGATCTGTGCATGGATATCCATGCGAGCAATATTTATCTGACCGAAATGCCTCAGATTCGCATCAATGAACTGCATAAGAGAAAGCTTGTACCGCTTGCGTGCAAGGCAAATGTGGATTTTGTCTGGGTTCATGGGGCGAGCACGGTGCTGGAATCGACACTTGCGCACAGCTTAAACAGCAGGAATACGCCGACGCTGGTGGTCGAGATGGGCGTTGGAATGCGGATTACCAAAGAATATGGAGATCAGCTGACTGAGGGGATTTTTGCACTGATGAAGTCTCTGGGCATTTGGGAGGGACCGGTTGAAAAAACCAGAAAGCCGCTGATTGGGGAACGGGATGATGCAGTCAGCTTTTTAAATTCACCGGTTTCCGGCATTTTTCAGAAGGAATGCAATCATGGTGTCTGGGTGAGGAAAGGACAGCTGATTGGAAAGATTATAGATCCTTTGCGGGGGAAGATTCTGGCGGATGTGGAAGCGCCGGAGAGCGGTCTGCTGTTTACGATACGGGAATACCCTGTTGTTTCGGAGGGCTCTCTTCTGGCAAGGGTTTTACGGATGAGCGAGGAAACCTGGCAGGCAAAAATGGAAAAAAGGGCAAAACAAATTGGAAAGGCAGGATAATCAGGATGGAAAAGTTGAATATATTTGAGATTCCCGCTTTGTACCGGGATGATTTCCGGATAACCGGGTTCCGGTTTGGAAGCGGCAAAAAAAGCATTGCCATAGTTGGAAGCCTGCGGGGAGATGAGTGCCAGCAGATTTATATGTGTTCCATGCTAGTGAAGCGGCTTCGGGAGCTGGAGCAGGCAGGGGAGCTTACAGAGGGCCAGGAGATTTTAGTGATTCCTTCGCTGAATCCATATTCGATGAATATTGGAAAACGCTTCTGGTCTACAGACAATACGGATGTGAACAGAATGTTTCCCGGATATTCTCTCGGTGAGACGACCCAGCGGATTGCGGCGGGTGTTTTTGAGAAGATTTCCCAGTATCATCAGGGGATTCAGTTTGCTTCCTTTTATATGCCGGGCCGGTATCTGCCGCATGTCCATATCATGAAAACAGGCATTGTTGAGACGGAACGTGCCAACGAATTCGGCCTCCCTTATGTGCTTTTGCGCACGCCGCGTCCATATGACACAACGACGCTGAATTATAACTGGCAGATCTGGGAGACGGAGGCGTATAGCCTGTACAGCACAACGACCAGAGTGTTAGACGAAGACAGCGCGGTTCGGGTTGTGGAAAGCGTGCTCCGTTTTATGAAAGTAGAGGGAGTGATAAAAGGAGAGCCGGAGCCGGTGGAGAAGCCGCAGATTCTGTCTGATCAGGATATGCAGTCCATCCGTCCGGAAAAGGCCGGGATTTTTAAGAATTTTATCAATGTAGGCGACAAAGTGCAAAAAGGGCAGGAGATTGCATGTATTCAGGATGTATATGACGGTGAGATTATCGAAGAAATCATTGCACCGCACGACGGTATTATTTTCTTTTTGCATGATGAACCGCTGACCTATGCGAATACAGCGGTTTGCAAGATGATTGTCAGCGAACGTTCCGGCAGTTTTTGACAAAGGCTGCAATTTTATCCGGGTCTTTGCCCGGCCGGTCATCATACTCGACGCCGGAGGAAACATCAACGACATCCGGATGCAGTAATCCGGCTGCTTCGGCAACATTGCCCGGATGCAGGCCGCCGGCCAGAAGAAATAGCTTTTCATCGCGCGGGATTTTTTTCAGCAGCTTCCAGTCAAAGGTTTTTCCGCTGCCGGGCTCCTGCGCGTCAAATACATACCCGGTAATTTGATCGCAGCTGTGGTAAAACGGATATTGTTCCATATCGTTTACATTAAACGCTTTCCATGCCGGAATGCTTAGTGCTTTCCGCGCTTCTTCGGATAAATTTCCATGGATCTGGATATAGTCAAAGCCGGCTTTCTGTACGGCAAGGATTTGTTCCGGCGCAGGAGACACTACAACCGCTGTTTTCTGAATGGAAGCATCTAGTTTTTCCATGATTTTTTCTGCTGTTTTAATGGTGTTGTTGCGTTTGCTTTTGGGACAAAAAAGAACAAAGCCGGCAAAATCTACATGGTTTTCGTTTAAATAAGCTGCTTCTTCCGGCTTCGTTAAGCCGCAGATTTTAATTTTCATATGAACCCCCATTCCGGAGCGTTTTTCGCACTAACCCCATTCCGGAGTACACTCCTTTGTTATGTTGTTTTTATATTAGCATATTTTTGGCAGCCTGACGAGAAAAAAGCAAAATTTCGCAAAGGGCTGCCTGATTGTGGTAAAGGGGCATGAAGGGGAGGAGTTTTGGGCAGACTAAAAAAAGACAGGTTCGAAAAACAGAAGCGGGACAGACTGGGAAAAGACAGATTCAAAAAGCAGAAGCGGGATAGACTGAAAAAGAAAGATTCAAAAAGGAGGTGGCGGTATGCCCGGAGTATTGTTTGAAGGCGGTTCGTTCCGACCGGTATTTAGCTGTGGGGTAATGGATGCCCTGCTTGAAAAGGACGTAATGTTTCCGTATTGCATTGGAGTATCGGCAGGAGCGGCGGATGCAGCTTCTTATATCTCCAGACAAAAGGGAAGAAACATCCGTGTGCTGGAAAAATACCGGAATGACAAACGGTATCTGAGCAAAAGAAATTTTTTGCGGGAGCGCAGTGTTTTCGGAATACAGTTCGTTTTCCGGGATATTCCAAATACATTGGATCCATTTGATATGGATGCCTTTCAGAGTTATCCGGGACAGTTTGTCATTACAGTGACAAATGCAAGGACAGGGAAGGTACATTATTTTACACAAAAGCATGTGGACCGCAGCTTTAACGCTTTGTGTGCAAGCTGTGCGCTGCCTGTATTTTTCCCGCCGATTGAGATTGATGGGGAAAAATATTACGACGGAGGGCTTTCCAATCCCATTCCGATTGACAAGCTGGTGCAGGATGGGCATAAAAAAGCGTTGATTGTGCTTACCAGGCCTGCCGGTTTCCAAAAAGAATGCAATCGGTCGGACCGGTTGGCGGCGCGGGCTATTCGGCGGAAATATCCAAACGCTGCCAAGAGAGTGCTGACCCGCTATCATCGTTACAATAAGGCAGTTGAGGCATGCGAGCGCATGGAACGCGAAGGGCGTGCTGTGCTGATCCGGCCGCTTGAGGCGATCAACAGCTATGAGAGCGATGTCGGGGTGCTGCGCCGGTATTATGAAGAGGGATACCGGCTGGCCATGGAGAGAATGCAGGCGATTCAGCAACTTTTTGAGTGAAAATAGCTGTTCTGATTCATTTTTCTGTTTCTTTTTTGAAGATTATGGTATATAATGATTTTTGATTGTTATATCAGATGAGATATGGCTCTGCAGTAAATACATGCGCCGGGCTCCGACCTGTGTCTGGAACCGGACAAATCAAAAGATGGAGGTTATATTTATGTTAGTTTCAGCAAAGGAAATGCTTACAAAAGCAAAGGCAGGAAAGTATGCAGTAGGTCAGTTTAATATTAACAACCTGGAGTGGACAAAGTCCATTCTGCTGACAGCACAGGAGTTAAAATCACCGGTTATTTTAGGAGTATCTGAGGGAGCCGGAAAATATATGTGCGGCTACAAGACGATTGTCGGTATGGTGGAAGGAATGTTAGAGGAATTAAATATTACCGTTCCGGTAGCGCTTCATCTGGATCACGGTTCTTTTGAAGGGGCAAAGGCCTGTATCAACGCAGGTTTCTCTTCTATTATGTTTGATGGTTCCCACTATCCGATCGAGGAGAATATTCAGAAGACAACAGAGCTTGTTCATGCCTGTGATGTTCTCGGTCTTTCTTTAGAGGCGGAAGTTGGTTCCATTGGCGGTGAGGAAGACGGTGTTGTCGGCGCCGGTGAGTGTGCGGATCCGGATGAGTGTAAGGCAGTGGCAGATCTCGGCGTGACGATGCTTGCAGCAGGAATCGGAAATATTCACGGAAAATATCCAGAGAACTGGGCAGGCTTAAGCTTTGAGACATTGGATGCCATTCAGGCAAAGACTGGCGATATGCCTCTGGTGCTTCACGGTGGTACCGGCATTCCGGCTGATATGATTAAAAAAGCAATTTCCCTGGGTGTTGCAAAAATCAATGTAAATACAGAGTGCCAGCTTGCTTTCCAGGAGGCTACCCGCAAATATATTGAAGAGGGAAAAGATCTGGAAGGAAAGGGCTTTGATCCGCGTAAGCTTCTTGCACCGGGTGCGGAGGCTATCAAAGCAACAGTTAAGGAAAAAATGGAATTATTCGGCTCTGTTGGAAAAGCGGAATAAAAGTTTGGCAAGACAAAAAATAAAAAGAGTTTCGCAAAGCGGAACTCTTTATTCAGATTAAAAAAATTGCGCCGGAAACTTTAGGAGGAGCTATGGGTAAAGCAGAATTTTTTTCTATTTTGCGGGAAAGCCTGGAGGGCTATATTCCCATGGAAGAAGTGGAGCAAAATATTGCATTTTATCAGGATTATTTTAAACAGTCAGAGTTATCCGACCAGGAGCTGATTCAGGAGCTGGGAGATCCCAGACTGATTGCGCGCACCATTATTGAAGCGTATAGGGCGTCTAAGGGACCGATGGCAGATTATTATGAGCAGCAGGCAAGAAGCGAATATAGCAATGGCAATGCCGGGGAGAGGCACGCTGCGGACGGTAAGTCCGGGCATGGCGCTTTTTCCTTTGAAAAAGTTGTGTTTTGGATTGTTGTTTTTTTGTTTGTGCTGCTGATGCTTATGGTTGCCTTTCGGGTATTCCGCTTTTTGCTCTTCTTTGCGCTGCCGATTCTTCTGATTGTCTTTCTGGTTAAGATACTGATTGACTTTTTTGAGAGATAGCTTCCTTGCGGCGCGGAAATGAAAAAATTATGTACAAAATATTATGTAAAGATGGAAATGCCAAAAGAGGCAGGCTTGAGACTGTGCATGGGACGATTCAGACACCGGTGTTTATGAATGTTGGAACAGTCGGCGCGATGAAAGGGGCAGTCTCTGCCCAGGACCTGCAGGAGATTCGGACACAGGTTGTTTTATGCAATACCTATCATCTCCATGTCAGGCCGGGAGATGAGGTTGTCAAAAAGCTTGGAGGCCTGCATCAGTTTATTTCCTGGGAGAAACCGATTCTTACGGACTCCGGCGGATTTCAGGTTTTTTCTCTCTCCGATCTGCGAAAGATTAAAGAAGAGGGTGTGCTCTTTCGCTCTCATGTGGATGGGAGAAAAATTTTTATGGGGCCGGAGGAAAGCATGCAGATTCAGTCTAATATTGCTTCTACGATTGCAATGGCATTTGACGAGTGTCCGCCGCATCCGGCGACCAGACAATATATGCAGGACTCGGTAGACCGGACAACCAGATGGCTGGAGAGGTGCATTGCGGAGATGAAACGCCTGAATGCAAGAGATGATACCATCAATCCGAAACAGATGCTATTTGGAATTAATCAGGGAGGAACCTTTGCGGATATCCGGATTGACCATGCGAAACGCATTGCGGAGATGGATCTGGATGGATATGCATTGGGCGGCCTTGCGGTGGGGGAATCCCATGAGGAAATGTACCGGATTATTGAGGAGACGGTACCATGGCTGCCGGAGGAGAAACCGGTTTATCTGATGGGAGTTGGAACACCGGAAAATATTTTAGAGGCGGTAGAGCGCGGGGTGGATTTTTTTGATTGCGTTTACCCGGCAAGGAATGGACGCCATGGCCATGCCTATACCAATCACGGAAAGATGAATCTGTTAAATGCAAGATACGAGTTGGATGACAGGCCGTTAGATGAGACGTGCGGCTGCCCGGTTTGCAGGCATTACAGCAGGGCATATATCCGCCATTTGTTAAAGGCAAAGGAAATGCTGGGACTCCGCCTGATGGTAACACATAATCTCTTTTTTTATAACACGATGATGGAAGAGATACGTGATGCCATTGAAAAGGGGTGTTTTCAGGAATATAAAAAGCAGAAATCAGAGCAGATGAAGGAGGAGACAATATGAATTTTACACCAGTTATTGCGAGCAGTACAAGCAGCGGAGGAAGCTTGGTAATGATGCTTTTAATGTATGCGGTCATTATCGGAATCTTCTGGTTCTTTGCAATTCGTCCGCAGAAAAAGAAACAGAAGGAGCACGATTCGTTAGTCGCAGCGTTAGAGATCGGTGATAACATACTGACAACCAGCGGTTTTTTTGGCGTGGTAATCGATATTATGGACGACATTGTGATTGTAGAGTTTGGAAACAATAAAAACTGCCGTATCCCAATGAAAAAAGAAAATATTGTGGAGATTGAGAAAGCGGAGAGCGAGGGGTAAGGTTTGCTTTCCCGCTCCCCATATCAGGCTGAGGCAGAGGGAAAGCCGTTTGGCTGTCAGGCGGTATTCTTGGCTGTCAGGTGGCATTTTGCTGCCGCATGTGGTATTCGGTCAGCTCTTCCAGATAGGCATATGGCACAGCAAGATTACCTCTGCCGGTGCCAAGGGCAATCGCAGGTTTGTTCGTGCCGTGAAAGTCAGAGCCGCCGCTTGGCAGCAAATGGTATTCTTTTGCAAGATGGCGGACAAACCGTTCATCCTGTGCAGTGTGGTTGGAATATTTTACCTCAATTCCGATCAGTCCGGCCTCTTTGAGAGAATCCAGCATTGTGCGGAGTTTCTGTTCGGGAAGCTTATAGTGCAGCGGATGCGCAAGAATCGGCAGGCCGCCTGCATTTCGGATGAGCCGGATGCCGCTTTTTGCACTAATTTTAAAACGTGGGACATAATACGGACAATCTTCACTGAGGTATTTTCTGAAAGCTTCTTTGCCGTCTTTTACCACTCCGGTATCGACGAGAAATTTTGCAAAATGCGCTCTTGTGATGACAGTATCCGGATTCCCGGCTTTTAAGGCAGCTATCGTGATCGGAATTCCGGCTTTTTGCAGATTGGCCGCCATTTCATCGTTGCGGCGGGTACGGCGTTCAATCATTTCTTTTGTGGTTTTTACAAGTGTTTCGTTATTTGGGTCAATCATAAGCCCTACAATATGGATTTCCTGTCCGTTATACACGGTGGAAAGCTCTGTACCGGGAATTAATGTTAACGGCAGGGCTTTTTTTGTTATATAGGCCTGCGCGCTTTCGATTCCGGCCGTGGTATCGTGGTCGGTCAGGGCGATTGCAGATAATCCCTTCCGGACTGCCAGATCAGCGAGCGTATCAGGAGAACACGTGCCGTCAGAAAAATCAGAGTGAACATGCAGATCAACTAATTTCATTGTCATTTTCCTTTCATCTATCCTTTCTTGTTTCGTATCAATTATTGATTTAAGCGGGTCTAAAAGCCATAAATATAAAAATTCATTCTGCGTATACAGTCGGTTTGCCTGGAAAACGATGTACCAGCATCATCATATTGTACGAAAACAGATGAATTGTCAATTACAAAATAAAATGCAGCCGTGATCTTTTGGAATAAATCTGACAGACAGCGGATAAACATAGAAGTAATAAAACTTTTTTTCTGCACTGGCCGAAGCTGTTAAACAGGATAGGCATTATTCATTTGCAGGAGGGAGGAATATGAAAAATAAACTGGTGATTTTTTTTGTGATATTGGGGATAATGTTTATTGGCTCACTGCTGTTGCTGTTGCTGCTGTCGGCAATTATCTGGAAGACGGATGGCACATCTGCGCTGCTGAGCGGTGGGATTATTTTTATTTATGTTTTGATAAATATACTGGGCGGCTTTCTGGCAGGAAAATCCATGGGGCAGCAAAAATTTTTCTGGGGGCTTTTGGTTGGAGGCGTTTATTTTGCCGTTTTACTGCTTGCCGGAGTTGCTTTTGCAGAGACGCCGGTGTCGGGCAATACACAGCTTGTCAGCGGCGCATTTGTCTGCGTCATATCCGGTATGCTGGGCGGTATGCTTGCGCCCGGCCAAAAAGCAGAAGGAAGGGCGCATTAGCATATTTTTTGCGGACAGACAAGGGGATGATCTGTGCCGGCGGCCCGCCAGCTTTTGAAAATATAAAACGTAATAAATATGTAATGAAAAAGCAATAAATATATGTTATGATGATATTTCGGCAAAAGATTAGTCCGGTTTTCAATCAGGGAAAATCAAAAAAGGAGCAGAAATGAAATTACAAGACGATATCCGCGATTCAGAAAATAATTCGGAAAAGGAAAGCTTTAGAAAGCGTTCAAAAGCATCACAAAGACGCCGGAAAAAGCAGCTGCGCACGCAGATGATCCTGATTAATTCCGCGATTGCATTAATTATCATTCTGATTGTTATGGTGGGGGAAGTAGTTTCGTTAAATAAGGGGGCATACACGGAATCCGGGGCAGTTGAGGCGGATAAAGATACAAACCGTAAATCAGAGGATTCCGGGGATAGTGAAAGCACGAAAAAGGCGCAGGCGGAGGAAGCGCCGGCGGAGACAGAAGCGCCGCAGGAAAGCGCGGCGCCGGACGGGCAGCAGCGATGGATACGCACCGATCTGGACAAAGATAAACCGATGGTTGCGCTTACGTTTGATGATGGACCATACACGCCGGTTACCAGTAAAATATTAAAAGTATTAAAAGCAAATGATGCGCGTGCTACTTTCTTTTGTGTGGCAAACCGTATTCCGGCCTATTCTGATGTTGTAGAACAGGCATATGAACAGGGGTGTCAGATTGCAAGCCATACCTATGGCCATGTTTATTTGACCGGCATCAAAAAGAAGCAGATCAAATATCAGGTCGATAAGGCAAACAGTGCGATCGAAAAGGTAATCGGCTGCAAGGCGTCAGCGCTGCGTCCGCCGGGCGGGATGGTTGACAGCAAGGTAAAGAGCACGGTGGGGATGCCGATGATCTGCTGGAGTATTGATTCGGAGGACTGGCGGAGCCGAAATTCGAAAAAGATTTTTAAACGCTGTAAATCAATTCAGGATGGGGATATTGTTCTGATGCATGATCTGTATCAGGCAACAGCGTCAACGGTGAAAAAACTGGTTCCGTATTTGCAGAAAAAGGGGTTTTTGCTGGTTACGGTTGATGAGCTGTTTTATTATAAAGGGATTGAGCTGGAGGATGGACAGGTCTACTATTCCGCAAAATAACAATATTCTTTGCCTTGCCAAGCAGATAAAGTCTATGTTATAATACAAATTAGCGTAATTTTTCTTTTGGAGTAACTGACAGGTGAGAGAGGCAGATCAAAAGGAAAAAGGGAAATTACAAATAGTAGCTAAAATTAAAGGAGAAAAGTAATATGAAGGACAAAAGGAAAGCCATCCTGCAAATTTTTGTGATTATTGCGCTGATTGTTCTTTGTGCATTTACAACTTTAGTTGGTTTTACCAAAGCACACAAAGGAAGCGCACAAAACATTAAGCTTGGACTGGATCTGGCAGGTGGTGTCAGCATTACCTATGAGGCTGTCGGTGACGACTTCTCAGATGAAGATTTGGAGGATACCCGCAACATGCTGCAGAAGCGTGCAGAGGTTTACAGCACGGAATCCTCTGTTGTAATTGCAGAAGGCGGACGTATCACGATTGATATCCCGGGTGTGGCAAATGCGGATGAAGTGTTGGAGAGCCTGGGTAAGGAAGGTACACTGGCTTTTGTCGGGGAAGATGATGTTGAGTTTGACGATGATTCTGTTCCGTCATATGATGAGGAAGATATCATCTGTTCCGGTCAGGATATCAAGAATGCGGAGGCAAATATTGAGCAGGATTCCCAGACAAAGCAGAAAGAATATGTCGTTAACCTGACATTTAAAACAAAGGGAACGAAAAAGTTTGCCAAGGCAACGGAAGAAGCAGCGCCGACAAACAAAATAATATACATTATTTATGACGATGAAGTATTGTCAGCGCCGACAGTTAATTCAGAAATTTCAAATGGTGAAGCACAGATTTCCGGCGGTTTTTCAACGTATGATGAAGCCGCAGAGCTTGCTTCCATGATCCGAATCGGTGCATTGCCGGTAGAGTTAAAAGAAGTTCAGTCAAGAGTAGTGGGGGCACAGCTTGGTCTGGATGCCATTCAGAGCAGCCTGCTTGCCGGAGCGATTGGTTTTGCACTGGTTATTCTCTTTATGCTGGTATTTTACCGCCTTCCGGGTCTTGCTGCATCGGTTGCCCTGATTTTCTATCTGGTACTGATGCTTGTTGCCTTAAATGGGCTTGATATTACATTAACCCTGCCGGGTGTGGCAGGTATTATACTGAATATCGGTATGGCAGTGGATGCCAACGTCATTATATTTACCCGTATTAAGGAAGAGCTTGCAAAGGGCAAAACAGTCCAGACCAGTATTAAAATGGGATTTGACAAGGCGCTTTCTGCAATTATTGACGGTAATGTCACTACCCTGATTGCGGCGTTTGTTTTGTACATCAAAGGTTCCGGTACAGTCCGCGGTTTTGCGACAACGCTGGCAATCGGTATTGTTTTATCCATGTTTACAGCACTTGTAATCACAAAAATCCTTTTAAATGCAATGTATACATTAGGTGTTGATGATGCAAAATACTTTGGCGTGGAAAAACAGCGCAAACCGATTAATTTTGTTGCAAATAAGGGCAAATTCTTTGCTGTTTCCGGTGTTTTGATTCTTATCTGCGCTGTGATGCTGGTTGTTAATAAGGCGGGAAGATGTGATGGCAACATCCTAAATTACGGCCTTGACTTTTCCGGCGGTACAACATTTGACATAACCTTCCAGTCTGACCAGAAAGTGGATGATGATTTAAAGAAGGAAATTGAGACAATATTTGAGGATGTCAGCGGTTCCAATGATGTTGTGATTTCAGAAATTTCCGGTTCCAATGGATTATCGGTCAGAACGGTTGAGCTTTCGGAAGACCAGCGTAATGAGATTACAGATACGATTATGGAAACTTATGGTGTTGAGGAAAACAACATTGAGAATGAGAATATCAGTGCGGCGGTTTCCGGTGATATGCGCTCGGATGCGGTGGTTGCGGTGATTATTGCAGTCATTTGTATGCTGCTGTATATCTGGTTCCGTTTTAAGGATATTGTCTTTGCCGGAAGCGCAGTGCTTGCATTGGTACATGATGTGCTGATTGTTCTTCTGGTATATGCGGTAACTAAGATTTCGGTAGGAAATACTTTCATTGCATGTATGCTTACGATTGTCGGATATTCGATCAATGCAACCATTGTTGTATTTGACCGTATTCGTGAGAATCTGGGCAGCAAAACAAGCATAGAAGCCATTCAGGACACGGTTAATCTGAGTATTACACAGACATTGACCCGAAGCATTAATACGTCGCTGACTACCTTTTTCATGATTATTATGCTGGCAATTCTGGGTGTAGAATCCATTAGGGATTTTGCGATTCCGCTGATGGCAGGCGTTATCTGCGGAGCATATTCTTCTGTCTGCATTGCCGGTACGCTGTGGTTTACGCTGAAAAAGCGTTTTAAGACCGGAAAACAGAGAAAAGCCCAAAAAGCATAGTGTAGAAAATAAGGATTTGTAAGACAGAATACAATAGAAAAAGAAACGGTGTAACTTCGTAAAATGGGTTACACCGTTTCTTTTTATTATTGTGGTTTTGCGACATAGGAAACCCATTCGCCCATGGTATTTTTTTCCAGTATGTCAAAGTGGTTTGCAGACAGGGCGGTTTCTACTGCGTCTGCCTTTTCGGCCAGAATACCAGATGCAATAAAAATGCCGTCTTTTTTTAAGAATGTGCCGATATACTCTGACAGTGGAATGATAACGTCTGCTAAAATATTCGCCACTGCTATATCAAATGTATTGCCGTATTTCTTCTGCAATGCATCGCTGTTTTCCAGAATGTTTTCCTGCATTGCGCAGATGCGGTTGTTTTCAATATGATTGGCTGCCATGTTTTCTTTTGTACTCCGGACAGCGGCAGGATCAATGTCAAGGCAGAGTGCAGAGTCAGCGCCGCACAGAAGAGCCGCGATTGCCAGAATGCCGCTGCCGCAGCCGGCGTCCAGAATCTTTGTCTCCGGTGTGATGTATTTCCGAAGCGTCAAAAGACAGAGCTTCGTTGTTTCGTGGGTTCCGGTACCAAAGGCAGAACCGGGATCCATTTCAATCACAATATCATCTGGTTTTGTTTCTGCCGGTGTTTCTTCCCAGGTTGGTTTGATCAGAATATCCTCTGCAACATAAAAGGGTTTAAAATTTTCTTTCCATTTTGTGTTCCACAGGGAATCGTCCTGAATTTCAAAGGTGATTTTGGGAATGGGAATCGGAGCAAATGTTTTTTGCGCCAGAATATGCTGTGTAATGATAGAAACCATTTCCTCAGGCGGCAGACAGGGCGTATCTGGCTCTGTCTGATCATCCCGCAAGGAGGAGCCGGTGCTGTAAAAAGTTTTTTCTGTATTGCCGGGCGCTTCTGTATAGAAGGTCAAAATGGCGGAGCCGTCATCTGGTCCGGTATCTGCAGGAATATCTGTATACATTTGTTTTTCTTCTTTTTCCGTCAAAGGGACGTGGTCTGTAATTTCAAAGCCGGTAATGCCGCACTCTGTCAAAATAGCCGCAATGAGATCAGCATCCTGAGTTGTCGTATGGATATCATATTTAATCCAGTTCATAGTAATCCTCCGTTCTGAGAATATTTGTAAGGGTTTGAAAAAGCAAGCAAGCTCGGTCTGCTTATTTATCATTGTACATTGTACCATGAATCTGGAATTGTGATAATGCTTACAGCACAGAATTGCTGATTTTTTGCAAAAAATCAGCGAACAAAGCGGCGTATGCATTTTACAGATATTTTTTTGCAACTTGCTGTGTGGGCGCTTTTTTCTGCTTTTTTTGTCTGCTATAATTGTGTGGTGGTAGCAAAGGGGAAAGAATTATCTGAGGGATTTGAGGGGTTAATGCTTAAAATCGGGGAAGCGAAAAAAATTGTAAAACGAGAAAAAGCTGTAAAACGGCGAGGAGGGAGGACTATGAAAAAGAAAGAAGAAGCTGCTGACCAAAAAGACTGGTTTTAAAAAGACAATGACAGTACAAAAAAAGAGATAAAAAGGAAGCGTTTCTGATCAAAAAGGAAAGGGATGGGAAATATAGGAAAGTCGCATTTGAAATTGACTTTCCTATATTGTTTGATAAAATGGAAGAAAGTGAAAAAAGTGCAAGAAAGGGAGTAGGGGCTTACAAATGAAATTGCGGATGGAACAGTCAGATTCCTGCGCGGAAACAGAAATATTTATTAAGTGCGGAATGGTGGATAAAAACCTTTTTCGGAATGTTGTTTTTGTGGGTATTATGCTGCTGATTGTATTTTTACTGGTTTTTATTTTTTCTTATTTTCGGGATTATACTACAGTGCAGAAAATTAACCGGATGATTCAAGAGAAAAAGGATAAGGAGAACAGTAAAAGATGAGGCGTTGGGTATCCAGAAAATATGATATTGATGCAAAAAAAATTGCGCAGCGTTACCGGATTTCAGAGCTTGTTGCAGAGGTTTTGGTCAAGCGGGGGCTTTTCGACTGGAATGCGATGGATACCTATCTTTTTCCGGAAATGGATTCCCTGCACGATCTTGGACTGATGAAAGATGCCATGTGCGGTGTGGAGCTTCTTGCAGAGAAAATTGCGGACGGGAGCCGGATTATGGTGATAGGTGATTATGATGTGGATGGTATTGCAGCGACTTATATTCTGTACCGGGGAATAGAAAAGCTGGGCGGCCGGGTGGGTTACCGCATTCCGCACCGCGTTCATGATGGCTATGGGATACGGGATTACATGGTGCAGGAGGCGTTTGACGCCGGATACGATACAATCATTACCTGTGACAACGGAATTTCTGCAATGGAAGCCATCATCAGGGCAAAGGAGCTGGGTATGACAGTGATTCTTACGGATCATCATGAGGTGCCTAATCAGGATGGCAGGGAGCTGCTTCCGCCTGCAGATGCGGTGATTGACCCAAAGCAGAAAGCGTGCGGTTATCCGTTTAAGATGTTATGCGGAGCTGGGATTGTATATAGAATGATGGCTGAATTGTACAGGGAAAAAGGTGTTTCCGGCTGTCAGGAAGAGTTGCTCCCGTTTGCGGCGATTGCAACTGTGTGTGATGTCGTACCGCTTTTAGGGGATAACCGTGTTTTGGTCAGCAATGGCCTGATGCAGATGCGGCAGTGTTCGAACCTGGGATTGCAAAAGCTGCTGGAGGCACAGCAGTTCCGGCGGGAAATCAATTCCGCGGATTTGGGATTCCGGATTGGACCATGCATCAATGCGGCGGGCCGTCTGGATGATGCAGCGCTTGGGATGGAGCTGTTTTTGGAGCTCCGGCCGCAGGAGGCACAGAAGAAAGCCTGGCATCTGACGGATTTAAACGAACAGAGGAAGGCGTATACGGCTGAGGCGGCACAAAAAGCGGTCCGGCAACTGGAAGAAAAGGATATGCTGCGGGACAGGGTTTTTGTGATTTATCTGGAGGATTGCCATGAGAGTGTTGCGGGGATTGTTGCAGGGCGGATTCGCGAAAAATATTACCGGCCGGTGCTGATTATTACAAAGGGAAGCGCATCGCTGAAAGGCTCGGCACGCTCCATACCAGGGTACCACATTCAGCGGGAACTGAATCATTGTCAGGAGCTTTTGATTGAATTTGGAGGGCATGCACTGGCGGCGGGGTTTTCACTGAAAGAAGAAAACCTGGAGGCACTGCGGATGCGATTGAACCAAAACTGTACGCTGACCGACCGGGAACTGCAGGAAACGGTTTATTTTGATAAGGAGGCAGCGCTGGGAGAGCTGACAGAGCCAATCGTACATCAGCTGGAATGTATGGCTCCTTTTGGTGAGGCAAATGAAAAGGCGGTGTTTGCCAGAAGAGGGATTGTTGTTCAATCCTGCCGGCTGTGCGGCAGGGAAAATCAGATTGCCAGGCTGAAGCTTCGCGATGGCGTGCGGCTGTATCAGGGCGTGGATTTTGAATGTGAAAAACATCTGGGAGAAGCAATCTGTTCCCGGTATGGAACAGAGACATGGAATGCCTTAAAGGAGGGGAGGGCGGCTGATTGCGAAATTGATATTTTATATCAGCCTGAAATTAATGCAAAGTATGGTGGGGTAGAGTTTCGAATTATAGATTGCAGATAAAAGGAACAGCTAAAATGGAGGAAAAATTGTGAAAAAGATAATTAAAATGATTGGAACAGGGCTTTTGCTGGCTGGAATTTTTGCGGGGAGCCGCAGTCAGGCAGAGACAGGGGAGCTTGATTACAATGTGTGTACAGAAGGACTGCAGGAGGATGGAAGCTATGTGCTTAAGGTGTCTGCACAGCAAATTAAGGATGAGAAAACCTGCAGGCCGATTCAGGATGCACTCTACGCTGCGCAGGAGAATGCAAGTGCAAAAAAGCCTTATATTGTGCTGGTTGAACCGGGGGACTATACGCTGGATCTCTGTCTGCACGCCTATAGCTATACTACGCTGTATGTGGAAGGGGCTACATTTACACAGTCCTCTTCTTACAAAGGAAACATGTTTAAAATTGGGGATAATGGCCTGAATGAAGAGACTGGGGTACAGGGAGACAACCGTTCCGGCTATTATTATAAAAATATTACTTTAAGAGGCGGAACCTGGGATGGGAATGGGCAAAAAACAGTACCGCTGCGCGCTGCCCATGGAAAGAATTTTACCGTGAAAAATGTAACCGTTCAAAACAACAAAGATTCCCATCAGCTGGAGATTGCCGGGCTGAATGGTTTTTATGTGGACGGATGTACATTCAAGGATCAGATCATTACAGGAACAACTGCAAATGAGGCGATTCAGATAGACATCATGGTGGGAGATCATTTTAACGGATATAAGAGTGAGGTGCTTACCTGCAAAGATATTCAGGTGACAAACTGCACCTTCGACAATGTGCGGCGGGGAGTTGGCTCACACACGAGCTGGACGGGGCTTCCGGTGGAAAAGGTTTATATAGCAGGCAATACCTTTAGCCACATCAAAAGCTATGCGATAGAATGTTTGAATTATACGGACTGCATCGTGGAAAACAACACCATTAACCAAAGCGGCAGAGGAATCGCGGTATATTCTATGCGTGCAAATGGCGATGGGGCATACAGTACAGGGAAAAAAGTATCTTCTAAGGTGTTAAATGCGAAAACGGTTGTGAGGAACAATACCATCTCTGCCTACGCGACAGACGTTTATACGGCAGCCGGTATAGATATACAGGGATGCATACTAAAAAAGACGCTTACTGTGGAAAAAAAGAAGATAGAAAAAGGAAATTACAAAATCAAAAATGTTCAGGTTTACGGAAACACTATTACATCCGTGGCACATGGAATGATTATCCGGGATGCGTCAGCTGTCAAGGCATATAAAAACACGGTGTCCTGTAGCAAATCAGGCGAGTATTACGGCATTGAAGTGAGTGAAAGGAGTACCGGCATTTCTATTTATTCCAATACCATTTCCAAAGGGCCGAAGGCAGGGATTATTGTGTGCAGAAATTCGGTAGCAAAAAAAATTGCCGATAATACGATTTCCAACTCAAGGCAACAGGGAATTTGGGTGGCGGAATCAACGGCGTATTCCATTACAGGGAATGAAATATCCGGCGCAAAGAGCTGCGGTATTCGTGTTGGAAAAAAGGCAGTGGTCAGAAGAATTCAGAAAAATACGATTACCGGCTGCAAGGAGTATGGTATCTTTGTTTATGGCAAATCAAGAGTATCTGCAATGCAGCAGAATACCATTCGGGATGCGGGCATCCGGAAAATTTTGAAAAAGAAATAAAAGCTTTGGCAGCAGGCGCTGGGCATCCGATATGGGATAACAAGCGCTGGACATCTGGCGCTGGGCATTCGATACTGGACATCCGGCGCTGGACATCCGGTGCGGAGTATGCTATACTATTATTCATTGGAGACAGCCAAAGAAAGCATTATTTGTTTTATTTCGGGAGGAATTGCATGTCAGATATTAATTTGGAAGAAGCATTATATTATTCCTATATGGTCAATAATAATTCAGCAAGCACCATGTTCAATGCATTGTCGGGAAATTCATCGGACAGCAGCAGCCTGAGTACGCTCAGTGCGCTGAGCAGCATATCCGGCCTGACGGGGTCGGACAGCCTGTATGGGACCAGTACATTGGGAAGTCTTACAGGAAGCAGTTCGATTTCCGGTTTTGCAGATATTTTGGAGAGTTATCTGACACAGGATTCTACGGAATCCATTACGGAGGCAACGGAAATGATGGAGCAGCTGGCAGATGTTTTGGAAGAGGCGGCAGAGACAGAGGACACGTCCTCGCTGACTTACCAGACAGTGCAGGAGCTTTATGATTATTTTAAGGAGCAGGTGGCAGCCAAATCAGAGGCGTTGCTGGGAAGCAGTTCGGACAGCTCGTCGACAGATTCTTCTGCAGCGGCTTCGGCAGCGTCGTCGACGGCGGCAAGTGCATTGCAGTCGGCTGATCAGGAGGCGGCAGAGTTTGATTTTTCTGCCTATGATGAGATAGTAGAAGCCGCTTTTACAGAAAGCCTGCCGGGGTATTGATTGCGGCAAAAGTAAAATAAGATTTTTTAACGGAATGTGTATGACGTACACGTTCCGTTTTTCTTATTATTTTAGAAAAAGCAGTTCCGTGTAATATTTATGGATTTTGCGGCGTATGATTATGGTGCTGGTGATCATGCACAGTAAATACAGCAGCAGACAGAATGCCGGCGCCAACTGGCTCCAGACCGGATAATTTGTCGGTTGCCGGTTCAGTACAACCTGCCATACGGCAAGAAAAAAGATCATGCAGTTTTTGGTCAGCTTTTCTGCGCGGAAACGGTTTGGCGTATAGAAGAACCGTTTGGCGGAGCAGGACAGGATTAGTGTGTTGTCAGCCGGGGATTTTGTGTCCAGGATGTTGCCGTAAATCCAGGGGAACAATACGGCAAAGGCAAAAATGTAGCTGGATGTGGGACGAAGAGGGATAAACAGAAAAAAAAGACAGATCAGCAGTGCGCATCGGCCAAACAGCAGGCCGGCATGTCTGCTGATCGCCTGTCTTTCTCTATGCACCTGTTTTTTTTGCAGATTCTGTTCTGTCATAGTAATCCTCATTTCTTCCCGCGCTTCATGATCGTTATCTGCACACGCTTCGCGCGGCAGTTTTTTTTATCTATAATTTAATTATAATAGAAGGCGCTTTGGAAGTCAAAAAAGGATTGGCTGAATTGTAAAAAAAGTGTAAAAAAATGTAAAAAAAGCCCCTTTTCTATTTCTGTAAAATAGTATATAATAAAAACGTGTACGTTTAATTAAATGCTAATTGGGAGATTATAATAGTAGGACGCTAAGATGAAAGGAGAAAATTTCATGAACGGAAGTGACATTGGAATTGATTTGGGTACAGCAAATGTACTTGTTTATATAAAAGGCAAGGGAGTTGTGTTAAGAGAACCGTCGGTGGTTGCTTTTGACCGCGATACAAATAAAATCAAGGCGATTGGGGAAGATGCCCGATTGATGCTGGGGCGCACACCGGGAAATATCGTTGCGGTTCGTCCGCTTCGCCAGGGTGTTATTTCAGATTATACCGTGACAGAGAAAATGCTGCGTTATTTCATTCAGAAGTCATGCGGGAAATCCCGCTTTAGAAAGCCGCGCATCAGCGTTTGTGTCCCAAGCGGCGTGACAGAGGTGGAGAAAAAGGCGGTAGAGGATGCCACTTATGAAGCCGGTGCCCGCGAAGTAGCTATTATTGAAGAGCCGATTGCTGCCGCAATCGGTGCAGGCATTGACATTGCCAGACCGTGCGGAAATATGATTGTCGATATCGGCGGCGGCACAGCGGATATTGCTGTCATTTCCTTAGGGGGTACGGTTGTCAGCACATCAATCAAGATTGCCGGAGACAATTTTGATGAGGCAATCGTGCGTTACATGAGAAAAACACATAATCTTTTAATCGGTGAGAGAACAGCGGAGGAAATCAAAATCAATATCGGTTCTGCTTATCAGCGTCCGGAGCTGGTTGCTATGGATGTACGCGGCCGGAATCTGGTAACGGGGCTTCCGAAAACGATCACCGTCACATCAGATGAAACGCTGGAGGCTTTGCGGGAGGTGACTTCGCAGATCGTAGAGGCGGTACACAGCGTTCTGGAAAAAACCCCGCCGGAGCTTGCAGCGGATGTTGCAGACAGGGGAATTGTTCTGACCGGAGGCGGCAGTCTTTTGTATGGACTGGAAGAGCTGATCGAGGAAAAAACCGGAATTACTACCGTTACAGCGGAAGAGCCGATGACAGCGGTTGCGATTGGAACCGGAAAATTTGTAGAATTTCTGTCCGGAAAAAGAGACGATCCGGAATAAAATACAGGCAGAATAACCGTTTTTGCAGAAAACAGCCGGAAGATTTTGCCATATGGACGAGACAGAAAAAAGATTAAAGAATTGTGGGCAAAGTGACGATATAGTAGACAAGGTAATCGTTATTGCTTTGTTCATCACAGTTACAGGCAGGAAAGGGGATTTCCATGGTAAGAGCATTATATACTGCGTATACAGGGATGCGGAACGAACAGAAACGTCTGGATATTATTTCGAACAATCTGGCAAACTCCACAACCGTGGGCTATAAGGAAGAGAATGTGACAAGCCGTGCATTTGATGATTTGCTCGCTGTCAAGATTCGGGACGGCTCCAATAATTATGTGGATGAGTCTATTGGCACGTTTAATCTGGGCGTTAAAATTGGTGAAACCTATATGGATTGGAGCCAGGGGTCTCTGCGGGAGACAGGCAATACCTATGATCTTGCGATTCAGGGCGACGGATTTTTTACAATGCGTGTAACGGATTCGAATGGGAACAGCAGTATCAAATATACGAGATGCGGTACATTTAAGTGCACATCGGACGGTTATATTGTAGATGCGGATGGGAATCATCTGCAGGGCAGCGGCGGCGATTTACAGGTGCCGACAGATGCTGCGGAGATTGCGGTTAAGAACGACGGCTCTGTATATGCGGATGGCGTGTATGTGGATACGATTGCAATGACCGATTTTGAGGATTACGATTACTTAGAGTTATATGGAGATAACATGTATAATGCTGTAGATGGAGCTACGACGAAGGCGGCCACCTGTACTTTGGAGCAGGGTTTTACAGAGCAGTCCAATGTTAATGTTATTTCGGAGATGGTTTCAATGATAACAATTACAAGAGCATATGAAGCCGGACAGAAAATGATTCAGACGCAGGATTCTCTTTTGAACGCTGCAGTAAATCAGGTTGGCAAGGTGCAATAAGCAGTTTGGCTTTCTGTGTATACATAAAAGGGACAGAGAGCAGTTAGGAGAGAAAACGATATGATGAGATCACTTTGGACGGCTGCTTCCGGTATGAAAGCCCAGCAGACCAGTATGGATACGATAGCCAACAATCTGGCAAATATCAATACGACGGGTTACAAAAAGGAACGTACGGAATTTCAGTCGTTGCTTTATCAGACTATTCAGGAGAAAACAACGGACAATGAAGGTAATGCAAAGCCGATTGGAGCACAGGTTGGTTTGGGTGTCAAGGTCGCTGCGATTTCAACAGAGTTTGAGCAGGGCGAAATGACAGCAAGCTCCGGTGATTTTGACTTTGCGATTAATGGTGATGGATTTTTTATGATTCAGATGCCGGATGGCACTACCGGATACACAAGAAACGGTAATTTTCTGATGGCGATTGATTCGTCCGGCGGCGTTACGCTGACAACCTCAGATGGCTATGCGGTTCTCGACAGTGAAGGAGAGCCGATTACGTTTGAGGCGGGTACCGATACAACGAAGCTCTCGTTTGACAATTATGGAAACATTTACCTAAAGGACGATGAAAATGTTGCCCAAAGCACCGGCATCCGCATTGGTGCGGCACAGTTTAACAATCCGTCCGGACTGTTAAAGATTGGTGACAGTTATTATGCAGAGTCAGCTGCTTCCGGTGAACCGAGGATTGAGGGACAGGATGCGTCGCTGACAGAGAGTGTTATTAAAAACGGATATTTGGAGGCTTCTTCCGTGCAGGCAGTAGATGAAATGGTAGATATGATTGTGACGCAGCGTGCCTACGAAATGAATTCTAAGGCAATTACGGCATCAGACGAGATGCTGCAGCAGGCGAATAATCTCAGGTCATAATCGCTGCATCAATGCTGTTTATGTAAAATGGCACAGCAGATAATTTGTTGGTTTGAAAGGAAAGGTGATAATATGAGTTCTATTTTAGATACCTCGTCGCTCTATAGTACATATTCCCAGTCGCTGGCTGCATCCAGCACATCATCTTTGGAAAGCTCTATCTCCAATGTCAGTGAGGATACGGAAGATGATGAGCTGATGGAAGTTTGTAAAAGCTTCGAATCCTATTTTGTTCAAAAAATTATAGAACAGGCAAAGTCCTCCATTGCCGGAAGCGAAGATGAAGATGGCGAGTATATGCAGTATTTTGGCGATATCCTGAATGAGCAATACGCAGATGCGATTGTAGAGAGCGGATCGACCGGGCTGGCACAGCAGTTATACGATTCCATGAAAAATAATTTAGGATTATAAAATCTGGTATGACACATTAGAATAATTCGGGCCACTGTTTACAGAAGCAGTGGCTCTTTCTGCGCAGAAGCAGTTTTTGAGCTGGAAAATGGAGGATGGAGGCGAAGGATGAACATGGAAGAGTTTGAAGGATATGTGGAACGGATTACTTTTCGGAATGAGGAGAATGGTTATACGGTGCTTTATCTGGTGAATCCTCAGTCAGAGGAAGAGGAATGCTGTGTGGGGTGCTTTTCCTATGTCGCTGAAGGGGAATATCTTTTGGTACAGGGGAAGCGGGTGCTTCATAGAAATTATGGACCGCAGCTTCAGGTAGAAAGCTATGAAGAAAAGCAGCCGACAGATACGATTGCTGTAGAAAGATATCTTGGCTCTGGAGCGATCAAAGGAATTGGGCCTGCCCTGGCGGCGCGGATTGTGCGGACATTTGGAGAAGATACTTTTGGCGTGATTGAGCGGGAACCGGAGCGTCTTGCGGAAGTTAAGGGGATCAGCCAGAAGATGGCAATCAGTATCGCAAGGCAGTTCGGCGAAAAACAGCAGATGCGGAAAGCAATGATTTTTTTACAGGATTACGGCATTTCTATGAATATGGCGGTAAAAATTTACCGCTTTTATCAGGATGATCTATACGAGGTGCTGCAGAAAAATCCGTACCGTCTGGCAGAGGATATCAGTGGAATCGGGTTTAAAATTGCAGACCATATAGCGCAGAAAGCAGGCTTTTTTACAAATTCGCAGTTTCGGATTCGGGCGGGGATTTTATATACATTACAGCATTCCGGCGGACAGGGGCATTGTTATCTTCCGGAAGAGCTGCTGACAGAGATGACGGCCAGACTTCTGGGCGTGGAACCGGAGCTGGTTTCTGCGCAGCTGGATGCGCTGACGCTGGACAAGGAGATTCTGATTGAGGAGGTTGGGCAGGAAAGACGTCTTTATTCCAGTACAATATATTATATGGAAATGAACTGCGCCAGAATGCTGCTGGATTTAAACTTGTCCTATGATACGGATGGGGAGCTGATTGCAAAACGTGTTGCAAGACTGGAACAAAGGCAGCAGATTTCCCTGGATGAAATGCAGAGAAAAGCAGTATACCAGGCAGTGCAAAATGGTGTTACGATTATTACCGGAGGACCGGGAACGGGAAAAACGACAACGATCAATACTATTTTGCAGATTCTTGAGGAAGAGGGACTCGATATTTTGCTGGCAGCGCCAACCGGGAGGGCGGCGAAACGGATGTCTGAAACAACGGGCCGGGAAGCGCAGACAATCCACAGGATGCTGGAGATCAATGGCGGGGTAGATACGGAGGACAGACAGGGTATGCACTTTGAGCGAAATGAAATGCAGCCGCTGGAAGCAGATGTGATTATTATTGATGAATTTTCAATGGTTGACATCTATCTCTTGCATGCTTTGCTTAAAGCGGTTGTGCCTGGCTGCCGGCTGATTATGGTGGGAGATGTGAACCAGCTTCCGTCGGTGGGGCCGGGCAATGTCCTGCGGGATATGATACAGGCACAGTTTTGCAATGTAGTGCGGCTGACACAGATTTTTCGTCAGGCTGCAAAGAGCCAGATTGTAGTCAATGCGCATAAGATTAACCGGGGGCAGGAGATTTCCCTGAACAACAAAAACCAGGACTTTTTTCATCTGGAGCGGAGCAATGTGCAGGACATTATCAATGTCGTCATTCAGCTGATTATGAAAAATCTGCCGTCGTATGTGGATGCCACGCCGTATGATATTCAGGTGCTGACGCCGATGCGGAAGGGGGAGCTGGGGGTGGAAGCGTTAAATAAGGTGCTGCAGGGCTTTGTCAATCCGAAGCAGGCAGGGAAAACGGAGCGGGAGTTCCACAGTATGCTGTTTCGCGAAGGCGATAAAATCATGCAGATTAAAAATAATTATCAGATCAAATGGGTAAAGAAAACACAGATCGGGGATGTTTACGAAGAAGGGACTGGTGTTTTTAATGGTGACATCGGTATCATAAAACATATTTTTGAAACCGAAGAGATGGTAGAAGTGGAATTTGAAGAAGGAAAGCTGGTCCGGTATGAGTATGGACAGATGGATGAAATGGAATTGGCTTATGCGATTACAATACACAAATCGCAGGGAAGTGAATATCCGGCAGTAATCCTGCCGATTCTTACCGGGCCTAAGATGCTGCTGAACCGTAATTTGCTCTACACAGCGGTAACCAGGGCCAAAAAATGCGTGACACTGGTTGGCAGCGGTGCAACAGTTTGCCAAATGATTCAGAATGTGTATGAACAAAAACGCTATTCCGGGCTTTCTCTGCGTCTGCAGCAGATGCAGGAGGAAGATGATCAGGGGCAGTACCGGGGCTGCCGGTAACGGAATGCGGGACGTAAAATAGAAACAGGGGGAGAAGATATTGGGGACAAGCGTGGAAAAAAAGAAAAGCATGCGTTTTTTTGACGGCAGTGCAGGAAAAATACTGGATTTATTTTTTCCGAGAAGATGTGTGTTTTGCGATGCGGTTCTTTCCGTAAGCGAAGAGGGCAGATGCAGCTTCTGCCGGCCGGAACCGAAAAAAATAGAAATTTGCTGCGTGAAATGCGGCAGGCCGGTCGCACAAGAGCAGGCATACTGTGATGTATGCCGGAACAAGATGTGGTCGTATGAGGGCGGCAGGGCGTTGTGGCTGTATGACAGGACCATGCAGAAATCCATTGCACGGTTTAAATACCATGGCAGGCAGGAATATGGCAAATATTACGCAAGAGAGCTTCAGCAGGCCTTTGGGAACTGGATAGAACAAATCCGTCCGGATGCATTGATTCCCGTGCCCATCCACAGAAACCGCATGAGAAGCAGAGGGTATAATCAGGCGGAGGTGCTTGCCAGGGAGCTCGGAAAACTCACAGGGGTTTCTGTTGTTTCGGATCTGTTGCTGCGAAGCGTAGATACAACGCCGCAAAAGGAGCTTGGCAGCGCAGAACGGCACAAAAACCTGAACCGGGCATTTACAATTTCAGGGAAAATGCAGGAGTTGTGCAGAAATGTAAAATGTGTTATAATTATTGATGATATTTATACGACAGGAAGTACCGTAGAAGCCTGCGCGCGGGTTTTAAAACAGGCAGGTATTTCCAGAGTATACTTTTTGTGTATGTGTACAGGATGCGCTAGTACAGGAGGTAAGTGAAATGGATGTTAGAAACTGTAAAAAATGTGGAAAACTGTTTAATTTCGATGGAGATTCTTTGTGCCCTGCATGTGCGAAAGAAATGGAAGAGAAGTTCTTTGTGGTAAGGGAATATATATACAAAAATCCTTCTGCTGGTATGGCAGTTGTGGCAGAGGACAACGATGTTCCCATTCAGCAGATTAAAAAATGGATCAGGCAGGAACGGCTGACCTTTTCAAGGGAGTCAGGCATTTCGATTGACTGTGAGGCTTGTGGGAAACCGATTTTGACAGGAAGATACTGCAAAGAGTGCAAAGGGAAAATGACGAATAAGTTTTCCAGTGCTTATGTAGAAAAGCCGGCAGAGCAAAAAGATGGTACGAAAATCAGTTCCAAGGGAAAGATGCGTTTCTTTGGCAACTGATTAGCCGAGTCAGGGAATGGGGGTGTTTTCTGAAAGATATGGAAGTCAGGGAAATCTTTGATACAGCATTCTGTGACGTGACGAAAAAAATTGTTCAGCTGGATTTGTACAAATCCGGACAGGAACAGCAGGAAAAGTTAGGGCTTCAGAAATGCCGGGAAGTGATACGGACGCATGGATATGTAAATGCAGTGATTGTGTGCCAGTTTTCAGATGAAATGTTCCGTTATATTCCGGGTGCAATGAACAAAGGAGTTCCTCCCACGGAGGAGGAGGTTCCGCTGTATATAAATGAATATATCAATATTGCGTGTGGATATGCAATATCGCGGTTAAATAACATGGCCGGCACACCATCCCGGCTATCTGTGCCGCAATTTTACCAGAGGGGAGAGCCCCTCGAGGGGGATATGAATTTTGACGAAAAACAGTGTTTGTCCTATCGTTCCAGGATAGGTGAGCTTCAGGTATACTTATTTTATTCGTTAAAGGCAGAGTAGGCATTTTTGATGAAAACTACACGGCAGCCTGTGTTCATGAGCAAGGGAAAACGGATTCGGAATGTCCGTTTTACCGATTATTAGGAGGGAAGAAAATGGAGAAAAAAACAATCCTGGTTGTGGATGATTCACCCTTTGCGTTAAGGCAGATTAAGGATCTTGTTGAAGAAAATGATTACGAAGTGATTGGATATGCAAAAAACGGCAATGAAGGAATCCGCATGTATGAGGAGCTAAACCCCGATATAGTGATTATGGATATTATTATGCCGGGGATTGACGGACTGGAAACAGCAGAGATTCTGCTCAAAAAGGATCCGGACAGTAAAATCCTGATGCTGAGTTCCCTGTGTGACTTGGAAATGTTAGAAGAAGTCAGAAATATGGGGTTAAAGTATCTGATTCCGAAACCCTGGGAAGATGATGTGTTGCTTGCCACCCTGGAACTTTTGGCAAAACAGGGGCAAAGTAATTAGCAAACAAGAGATGGAAGCATGTGTGCTGCTTTTCCATCTCTTTTCTGTGAGTATCCAATGAACATGATGAAAATGAGGCAAAAATATATAAAATATATAGTTGACGAATCCGGCATTTATAGAATATACTCAATTATGTCAAAATCTATTCATGTGACGGAAGTGAAGCAAATTAGTAAAAAAGGATATGCGGAACGGTATAATTAATAGAGAAATGAGGTACACAAACATGATCAGCACAAGAGTGGTGGCAACTGCGGGCTATGTGCCGGAGCAGATAATTTCAAACGACGATTTGTCAAAAATCGTTGATACAACGGATGAATGGATTACACAGAGAACAGGAATTAAGGAGCGCCATATTTCTGCGGGGGAAAATACCTCTGTTTTGGTGACCAATGTAGCAAAGAAGCTGTTAGAAAGAGCGTCTGTGTCTGCGGAGGAAATTGATCTGATTATCGTGGCTTCAGTTACGCAGGATTACGGGACGCCGTCTCTTGCATGCATGATTCAGAAAGAGATTGGAGCAGTGCATGCAGTTGCCTTTGATGTGATTGCGGCATGCAGCGGCTTTATGTTTGCGCTTAGTACAGCGGATAAGTACATAAAGTCAGGCGGGTACAAAAATGCCATCGTGATTGGCGGGGAGACACTTTCCAAAATTGTGGATTGGACAGACCGGGCGACCTGTGTACTGTTTGGAGACGGAGCCGGAGGGGCTTATGTTGAGGCTTCAGGAGAAGCGGGAATTATCCGGGAGGATATCGGCTCGGCAGGGGATCAGTATGAAATCCTGACGGAAGGCTATACGGAATGTGCCAATGCATTCAATGACAAAGAGAGCAGTATCCATCCGAAGTGGTATGTCAATATGAATGGCAGGGAGGTTTTTAAGTTTGCGACAAAGAATGTGGCGAAAAGCATAAAAAAAGTCTTGGAGGAAGAACAGATTACGCAGGATCAAATCAAGTATTTTGTGCCGCATCAGGCAAATGTCCGCATTGTAGAGGTGGTGTCAAAGAAGCTTGGCATCCCTTTTGAAAAGTTTTATATTAACATGGACCGTTTTGGAAATACGTCTTCAGCAAGTATTCCAATGGCGTTAAATGAGATGAACGAAAAGGGAATGTTAGAGGCTGGTGATCTGGTTGTTTTGTCCGGTTTTGGCGGTGGAATGACATGGGGAACCATGCTGATACGCTGGTAGGCAGGCAAATCTTGATACTGCACAAAGGAGTGTATTGCTGCAAGCGCAGTGAATATAAATATTTTTTTAGGAGGAAAAAGAAATGGTATTTGAAAAAATCAGGGAGATTATTGCTGAGCAGACAGGTAAGGATGTAAGTGAAATTACATTAGAAACAAATGTAAAGGATGATCTCGATGCTGATTCTTTGGATTTATTCCAGATCATTAATGACATTGAAGATGAGTTTGATGTTTCTGTAGAGGATCCAGAGGCGATTGTAACAGTTAAGGATGCAGTAGACTTTGTAGAAAGTCACAAATAAGAAAAAATTCAGTGGTTATGCGGCGCGTCCTGCGCCGTTTTAACGCTGGTTAATACTTGACGGAGGTAAAATATGAAAACAGCATTTTTATTTAGCGGTCAGGGGTCGCAGTACGCTGGCATGGGAAAGGATTTATATCAGAATTATTCCGTGGCAAGGGAGGTTTTTGATCTTGCAGACGAAGTGCTTGGTTACTCCATCAAAGAGATTTGTTTTACTGATGAGGCGAAATTAGCTGAGACAGAATTTGCGCAGCCGGCAATTTTGACAATGAGCATTGCGGCGATGCGTGTTTTGCAGGAACAGGGAGTTCGTGCAGAGATGACGGCAGGGCTTAGTTTAGGAGAGTATTCTGCATATGTTGCCAGCGGGGCAATGGATTTTGCAGAGGCGGTTGCCCTGGTTCAGAAGAGAGGGAAATTCATGGCAGAAGCAGTTCCATCCGGGGAGGGTGGCATGTATGCCATTATAGGTTTAGATACAGAGCTGGTTGAAAATGCATGCAAAGAGGCCGTTGAAGAAGGCCTTGGTCTGGCAATTCCGGCAAATTATAACGCACCGGGGCAGATTGTAATTGCGGGCGCGGCAAAAGCAGTGGAAAGAGCAGCAGAATTAGCAAAAGAAAAAGGCGCTAAAATGGCAGTTAAACTGAAAGTAAGCGGGCCGTTCCACACGGAGATGCTGAAGCCGGCAGCCGAAAAGCTGGGGCCGGAATTAGAAAAAATGCACATCCGGCCGATGGAGATGCCGGTATATACGAATGTGGACGCATCCATTGTCGCGTCGGAAAAGGAGATTATTCCGATCCTGACAAAGCAGATCTGCTGTCCGGTTCGTTTTTATAATATTATTGAAAATATGAAAGAAAATGGAGCAGATACCTTTATTGAGCTGGGACCGGGCAAATCGCTGTGCGGTTTTGTGAAGCGGACGGTAAAAGGTGTCTCTATTCTGAATGTAGAGGATGTTTCTTCGCTGCAGAAGACAATGGAGAAGCTGCAGGCTTAAAACAGATTATATCCGGGGACCGTTTATGCTTTTGCGCTGCAGGGTATAGGCACTTCCGGATTTTGTCAGAAGATAAAATCAGCAGCGCAGAAAAGAGGATAGAACATGCTAAAAGGGAAAAATGCGGTTGTAACAGGCGCCGCAAAAGGAATTGGAAAAGCGATTGCATTGGCCTTTGCAAGGGAAGGCTGTAACATTGTGCTGAACTATCACAGTACAGCTCCGGATGATACCATTCAGGAGATTGAAGCGTTAGGCGTTCAATGTCTGCCGGTTCAGGGAGATGTCAGCGATTTCGAGTTTGCGGAATCCATGTTAAAGCAGGCAAAAAAGGAGCTTGGTTCTGTCGATATTTTGGTGAATAATGCGGGCATTACGAGGGATATGCTCTTAATGCGCATGAGCGAGGAAGATTTTGATGCAGTCATTGCCACAAACCTGAAAGGCACCTTTAATATGGTGCGCCATGTAAGCAGCCTGATGCTGAAGCAGAGAAGCGGTACCATTATCAATATGGCATCTGTTGTCGGTGTCATGGGGAATGCAGGGCAGGCAAATTATGCGGCATCTAAGGCAGGAATTATTGGCCTGACCAAATCGGTTGCAAAAGAGCTTGCTCCAAGGGGAATTACCTGCAATGCGATTGCTCCCGGTTTTGTGGAGACGGATATGACAGAGGTTCTGACGGAAGAACAGAAGAAGAAAATGTTGGAGGTCATTCCGCTGAAGCGTTATGCGCAGGTGGAGGATATTGCAAACGTGGCAGTATTTCTTGCCGGCAACACATATATTACAGGGCAGGTTATCAACGTAGATGGCGGAATGGTAATGTAATATAAGCGGTTAAGGTGAATAATGTGCAGTATTTTGTGCAGGAATGGAGAGTGTTATGGAGAAAAGATGTGTAATTACCGGACTTGGGGCTGTGACTCCGCTGGGAAATACAGTAGAGGAATATTGGAATGGATTGAAAAACGGGGTTTGTGGAATTGACTATATCACAAAGTTTGATACGTCAGATTTTAAAGTAAAAATTGCGGCAGAGGTGAAGAATTTTGATCCGGAGCAATATATGACGAAAAAGGATGTCAAGAGAAATGATCTGTTCACTGTCTATGGAATTGCAGCCGGAATGCAGGCATTTGAGGATTCTGGACTTGATATGGAAAAGGAAGACGCCGACCGCATTGGTGTGATTGTCGGTTCCGGCACCGGCGGACTGATGACTATGCAGGAGCAGGTTACACGCATGGCGGAAAAAGGTCCTTCCAGGGTATCCCCTCTTTTTATTACCATGACGATTGGAAACATGGCTGCGGGCAACATTGCCATCCGTGTAGGTGCGAAGGGGCTCTGCCATGATATTGTTACGGCATGTGCAACCGGTACAGACAGCATCGGCACAGCATTTCATAACATTAAGCACGGTTATCTGGACGCCTGTATCGCCGGCGGCGCGGAAGGTGCAATCTGTGGGATTGGAGTTGCCGGATTTACAAATCTGACTGCGCTTTCTACTGAAGAAGATCCTAAAAAGGCATGTAAACCATTTGATAAAGAGCGCAATGGTTTTGTTATGGGCGACGGCGCCGGGATGCTGATTCTGGAGGAGCTGGATCATGCATTGGCCCGGGGAGCAAAAATTTATGGTGAGGTAGTCGGATATGGCGCGACTGCGGATGCTTACCACGTTACACTTCCGGATCCGGATGGGAACGGAGCTGCAAAGGCTATGCAGATGGCCATGAATGAAGCAGGAATTACGCCGGAGCAGGTTGACTATATCAATGCACATGGAACCAGCACACCTGCCAATGATGTGGGCGAAACAAAGGCCATCAAGAAAGCATTGGGTGAGGAAATTGCAAAAAAGACTCCGGTCAGCTCGACGAAATCCATGACTGGTCATCTGTTGGGCGCTGCCGGTGCGATTGAGGCGATTGCCTGCATTAAGGCATTGGAGGAAGGATTTTTGCCGCCGACGATCAATTACCATGTACCGGATGAAGAATGTGATCTCGACTATATTCCGAATCAGGGAAGAGAGGTAAAAGGAGCAGAGTATGCATTGTCTAACTCACTTGGGTTTGGCGGACATAACGGTGTTCTTTGCTTTAAGAAATGGAGCGGGAAATAATAAAAAGCAGTATATGCAGGGTAATTTGTGCAGGGTAATTTGTGCAAGGCAGAATCTGCAAATCAAAATCTCCGGGTTTTGATTGGAAAGGCAAGGGATCAATATGCAGTATAGCGAGGTTAAAGAATTAATTGAAATATTCGAAAAGACAGACCTGAATGATATGGAGGTACAGCTTGGTGACGCCAGAATCCGTCTGAATCGCAGTGCGGTTTCGCCGTGGGGGACACCTTCTCCTGTGCCGCAGCCATCTATGATGCCGATGCAGGCACCGTCTGTACCGCAGCCGGCTTCTGTGCCGACAGGGCAGGCTGGGGAGGTTATGCGGACGCCGGAAAAGCCTTCGGCGGCAGCAGCGGAGGATGACGCAGCAGGTCAAAAGGTGATTAAATCTCCGATTGTCGGGACTTTTTACCAGAGTGCTGCGCCGGATCAGGCGCCGTTTGTCAAGGTTGGCGATTCGGTTTCTGCAGGAGATGTCGTCTGTATTATTGAGGCGATGAAGTTTATGAATGAGGTAAATGCGGAAATTAGCGGAACGGTTGCGGAGATTCTTGTCGCTGACGGAGAGTTTGTTGAATATGGACAGGAATTATTCCGCTTAAAGTAAACAGGATTGGAGAAAAATTATGGTAATGGATATCAATGATATTATGAAAATCATACCGCACAGGCAGCCATTTTTGCTGATTGACCGTGTGGAGGAGCTCGAAGAGGGAAAGTCGATTGTCGCACTGAAAAACGTCACATACAATGAGCCGTTTTTTTCAGGGCATTTTCCGCAGGAACCGGTAATGCCTGGCGTATTGATTGTAGAGGCAATGGCGCAGGCAGGAGCGGTTGCTATTATGTCCCTGGAGCAGTTTAAGGGAAAGACCGGATATTTTGGCGGTATCAAGAATGTAAAGTTTAAGAGAAAAGTTGTTCCGGGCGATACGCTTCGTTTCGAGATGGAGATTGATAAGCTGAAAAGAAATATTGGCATTGGGCACGGTACAGCATATGTCGGAGATGAGGTTGCTACAGTAGTTGAGCAGTTTATGTTTATTGTAGAATAAGATTCAGGAATCATTTGGAGGCAGGGATGTTTGATAAAATTTTAATTGCAAACCGTGGTGAAATTGCCGTTCGGATAATCCGGGCATGCCGTGAAATGGGAATTAAAACAGTAGCCGTTTTTTCAGAGCCGGACAGAGAGGCGCTGCATGCACAGCTGGCAGATGAAGCCGTCTGCATCGGCTCTGCCAAGGCGGCAGACAGCTATAATAATATGGCAAATATTATCAGTGCTGCAGTGGAGAAAAAGGCGCAGGCAATTCATCCGGGCTTTGGTTTTCTATCAGAGAACAGTACCTTTGCTGCCATGTGCGAGGAGTGCAATATTAAGTTTATTGGACCGGATCCGTCGGTGATTGATGCGCTTGGGAACAAAGCGAATGCCAGAATGATGATGCAGAAAGCGGATGTTCCGGTGATACCGGGAAGCGATGGCGTTGTAGATACGTTAGAGGCAGCCTTTGAAGAGGCAGACTGTCTGGGATATCCGGTTATGGTTAAGGCATCAGCGGGCGGCGGCGGAAAGGGAATCCGTATTGTCCGTGAAAAGGCTGAACTGCAAAAGGCATATGAATCTGCAAAAAGTGAAACAAAGGCAGCCTTTGGCGATGATGCAATGTATATGGAGAAGGTCATTGAGCATGCGCGCCATGTTGAGGTGCAGGTGTTAGGTGACCGTTTTGGCAATGTCATTCATCTGGGGGAGCGCGACTGCTCTCTGCAGAGAAAGAACCAGAAGGTTTTGGAGGAGGCTCCTTCTCCGGCAATCTCACCGGAGGTTAGAGAAAAAATGTGCGCTGCGGCGGTTCGCGCGGCAAAAGCAGCGGGATACCAGAGCGCCGGGACAATAGAATTTCTCTACGATCAATCCGGGGAATTTTATTTTATGGAAATGAATACCAGAGTGCAGGTAGAGCATCCTATAACTGAGATGATTACCGGAGTCGATATTATCAAGGAGCAGATCCGTATTGCGGATGGGCAGAAATTGTCCTATACGCAGGATGATATTGTGATATCCGGCCATGCGATTGAGTGCCGGATAAATGCAGAGAATCCAGACCGGAATTTTGCTCCGTGTCCGGGGTTAATTGATTATTTGCTTCTTCCTTCCGGAGGGCTTGGTATCCGTGTGGATACGGCGGTATACGAAGGCTACGAGATTCCGCCGTATTACGATTCGATGATTGCAAAGGTAATTGTGCACGGAAAAGACCGGCAGGAAGCGATTGCGAAAATGAAAAGGGCACTGTATGAGTTTATTATAGATGGTATTGATACAAACATTGAATTTCAAAACCGCATTTTAAATAATAAAGAGTATTTGGCAGGGGAGTTTGACACCTCGTTTTTGGAGACATTTCTGATTGACCCAAAATAGGATAGGGCAGATTCCTGCAGATGGGAAGGATTGATTCTTTGAATTTATTTGGCAAAAAAAATTATTTCTCGGTTGATTCGGGGGACAGGACAAAGAAAAACGACAGAAAAAGAGCAAAGGCTGAGCCGTCGATTCCGGATGGAATGTGGATTAAGTGCAATACCTGCAAGGCTATTATTTACAAAAAAGAAGTAACGGAATATAAGCTCTGCCCTAACTGTGATGCACATTTCCGCATGAGTCCGGAGGAGCGCATTCGGATTATCTGTGATGAGGGAAGCTTTAAGGAACTGGATGCGGAAATGGAGCCGAAAAACCCGATGGATTACCCGGATTATGAGACAGTGATTCAAAAGGCACAGAAAAAATCCGGCATACGTGAGGGTGTTGTGACGGGCACCTGCAGGATTTGTGAGCAGCCTGCGGTGATTGCGGTTATGGACAGCCATTTTATGATGGGCAGTATGGGCTCGGTGGTCGGCGAAAAGATTACCAGAGCGGTGGAATATGCAACCGGGCATTCCCTTCCGGTGATTATTTTTACAACATCCGGAGGCGCCAGAATGCAGGAGGGCATTATCTCGCTGATGCAGATGGCGAAAGTATCGGAGGCACTGGGACGCCATGATGAGGCAGGCCTGTTATATATCACTGTGCTGACGGACCCGACGACCGGAGGCGTGACGGCAAGCTTTGCCATGTTAGGGGATATTATTCTTTCTGAGCCGAAAGCACTGATTGGTTTTGCCGGACAGCGCGTGATCAAATCGACCATCCATCAGGATTTGCCGGAAGGATTTCAGAGAGCAGAGTTTCAGCTGGAGCATGGTTTTGTGGATCGGATTGTCCACCGGGAAAAGCTGCGCGGGGAGCTGGGGGATATTTTGCGGCTGCACGCTGTGCAATAGAGCCAGGCTGGCAACGGCCAAGGAGCAGAATTTAAAAAAGTGAGGAAATGTATATGAGCGATGCAATGAAATCAGTGGCGATAGCCCGGATGATCGAGCGGCCGAATACAAAGCAGTTTATTGATGAAATATTTGAGGATTTTCTTGAGTTTCACGGTGATCGTCTTTTTGCGGATGACGGAGCTGTTGTCGGCGGAATTGCAGCTCTAAATGGGATGCCTGTAACGGTGATTGGGATTCAGAAGGGCCATACGCTGGACGAAAATCTGAAATGTAATTTTGGCTCTCCAAATCCGGAGGGATACCGGAAAGCGCTTCGGCTGATGAAACAGGCGGAAAAGTTCCGCCGTCCGGTGGTTACTTTTATAAATACGGCGGGTGCGTTTTGTGGAATTGGCGCGGAAGAACGGGGGCAGGGAGAAGCGATTGCCAGAAACCTGATGGAAATGTCAAGATTAAAGACGCCGATTATCAGTATTTTTACCGGTGAAGGCGGAAGCGGCGGCGCATTGGCGCTGGCAGTCGGAGATACGGTATGGATGCTGG
>JAJQGL010000088.1 GCA_021200535.1 Clostridiaceae bacterium | reverse complement strand
CACCGTCTCTTTGGCTCGCAGATGTGTATATCAGACCCGAGCTCTTCTGAGCAGATGAGAGCAGAGAAGAGCAGATCAGAGCAGAGCAGAGCAGAGCATTTTCCTATGTAATAAATTATATGATAATAGTAGTTGATAAAAGATTCCAAAGAGGGAAGGAATATATGCGTTCCCTCTTTGATTTTTTTTATATTTGAGGGTAATGTGGATTGAAAAACAGACAGAATGAAGAGTAAGCAGACAGGAAGGAGACCGGTATGAAGGAAAAAAAGATGCAGACCTACACACAGAGCATACAGCGTTTGATATCGAGGGAAACATTCGCCATTATTGCGGTAATGGCAATACTTGCAATCTGCGTGAGCGTGGTAATTGCAGGAAAAAATGCGCAGAATCAAATGGAAAATCAATTAAATTCCTATCAAAAGCAGATGGACAGCTACATGGCGACCATCAAGGGCGTAGCGGAAGGTTTTGCGATGTCTTTGAAGATGGAAGGAAATTCAAGTTATGAGGCTGAAGTGGAGATGGCAGGGCTTGTGACGCAATCTGATTCAGGGATAAGTGCGGCGTATTTTGCCCAGCCCGATGACACTCTGGCTTATTACTCTGCCGCAGACGGAGCAATGCTGCTCGGAAATGAAACGCAATGGTCACAGAGAAGCTGGTATCTTGGCGCAGTAGACACAGATGATGAGGTGTTTGTGAGCGATCCATACATAGATGCGGTGACAGGGGCAGTCTGTGTTACCATATCAAAGGAAGTAAATGTGGACGGGGAAACCCTTGGCGTAGTCGGAATCGATTTTTATATTGATGAGATCGTGGCACTGATTTCGGAGGCGGATGTCGGAAGCGGTTATCTGATGCTTGCCGGCGGTGACGGCACAGTCATGGTACATCCGAATGACGAATATGTGATGTCGGATGAAGAGACGCCAAATCTTTCTGATGTCGGAGACGGAAGATACGGCAAGCTTTATACGGATATTGCAAACTCGCATATCATTACAGATTATTCGGGCGGCATCAAGCTTGCATTGTCTTCGCAATCAGACGTGTCGGGCTGGATACTTGCAGTAGTTGAGCCGGTGTGGAGTGTTTATGGAAGCATTTTTATTCTTGTTCTGCTGATTGTTGTAGGCAGTGTGCTTGCCAACATTATAATAAGAAGAGTAAATAAAAAATATTGCAGAGAATGGTTTTCGCCTATTGAGGCGGTTAGCAGGCTTGTACCAGAGCTGGCAGCAGGAAATCTGGAGCTTTCCTTTGAGGATGAAGAGGATATCGTGGAAATTGATGCGCTGAACAGTTCACTGAATGCGACGGTAAAGCAGTTAAAATGCTATATAGAGGATATTGAGCAGATTGTAGAGGGAATTGCGCAGTACGATCTGGAAGTTAGTTCAAAGACGGAATATCAGGGCGATTTTTTACATATTCAGAATGGGCTGAATACGATTCTTGAAAAGCTAAATGATATTTTCCGGCAGATCGATGAAAGAGCGGATACGCTGGTAGCCTATGCAGGACAGATACAGCAGAGCTCAGATTTGGTGGCAGAAGGTGCAACAGAACAGGCAGCGTCAATTATGGAACTGGAAAAGGATGTGAGAACCTTTGGGCAGCAGATTGATGCGATTGTTGAAAATGCAGATACTATGATTCAAAGTGTGCGTGCTACGAATGGGAAACTGGAAGAAGGCAGAGCACAGATGCAGGAGCTTAAAGAAGCGATGGTTGTCATTGAAAATACAACGAATGAGATTGATGAAATTATGCAGAGCATTATGGAGATCGCAGAACAGACAAATCTGTTGTCTTTAAATGCTTCCATTGAGGCAGCAAGGGCGGGTGAAGCCGGAAAAGGATTTGGCGTGGTTGCCGAGGAAATCAACAAGCTGGCATTAGAATGTGAAAAAGCAAGCGATGGAATCGGAGCGCTTGTCCAGTCTTCAAGGCAGGCAGTTGCACATGGAATAGACATGGCGCGCATTGCGGCAGAAGCATTTGTGGATGGGGTAAAATCATCCGGAAATTCGCTGGATAATGTAGCAAAGGTGCAGGAAGCAGTGTCTACGCAGAAAAATTCCGTAGATACGATTGACAGGCTGGTGGGTGAGATCACAAAGGTTGTTGAGACAAATGCGGCGGTGGCTGAAGAAAATGCGGCTTCCGGAACAGACTTGACAACCTGCGCTGAAGAATTGAAAGAATATGTTGCCCTGTTTCACCTGAGAAAATAGAAATTATATACTTATCTTTGTTTTTTGGAAAGCTGTAAGCCTTACAGAGTAGGGGCTTGCAGCTTTTTTTCTTTTGTAAATGACAGCAAAAACTTAATTTTCTTTGTTTCGGTGTGCCGCTTTTCATAGCAAAAATATTCTTTCAGGCATAATGTGTATAGTTAATTAGAAGGCGGCGCGCTGTTGGCGGAGGGATTCCAGTAGAAATGGGTTGACAAAAGAAAGTTAATATTAGAAGATATTATATAGAAAATAACGGACACAGCAGAGATGACACAGCAAAGATAATGCGGCAGAGATAACGCAGCAGGATAGCACAACTAAGACAATGCAGCGAATAAAGTACAGCAGGGTATAGCACATGGAGGCAGTTATGAAAGGTGGCTACAAAAGTTTAATAAAGCGTAGAATGGCGGTAGGGCTTATAGTAGTGCTGGTGTGCGGGATGTTGCCGGTTCCGGGGAAGACGGTACAGGCAGCGTCTGCAATATCCATGACAGCTTTTTACAATGATGGTGCATATGGCATTGGTTATTTAGAGGCGAAGGCTGGCAAACAGGTTACCATTTCCAGCAAAGAGGAGATGGAAATGTTTTTTGCATGCCTCAAAGAGGAAGAAAGGACAAGTGGGATTTCCTTTTTACAGACAGAGGATATTACATTTGGCGAATACGAGTTTGTTTATGATGAGGAAAGCGAACGCATTGGCATTTATGCCGACAACGCACTGGCAGCGGCCGTTTCCGAGGAAGGGGAATTTTACAAAACATATACGGGCAGCACGCAGTCAAGTGTAGAAAAATGTGGTTTGACGGAGTCGTATTTATATCGCAGCATAGACGAACCGGATATTTTTTATGGTACATATGACGGCGGCGGGTATAGTATTTCAGGCTTAATCTTTCAGTCGGAGACGAGCTATACTTCCGGAATATTCGGACAAATAAAACAGGGGGCTGTTGTTTCGAATCTTACCGTGAAAAACTGCCTGTTAGCGAAAGCATACGGCGGTATTATGGGAATGAATGAAGGCACGGTCGATAATTGTGTGGCGGATTCGCTGACGGGGATTTGTGATGCGATCGGAGGCATTGCAGAATGCAATTCAGGTCAGATAAGTAATTGCAGGACGATTCATTCAGAGCTGATCGTGGCAGGCTCAGGCGACAACCGGTTGGGCGGTATTACGGCAGGAAATTATAATGGAATCATAGAATCCTGTCAGACAAAGGATACAATTTTGCGTTCTGACGAAGAAATTGATGCAATGGTGGGAGGTATTGCGGGCTGCCAGCGGTTTGAAACACTGGCCCAATCCGGCATCTTTGACTGTATAAGCGCAGCGGAACTTGTTGGCGGGAAATATATGGGCGGCGTGGCCGGATATGTGTACAGCACAGGCATAACGCCTCAAATTACAAATTGCATCAATATGGGGGAAATATATACGGCAAAAAACACGATTTCCCTGGGCGGGATTGTTGGAAGCGCTGCAGACGGGAGCAGTCTGTCTGTCGAAAACTGCGGTAATTATGGGAAGATTGTGTATGATGAAAATGCTGTGACATCGAGTGCGAACATTGGAGGAATTGCGGGAACGGCTGACGGTACATTGACTGTGACGGACTGTGTCAATCACGGGGAAATATGCGCGTCCGATGAAAGTAATCCGGACACTGCAGCAATGTTTTGCATTGGCGGACTGGTGGGATACAGTACCGGAGAGCTGCAAATTGTCAACAGTGCAAATTATGGGTTGGTGGCAGAAGTACACTCCGGCATTACAAAAATTTCAGGCGGGATAGCCGGCTATTTGGGGAATGTATCAGAGACAGCAGTGTATAATTGTTACAATATAGGACAGGTATCGGGAACGTATGCAGGAGGATTGATCGGCTGCGGTATGGCTGCAGATTCCGGGACATTACTTACTGTGGCAGAAAATAGTTACAATTATGGAGAGGTTTATGGAGAAACGGCAGGCGCTTTATTTGGAATGACCTCTGCGCTTATATGCTCGCATGGATATTGGAGAGACGGCGCTGCGCAAAATATGATTGCGGGAGAAAAGAGCGACAACATAACAGATGACGTGTGGGAAAACTGTTATTCGCTTTCCGCAGAGGAAATGGCATCTTTAGATACTGTATTGAATGACTGGGTTGGAGAACAGAATGGCGATTCCGTGTACAGCGAATGGGGACAGGAAGGAAATGGATATCCAGAGTTTGTTTATAGCACACAGGAGGAAATGTACTTAGCAGGAGAAACAGAAGAACCGCAGTCGGGCGAGACGTCAGCCGCGGACACATAACAAACGCAGTCGAGCGCAGAGTCAGCCGAGTCAACAGAAGACACGCCGACGAGAAG
>JAJQGL010000053.1 GCA_021200535.1 Clostridiaceae bacterium | reverse complement strand
ATTATAATCGGTTTCGTTTGAAAAAACAACATTTTGACCTTTTTACGGGAAAATGCTACAATAAAAAAATTGGATACCATGCGAAACAGAGTGGGGACAGGAATGAAAGAGAAAATTAATTTTATCTGGAAACGGATTCGGGAGGGAAGGTTAAAAGAGTTTTTCCATCAGACAGTATGGATTTATTCTTATGTCAGAAAATATTGGCTTTCTATTTTGTTTTATACGGCAATGGGCATGGTGGGAACAGGAACTTCCCTGATCAGCAGCCTGCTGTCTAAGGATTTGGTAGATATTATCACCGGATACCGGGCGTCGGAGCTTTTGAAAACCTTTGTGATGTATATTTCTTTTACGGTTGCCAATATTTTGATTTCCCAGCTGCTAACATACATATCGAACATGGTTTCCCTGAAAGTGGACAATGAAATTAAGGCAGATGTGTTTGAAAAAATGCTGATTACCAGGCTGGAGCCATTGATGGCGTATCACACAGGTGATCTTCTGACACGCTGGAACAGTGATGCATCTGTGATTTCAAGTGGTGTGCTTAACTGGATACCGGATCTGGTCATCAATATCGTACGTTTTTTTGCGGCGCTGGGTATTGTGATTTATTATGATCCGGTTTTTGCGCTGCTTGCTTTAATGGGGATGCCGGTCAGCATGGTGATGTCGAAAACACTGCTCTACAGAATGCAGTCCAACAACAAAGAGAGCGCGGCAATGAATGCAAAAATGATGGGGTTTCACCAGGAAACCTTTTCCAATATCCAGACGCTTAAGGCGTTTGATTTGATTCCGCTTTATGTACAAAGGCTGCGCGACTATCAGAAGGAATATTTTGATATGAGGAAGCGCTTTCAGAAGCTGAGTATTTTTACATCTGTGCTCATGTCTGTGGTAGGGCTGGTTGTTTCTTACAGCTGCTATGGGATGGGGATTTACCGTGTCTGGACGGGAGCGATCTCCTATGGAACCATGACTTTGTTTTTATCGTTGTCAGGCAACTTAAGCAGCACATTGAATACACTGATTAGTATGGTGCCGACGGCGATTTCCATTACTACCTCGGCAGGGCGCCTGATTGATATTCTGGATATGCCGCGGGAGGATTATTCTGACCGGGAGGCGGTCGCAGCGTTTTATCAAAGGAACCGGAATGGGGGCCTGAAGCTTCAAATAGAGGATATGTCTTATGCCTATTACAATGGCACAAAGGTATTTGAAGGGGCATCTATCCAGGCAGAGCCGCACCGTATTGTGGCACTGGTTGGTCCATCCGGCGAGGGAAAGACCACGCTGCTTCGCATTCTTTTGGCGCTGGTTGAGCCGCAGTGCGGCACATTACGGCTTGTGGGGGGTGAGCATCCGGAGGATGTTATTTCTTTTTCACCGTCTATCCGTCAGTTATATTCCTATGTTCCGCAGGGAAATACGATGTTTTCCGGTACGGTTGCTGAAAATCTGCGAAATGTAAAGCCGGAGGCAACGGATGACGAAATCATATATTGTCTGAAGATGGCCTGTGCATGGGAGTTTGTGGAAAAACTTCCGGATGGTGTGGAAAGCAGGGTGGGGGAGCGTGGAACAGGTTTTTCAGAGGGACAGGCGCAGAGATTGTCCATTGCAAGGGCATTGTTGAAAAGAGCGCCGATTCTTCTGCTGGATGAAGCGACCTCTGCGCTGGATGTGGCAACAGAGCGCCGCATTTTGAAGAATATTATGCAGGATGAATATCCGAGAACCTGCATTGTAACAACACACCGTCCTACGGTATTAGGAATCTGTGATACAGTATATGCAATACGGGATATGAAATGTGTTATTCTTTCCAGGGAAGAGATTGCACAGATGATACAGGATTTTTAGTACAGCGAAAGGGGCTTAGTTATGAGGGCGAAAAAACAATATTGCCATGTAACGCTGGCGGGGAAAGAGTATTTACTTCCGTATGGGCAAAATATTGCAGATCTGCAGTGGGGGATAGAGACAAATGAAACCGGAGTTTTGCTTTGGAGGGAGCTTTCCAGGGACAGAAGCAGCGGGGAGCTTGCGGCGCTGCTTGCCAGGGAATACCAGCTTCCGGATAATCGTCTGCCGGAGATAGAGCAGGATGTCAAAGCATATATACAGCAATTAGAAAATCAGGGGATTCTGGAAGGGGAAAATGATTCCCGGACAGAGTATCCGGAGCAGTATTTTCAGACCGGACCGCTGCGCATTGGCTTATCCGGTCCGGATGTGTTGTTTGAACGGTATTTTGCGGCGTTTGCCTGTGAGGCGGGGCAATGTCACCAGAAAATCCGGCTTTTACCGTTTCGTCCGGGCATTCACCAAAACGGGATTGTGCTGGTTCGAAACCGGGATGTGATTTTATTGGATGCAGGAGAAAAATATATTTTTTTGTTTCCGGGGTTTCCGGTAATTTATGAGATGCATTTGATAAAGGATGGCACGGAGGCAGTTTTATACTGTAATCCGTTGGAAATGGAGGAGAGGGCGGAGGATATTTTCCATGCAATCCGCTTTGCTTTTTTGGTAATAGCGCAGAAGCATGGGCTGTATCTGCTCCATTCTGCATCGGTTGCCTATAAGGGGAGAGCATGGCTGTTTTCCGGCCCCTCTGGCATGGGAAAATCAACGCATGCGAATTTGTGGAAAACCTGTTTTGGCACAGAGCTGTTAAATGGGGATTTGAATATGATCGGCAGGGAACAGGAAACAGCTGTTGTATATGGGCAGCCGTGGTGCGGAACATCAGGAATCTGTACAAACAAACGGTACCTGCTGGGAGGAATCGTATTTTTAAAACAGGCGCAGGAAAATTATTTCCGGGAAACCAAAGAGCAGGAACGGATTCTGGATTGTATCCGGCGGCTGATTTCGCCTTCCTGGACGGAAGAGCAGCTTTTGTCTAATGTTCATTTCGGAGAATGGATTGCGCAGCATACAGAGATTTTTCATCTGTGCTGTACGAAAGAAGAAGCGGCAGCGGAGTTTATGAAATGTGCGATCGATGAGATCATATAGTTTTTGTACAGTAAAAACAATCCCCTTCGGAATGGTTCCGGAAGGGGATTGCCTGTTGCAAAACTTTTTAAGATTACATCATAAAATTTGTTATTTGATGATGTGAAAAGGTTTAGTCTGTAATTTTAACACTTGTAATCTCAAGGCCGGCATCTGCTACTACAACCAAGTCACCCAGACCAATGTTGTCAGTTGGATTCTGGTGATATGTGTATGAAATAACTAATGTAGTCGAACCGTTTCCAGAAACCAGCGTACCATTGCTGGAGCTGTATTGTACAGGCAGGCTGAATGAAATGGTTAATATCTGTGCCTCTTTTGTATGATCTGCTTTATGCACTCCGTTCACCTGAATGCGATAGTCCCCTCTGCCGGTTTCCGGTTTCTGGTGAATGGTTGCTGTGGTTGTATAGCATCCGCCACTTGCCATGTATACACCTTCCATCAGATCATCATTTGCAACTGCGATCGGTTTCTTGTATACTGTTTTCATGTTATACCTTCCCTTTCCCATGCAATATACACTTTGCTACAATTTCAGTATACTCAACAATACCGGAAAAAGCAAGTGTTTCCTAACAGGAAATGGTATAAAATGTAAAAACTTGTTACTATTCACAGCTCATCTGAATTTATTGACAGAGTCGCCGTGCTTGCACGAGGGAGATATGGTTATGAAACAGATAAAAATTACTTTTTTTTCAGGGGACATTACGCGGAGCGGGGGAACGGAACGGGTTGGAACGCTGATTGCGAATGCGTTGTCGCAGGAAGAGATGTATCAGGTTTCCTTTGTCAGCCTGACGCACGGCAGCAGCGAGCCGGCGTATGAGATTGCGCCGGAGATTTCAAGGACCTGCCTTTCTAAAAAATGGATTCGTCCGGGGGTTGGATATCTGCCGCTGATTGTTCGGCTGATTTGTTATTTAAAAAAAAATCAGACAGATATTCTGATTGATATTGACGGGGTATTGGATGTTTTGTCTGTTCCGGCAAAGTGGATGACACGGGTGGTTTTGATTTCATGGGAACACTTTAATTTTTATAAAGGACCGGACGGCGCTTACCGCAAATGGATCCGAAAGCTGACGGCAAGATATGCCGACGCAATCGTGACCTTGACGGAGCAGGACAGGCATTTCTATGAAGAAAATATGACAATCCGCCACCGGGTACAGTCTATTCCGAATCCTATTGATTATATGAAGCCGCCGGAGCAGTTTTTACAGCGGGATTACAGGAAGAAGAGGATTTTAAGTGTGGGAAGGCTCAGTGAGCAGAAAGGTTTTTTGCGTGTGCCGCAAATCGCTGCGAAGATGAAAGAAAAGCACCCTGAGCTGAACTTTCAGTGGCTGATTGTGGGAGAAGGGGAACAGCGGGCGCAGATTGAAGAGCAGATTCAATACTTTCAGGTAGAAAATGAGGTGCTTTTGCCCGGTTATGCTACAGAGGTGGAACCGCTGTATGAAAAGGCGCTGGTCTATGTTATGACTTCTGTTTATGAAGGGCTTCCCATGGTACTGTTAGAGGCAAAAATGTATCGGCTGCCCTGTGTCAGCTTTGATATTCTGACCGGGCCTTCTGAGATTATCCAGAATGGTTTGGATGGTTACCTGATACGTTGTGGGAGAGAGGGGGATGCCGGTGCAGACCAGATGACGGATGCTGACGCAGATCAGATGGCGGATGCGATTGCAGGGCTTTTGACCGACCAGGAACAGTATTCGTTTTTTTCTGCGCATACACAGGATAATATGGATTCGTTTCGGATGGATGCCGTGATAAAGCGTTGGAAACGTTTGCTGGAAGAGCTCTGCGGGGAAAAGATGTAATGGGGAAGCTGGAAAATAAGCAGTGCTCCGTTTTTGGAGCATTACTTTGCCCTGCGGTGGAGCAGGGACTGCAGAATGCTCCAGAGCAGGGGATCTTTTTTGGACAGATATGGTACAGTCAGCGCTGCAAATACAGTGACGCCGGAAAGGAACTGAAGGCACAGCTTTGGTATTGTTTCCAGCGGCAGTGTTCCGAGAAAGAGAACAAGGATACACATCAGGATGCCCGGTACAAAATAAAACAGGCAGGATTTTAAGATGGATAAAACGTGTATCTCTTTTCTTGCTGCCATGCTTTGTATAATAAATACACAGCATTCCGCAAGGCAGGAGCCGATTACCGCACCGTAGCTTTGCAGTATCGGAATCAGCGCGAAATTGGCGGCCAGGTTAATCAGTGCGCCGGCAAAGACAGAGAGCGTAAATTCCATGTCTTTTTGATTAGGGAGAAGATACTGGGTGCGGATAATATTTTCCCATGCAATAAAGAACATGGTCGGTGAGATCAGCATGGTAATATAAATGGTTGGTGCAAACCCGCTGCCCAGAAAGAAAGGGATAAATACTGGTGCGATGCCAACCAGCCCGCCGGTGACTGCGATTGTAAAAATAGTGATTCCGCGAAAGGAGATCTGTGTATAGTGTGTCAGGGTTTTTTTGTCCCCGGAGTCGGAAAGCCTTGAGGCAACCGGGATCATGACATTACCAAGAGCGGTAATTACGCTGAGGCAGGCCCAAATCAGGTTTTCGGCCTGCGTGTAATAGCCGACCTGGGTTTCACCAGACAATGCTCCCAGCATAATTTTATCCATACATCGGAATACGCTTGTTGCTATGGCGGGAAGGAATAGCAAAAAAACCGGGGAGATATGCTCCCGGAGATCGCGAAGATGAATCTGGGGCCTGTTGATATAATGGGGGAGCCTAAGCCAGAGGACAATCTGGCTGAAAAGCATTCCTCCCACCATGATAACCGTATAAAGGGCAACGTCTGTTGCTTTGCGGACAAAGAGGAAAATCGCACCAGTTGTCGCAAGTTTAATCACAATATTTCGAATGACGGTTACAGAAAAAAGCTCCATGCCAAAGTAAAACCAGTTAATATCCAGTGCAACAGAAAGCAGATAGAGAAGCTGCAGCCAGGCAACAGACGGATTGTTTTTTACAAACAGCAGGACATAAGCGGCGTAAGCGGCAATGACGAGCAGGGATGCAAGTAACTGGATTGCATAGATGCTGAAAAATACATGTGTTCTTTTTTTTCTGTCATCATAACAGGTAGCAATGCTCCTGACGCCGTAGTTACTGATGCCTAAAAGCCCAAACAGGCCAAAGTAACAGGCAACCGAATAGTGGTAGGAATAAGTACCATAGCCTGAGGCGCCAATGATACGGGAAATATAAGGCATTGTGACAAGCGGAATAATCATGATGAGTATTTCGTATGCAATATTGTACATGAAATTCTGAAATGTTTTCATATTTTTTACTCCTGCCTCCTGTTAACGTGCGATGGTAATTTCTCCCAGTAAATAGCCGTCCTGCTCTTCTGACAGGCTGTCATTGGCAAAAGGGATGCTCTCTTTTGTGACAGGGTCTGACAGCTGGATTAGCAGCTGGTACTCTCCGTCCTCCAGGTCAAAGGGAGAGAAAGAAAAGGAAATGCTTGTCTTTGTCCCGGCGTCCCAGCTGCAGGGGGAGAGCGAGCTGTCTGTCTGTGAATCCAGCAGTGTAACCTTCCGGTTTGTTTTTTTGGATACCAGTGTCAGTGTCATTTGTTTGTCGTGATACAGGTTTGAGAACCCAACATTTTCAATCAGGATACTTCCGGTGGCGTTTCCGTTTTGAAACGGTTTCCAGGAAAGCTCACAGCTTCGGAGAACAAAGCGGGCACCGAGATGCCTTGTGATGTAGTCGTAGGTACTCAGGCCATGGAAAACGCTGGCGGTATTTTCGTAGGTGCTGTTTTTCCATTTTGTAATCACTTCCTCGTCGTACATCTGATTCAGATAGGAGACGTGCATGGCAGAAAGGTCGGAGATTGCGTGCCATGTATCGTTATAGGAGCTGCTGTTGACTACCTCTCCGCCATTTGGGACGTTCAGGCAGAGAAGATTCTGAAAAGAGATTGCTTCTTCCCGGATTGCCTGTGCTTCCTCTTCTGACTGTGCCGTGTCGGCGTCGTGATACGTTCCGACATCAGAAACGGAGCCAAGCATTCCGTCGTTAAATAATCCAAGCCTTGCTTTTATCTCTTCTAACGATATGTCAATGGCGCTGTATTTTTCCGGGTAGGTTTCCAGCTGCCGGATAATCGTCTGATACTGGTCAGGCGTCCGGACAGCAAGGTAAATGTCAGGGTCTGTGACGCTTGCATAATACAGTGTCAGTTCTGTCATTTCTTCGTTGGAAAGAAATTTTGATGTGTGCATTTCAGCCCAGCTCCCGACAAAAATGCCTTGTGTGGTATAAATGATATCCTTGTAGTCCGAGAGCAGTTTGCCGGCCTGCTTCATATGAAGCTTGACTGTTTCGATGGAATCCGGTTCCGTTTCTCTTCCCGCCCCGTCCCAGTCATAGAGAAAGCGGATGATGACTTTTGATTGTGTGCCGGAAAACAGATCCAGCACCTGACGAATATTTTCTTTCGCTGTGCGGTCCAGTTTGCGGTCCGCATAGGAGGCAATATTAAATTCTAAAAGAGACAGACGATAGCTGCGGCTGTTGCTGTCGGTTTCTTCGAGATATAAATCATAAGGCGTCAGTGGGATATCCGGCTGCAGATAGTAAGAATAGAGCTGGTACCAGCCGCATTCCGGCATATTCAGGTCGTCGGCAATCTCCGTTTGCTCTGTTTGCTTCAGGGTGGCAGTAATGTAATTTTTTTGATAATAATACAAACAGGCACCTCCTAAAATAAGTAAAAGAATCAATAAGCAGATAAAACATTTTAATAATATGCGTCGTTGTTTCAATGTAAATTCCACCTTTTTCGATTTGATAAAGCCTGCGGCAATAGAGACACGGCCGCAGTTTTGTTCAATGTTTTTGTTTTGTTTCATGTCTCTGTCTTTTTTTCCGGTTTCGGAGAAAGACATTCATGGTACTGAACATCATGATTAACATATATAAAATGGGTTCAATAATACCAAAATGCATACTTTTTCCTGCTTTTCGCTCATGCATGACAGCAGGGATTTCCTGGATATCATACCCTAAAAGCGCCATTTGTACAATCATGTTGGCATCGGGATAGTTATTGTCAAAATTACCGAAATGAGAGTAATATTCAAAGGTTTGCCGGTTCATTCCCTGTAGTCCGGAGGTTGGGTCAGAAATTTTCTGCTTCCCGGTAATTTGAATGATTTTCCGGAAAAAACGAATTGCTATTTTTTTCGGAAAGGGGATAGAAAAGCTTTGGCTGTCTTTCAGGAAGCGTGTTCCAATGACAAGATCAGGCTTTTTTTCTGTCTCCGTCAGTTTTTTGTAAATCCGGTCGATGTTGCAGATGTCATGCTGTCCGTCGGCATCAATCTGAATCAGGTAATCATATTTTTTTGTGACGGCATATTTATATCCAGTCTGCAGGGCAGTGCCATAGCCAAGGTTAAATGGATGGCTGATTACAGGGATTCCCATGCCCACTGCGATAGAGGCAGTGGCATCGCGGGATGCGTCATTGATTACCGTGATATCAGCATATTCTGTCACAGAAGAGTTTAACAGGTCCGACAGAAAGTCTCCGATGGACGCCTCTTCGTTGTAGGCAGGAATAATAATTAAAACAGAATGTTTCATGGGAACAGTTCCTTTCTGGCAAATAAAGTGGTGTGTTACAAACAGGGTCTGCGCTGGAAGTCCTGTGGACGGGGATCGGAAAGAAGTGCATAAAAGGCATCCAGATCCTCCGGGTGCAGCAGATTCATACTGGCACTGGCCTTTTCAAATGCCTGTTTTTGGGCAGGGTTTTGCAGCAGGGATTCTATGCTGTCTGCGATCTGTTCGGCGGACAGAGGAATCAGATATCCGTTGACATTGTGCGTAATCTGTTCCCGGTTTCCGGTACAGTCAGACGCAATGACTGCTTTCCCAAGTACCTGTGCTTCCTCAATCGCGATGCTTTTGCCCTCATAGCGGGTAGCATGGATATAGAGATCGGCAAGACGGTAATACGGATAGGGATTTTTTTGGCTTCCCAGCAGGAAAAAATGCTCCGAAAGCCCTTCTTTGCGAATCTGGTTTTGCAGCTCCTTTTGCAGCGGGCCTTCGCCGAGAATGAACCAGTCGGCATCCCAGCCGCGCTCACGCAGCAGCTTTAGTGCAGGGATGGCAATGTCATATGCTTTTTGGTAGTTTAGGCGGCCGACAGTCAGCAGCTTCCAGGCGGCATGGCTCTGCCAGAACGGGCTGTCCGGCGCAATGGCTTGCATGCTTTCCATGTGAATCCGTCTGACGTCAATGATGTTTCGGAACAAAAAGAGTTTTTTTCTGTATTGCGGCCAGACGCACAGAAAGCTTTCGCCGGCTTCCCGGGAAACGGAAAATATCCGGTCCATTTTTTCGTAGGCATCCAGATCTAATGCAGCGCAGTAGCCTGCATTCTGATAGTCAATGTGAATAAAGGATGCTTTTTTATCCGCTTTGACCTGATCGGCAACAAAATAAGTAGCGCCTCCTTCTAAATAGGCGACAGCAAGGTCATATTTTTGTTCCGGGGCTTTTGTCCCTCTGGCGATGACGCGCCAGAGCAGCTTATCCAGACGGACGTTTTTTTCCCGCAGCTGCCGGAAGAGATTGCGAAACAGATAGCCGGTCAGACGAAAGCCCTGCAGATGTGAAAAAAAGCAGCATAGTGTCGTGCGGACCAGTTTCATGGTTCCTCCGAAGGAGAGAACGGAGCGGTTGTCCGGCCTGCGGTTCAGTATGGTAACGTGCGGCGGAACTTCATCGAAGATTTCTCCGCGGTTGACCAAAACGAGAAGGGACATATGGTATTCTTCCGGCGGAAGTGTATTCATTAAGGCGATCAGGGCGCGTTCTGCACCAGCTCTGCCCATGGTATTCATAACAAATAATATTTCTTTCATGTCCTGTCTTCCTCTGCCTTTTCCTGTGGTATTTCTTCCTGGGCGTTCACCTGTGCTTCCAGCTGCCGGATGCGCTCTGTCAGCAGCGAGACTGCAGAGGCGAGCTCTTTGTTTTGCATTGTCAGAACGGATAGTGTTTTGAAGCATTGGAACAAAATAAGGTACACAATAATAATGGCAAGTGCAAAAATGATTGCCGGCGGATAGGAGGTATTAAAAACATCAGATAAAATATAAGTCAGCCCTGGGAAAATACCGCCGATTACAATGACCAGGCAGGGCAGAATCCAGAGCAATGCATGTGATTCCGTGATTTTTTTCTGGAATGCGGCGATTAATATCGCAAGCAGCAGAAGCAGGCCAAGGGCAATAATTGTTATTTGTACAGCAAGCGTCATGCGTTTTCGCTCCCTTTCTCATTGTTGTCTGGCTGTGTGGTAAGGCTGGCTGAAAATACAATGCCGGATGGCATATTTTCGTGTTTTTCAGGAATCAGTTTGCCCTGACAGAAGATATGTTCATCCAGATTGCGTTCCACCCAGCGGAGGCGGAAATAGGCAATACACCATCCCGCAAATGCACCTGCAAAGGTTCCGATTCCGTACCAGATTGCGGAAAATTCCCTGGCAAAGATGCTGACAATGGTTGTCACGGCACAAAAGACCAGCGTTGCCAGGCAGGAGCCTGTTTTGTCGTTGAAGTAAAACAGAAAGATAATGCACGAATACAGTAAAAAAATCACAAAGTATCCGGCGGCGAGGCACGGATAGATTTCCATGGTCTGTCCGGCAAAGCCAAACTGCGGCAAAAATACAACGCACAAAAGATATAGGATAACGGATATAATAAACTGGTTTCTCACAACATCCATCAGCTGGTAGGAGAGCAGGGAAAACATCCGGTTTTTTGCTTTGGTGATATCGCGGAGCCTGCCTCCGATTACTGCCTCGGAATACGCTTTGTACCGCTCATGGAAATGAAGCTCAATCTGTGTGATCAGTATGACGCTTGCAGAAATATTGGTAAACATGGCAATACAGGTTGCCATGTCATAGGGCGGATAGCAGACATAGGTATTCTTTACAATCAGATGATCCTCTACGGTCCAGAATACAAAGTTGTGTGCATACATACCAAGCGTATAAAGAAGGTTTGTAACGGAAAGCTGCCAGTATTTTTTGAAATATCCCATAAATTCAAAATAGCTGCCGTCGTTACTGTGGAAATAGCCTTTTACATAGGCGCACTCACAGGATGACATCACCAGAAAGCCGATTGCGATTGCAGTAAGCATTCCATAGCTGGTGTTGACATGAAGTATCCGGACCAAAAATAGTGCGCACGCAATCATGGTTCCAACTCCCAATGCGAAAAACAGGGAAATTTTGCTGTAATCCTTTGTGATGGATAAAAACAGCATGGTATAAAAGGTCAGGCTCAGGCCAATATAGGTGATGAAACAGAGAAAAATATACAAAAGCTCAATGCCGCCGACAAAATGGGCATACAGATAAAAGGGGATGCCCACGGCACAGCATGCCATCATATTCAGGAACAGGCCTCCATAAAAGCAGGGGAGAATGGCATCATAGCGCTCTTCAAAAATCCGGTCTGTCATATATCTCGACAAAATGGAATTAAAGGGCGATGTCGTCAGGAGACTGAATATAAATATATACAAAATGCTGCTGGAAAATAATACGCGGTCTGAGTAGACGACGGTATTGTAGTTCAGCAGGGAATATAGTATTAAAATCCCGCCAATAACAAGAAACATTGGGGCAACGGTGGTCAGCGTGCTGATAATAATGCCGACCGTCGTTGACGTTAGGGTTTTCTTTTCAAAGGATTTTTTGATAACTTTTCCTAAATTTGCCATGTTTTTCCTCTTTTCTGCAGATGTGCCGTGTCAGGCATCTGCATGAGATATTGTCTGTTCTTTTTCTTGTTCTTCGCAGCGCCGCAGCGAGGCTTCGTTCCACTCACAGCCGGTAATTTCGGCCATTTTCCGGTAAAGGGAGCGGTACGTTGCCTTCATCTGGGAAAGCTGGTATTTTTCCATCAGGCGGCGATATCCGATTTCACCCATCTGCTTTGCCTGTTCCGGATTTCTTGCAAGCTTTACCATAGCATCAGACAGGCCGGCGACAGACATTGTATCAACAACAATCCCGGCAGAGCCCAGCGAATCGCCGCCTTCGCCATAGATCAGCCCCTCACAGTTTCCTACGTTGGTTGCAATGGCAGGGCACTTGGCGGCAAAGCCCTCTAGAATGGTCAGGGGCTGGCCCTCACTGATACTGGAAAGAATGGTTGCGTCCATGCGCCCCAGATATTCGGTGACGTTTATTCTGCCGGTAAAAATCAGATCCTCCGGCTGGAGTGTTTCCACAAGGGAAAATACTTCCTGCGCATAGGCATCCCCTTCCTCCCATGGTCCCATAATCCAAAGTTTCAGCGACGGTTCCCGCTGTTTAGCATAATAGAAGGCGTTTATCAGTGTTTTTACATCCTTAATCGGGGCAATACGCAAAACGGCTCCAATGTTAAAATATTTTTCATCGCCGTCCTGCTTGCCGGGGATATCGGCAAAGCGTGACGGATCAATACCATTTGGCGTCACTAATGTTTTTTCAGCCGGGCAGCCCAGCTCGATCTGCAGGGCTCTTGCCGATTCAAACAGGGAGGTTACCTGGTTTGCCTGCTGATAAGAGCAGGTCGACATTTTTTTAAAATGTTCAATCCAGATATTTTTGTAGACACCCTGTACCCAGGTCGCTTTAATAATATCCTCTTCGCGCTCACGGGAATAAATTCCGTGCTCTGAGATCAAAAGAGCTGCATGGTTGAGAACCTTTGCCATGCTGCCGATTACCCCGGCGTAGCCTGTGGCGACACAGTGGTATAAATCTGCTTTTGGAAGCGGTGTTTTCAGGCAGAGGAACAGCGGCAGGTACATGGAGCGCAAAGACCAGAGAAAGTCAGAAAACGTAACGTTTTCATAGCTTTTTTTGTATAGCGCTTCCGCCATCAGCAAAAAATCTTTTCCCATCAGCAGATCATTGACAGAAAAGGAGACAGAGCTGAAAAATTCAAATATGCCGTTCCAATCAATCTGTTCATTTAAAATCAGGCTGTTTAATGCCTGAAAGTCTTTTTTGCGTAGCCGGAATGGTTTTCTTCTTTTTTGGGGACCGGTCCAATCCACGTCCTGCACATAAATTTCACGGATTTCAGAGACATTTTCCGGTATTTCATAGACAAATTTTCCGCGCAGGCTGCGGTCCGCTGCGATGGTCAGGATAGAAAACTCCACATTGGGAAACTGCAGGATCAGACTGTGCACCCAACTGGATACGCCGCCTACAACATAGGGATAACAGCCCTCTACAACAATACATACTTTCATTGATACCTCCCATTATTCCTCTGTTCCTGCAGATTGTGCGATATGAATGGCAACAGTTTCTTCAATCGCTGTAATACAGTAACGGTCCTTTTCGATTTCGGTAAATCTTCCGCCCGAGACAGAACTGATTTCTTCATTGGTCAGAGATAAAATAAATGACGCTTCTCTGTTAAAATTAGTAATGCTCAGATTAATGGTATTATTCTGGCGGTAGGAGGTGTAGTTCAGAGCCAGAAAGCTCCTTGCTTTCTCCGCCGCTTCGGATGCTGTGGTCTGCGTGAAGCTGTCGCGGAACCCGCTCCAATAGGTGTCAAGGTAGCTGGATAGCTTTTTGGATAGCTTTGTCCAGTCATCCTGTTTATCCGTCGGATATAAAACCCTTCGGAAATCCAGATAAACGGTGCTGTATCCAAGAGCGGTTTCTATGCTCCGCAGATAAATGTCCTCTTCGTCTGTATGGGAAAAACCGTCAATTGTGCCAGACAGCTGTATGATTTCTTCATTGTAGAAAGAAATCAGGCTCTTTCCCTCCTGTTCCTTTGGCAGAATCATCGTGCAGACATCAGAGAGAATATTGCCTTCTTTGCCCAGATAATTTTCATAGACAGATTCCGGCATATCACCGGGAGAAAAGACATTAAAGTGATAATCAGGCAATTTTGTCTGCAAAATATCAGTATCGTATTGGATTTTATTTTCATATTGGTCTTCTGATTCCAGCTGATCTCCGGATATACCCAGCTCTCCCTGTATCCATTCCGTCTGTTTAAAAAAATAGTCCAGTGAGGTATCATAAACATCTTCGCTGCTTTTGTACTCCAGTTTTGGCGCAAGCATGCCGCTTAGCTTGTCACCAGTGGAGTTTAGAATGGAAACCAGGTCCGGCCAAAGTACATTTTTACAGAGTGACGAGCTGGAATAGTAGTAGCGTTTTTTTATCTCAGATGAGTTTTCATCTGACAGATATGGATAGTTCTGGCAGACAACGGTCTGTGCGTCCACGATCGGATAAATATAATATTGGCATGTATCTGCATACATTGCCGTAAGCATGCCAAGAGCGGCATGGTTTTTGCAAAAGTCCCAGTTTACGGTAAAGATAAAGCTGTTTTCATATTGGTTGCGCCAAATTACCGGCGGAAGGTTTTCGTTTTCGATATTTTGTTTTTTCTGGTCTTTGAGGTTGGCGATCATATAGGTTTTTGTGCCAGAATGCAGGCGAAAGTAGGGTATTGTTTTCCGGTAGTTATCATAGACTGCCTTGCCACCCAGAAGAAAGCCCTCCAACAGTGTGACTCCGTCAACGGTACAGGAGCTGTTTTCGACAGATTCAATTCCCATAAGCTTTTGCAGAAGTGAGGAGGAACGGATCAGGGCAGTATCCGGCACGGCGGTCAGGATAATATGGATGCCTTCTTTAGCGGTCTGTTCCAAAATCTTAATATCCTTGTTTGTAGCAACTGCACCGGATGCCAGAATCAGCAGTTTATTGTGCTGCGAGGTGTTTTTGTCGTACTGTGTCAGGGAGTCAAAACAATAATAAGAGCGTTTGACATAGCAGCACCATTCCTCTGCAACGCTGCATTCTTTGCTGTCGCCGCTTCCGATGATTGCAGTAGAATAAGTTTCCGGAAGTTTAAGCTGCTCTGCCTGAACTGCATCGCTTTGCGTTGTCTGAAGTGTTTTTTTCTGGTTATTGTTTGTGGTAGCAGTTGACGTATAGCGTGCCGAAATATTTGAAAACTGAAACAGAAATAAAACTGCCAGCATCGTAATTGATATTACAATAAAGTTTGATTTTGATATTGTCATGTTAATCTCCCTTCCTGAGCAATTTATCGCATTAATCTTTATTCCTGAGCGGCTTATCGCACTAATCTTCATTTCCGCGCACACTCTTTGCGCATAACAAGTCTGTGTCAGGTGAACTTTTAGTTGTAGCCGTAATCTATTGCAAAGTTGTAATAATTGTATTCGTTTTGGATAATACGGTAGCAGATGAAGGTTTCATCTTCGTAATACACTTGAAATTCCTGCGGGTATTTATTCTCAAAGCTTTTTGCCCAGTAGAAGAATTTGCTTTCCAGAATCATGCGGTTTTCGGTAGTGTATACGGATGACCCTTCATATTCCGCCTCTTTTTGGGCTTCCTCCATTGATACGTATCCCATATTGCTCAGATCATTTGTAACCAGGTCGTAGCTGCCATAATTCAAAGGATATTTTTCAATATAGAAAAAGACATATTTTGTCGGAATTGTAACGGACGTTTTGTCGGTCAGGCTGTGCATTTGACCAAGAAAGGTACACAGCTCCATATGCCAGCCGTTTTCTTTGACCAGCTCCGCGCTGTTTGTCGTGGTCACAACCGTCCATGAGCTGTCCGGATAGGTGTCTATAATCTCATAATTGCACCGCATTTCGCCGCTTGACTGCAGGGAATAGACAATATTAAGGGGCCTGACAAAATCATTGGAGATTGTAAGGAATGTCATACAAAGTCCAATGCCGATTGGCAGCAGTTCGGTTGTCCTGCTGTACTGAAATGGATAGCAGACCAGGACAAAGGCAAAATCAATCAGCGCAGCTAAGAACAGCGGAGTGGCATAGGAGGTAAACAGCCTTGCTCTTGCTACGTCCATCACGGAGGGCAGTGAAAATTTGCTGCTGCAGACCAGCATAATCATAAAAAAGAAGAAAATGCCGACAGCCAGCTGGCTGCGGTAGTAAAAACGGCGCCGGATCAGGGTCATGATCAGCGACGCGGCTATTAAAAGCTCGACGGCAATTATGGCAAATTCGTTGAACCAGTCATTATTGTATACATTGTTCAGTGATATTTTTATTGTCTTGTTAAAGGACAAGAATGATTTGCGAAGCTTCTTTAGCTTTGCTATGCTTTTGTCCTTTGCCGTGCCCAAAAATGTAGAAATTTTTTCCGGGATGGATTTGTTTTTATAGTTTTTGGCACTAAAAATACTCTCTTCCCGGCTGCTTTCCCCAGAGGAAGAGGAATCCTTTGTCAAGGTTTCGTCGATAATAATATATTGTTCTTCCTCATTGTAAGCAACTACGCCGTCCTGGGAAAGATCATCCGCATCCAATGCTGTATTTTCGGAGGAAGAGCCGGAGGACATAGAACCGAGCGCCCAGCGCAGTGAGCCTTCCAGCGGGGTGCCCTGCAGCCATGCAATGCCCATTGGCGCTACTGCGACTGCCAGACTTAGAAGGCCGGCGGCAGCGATGGAAAAGAAGTAGCGGTAGTGCAGGACAATGGGAAAATAGGCTGCCGCTATGGCGAGACACAAAAAAACAGCAATGATTGTAATATAAAAATGGATTGCCAGTGTCAGTGAAAAACTGATTGCAAACAGGATGAGGCTTCGTGTGCTTGGGCGGAGATGGTATAGTTCCAGCCAGGTATACAGCCTGTTTTGCGAAATCAGCTCTTTTTCAACGCGCAGCTCTTCTTTTTTGCGCTCGAAAAACTGAATCAGGAAATAGCCGCACGGATAGAGGAATATCATTGCAAACTCCTGCGGAAGCGCCCATTGATAACGCATGGTTCCCTGAAAGTCGTACAGATCCGGCAAAGTAAAGAAAAATAAACCAAGAATCGGTACGTACCGGGAACGGCAGATTTTAGTCAGGAGCAAATAAATCATCATATAGATAAACACCATTTCGACAACGCCAAATACCCGGAGCAGGGAAACTGTACTGATGCCCCAGAAATTGTGCAGAAAATAAATTATATTATGAAAACCAAATGGATAAATGCCATTATAAAAAATAACGCCGTCATTCATGGAGTTGATCCATTGATGATGTACAATCATATCAGATGCGCCATAGGAATATTTCGTAACGGTCTGGTAGGCATAATAATACACATTGAAGCCCATCAGCCCCAGGACAAAAATCCATTCCAGCAGGTGGTGAAAAAGATGAGAAAATATGCTTTTAACCCCATCCCGGATCTTTTGCAGAGGTTTTGCAAATAAGGCGTTTAGGATGGATTTTATTTTTGCTTCACCTAAAAAGAGGCGCATGAATGAGGTATAGAAAAGCTTTATATACTGCGCAACGGCAGGGCGGTTAATTTTCATCCATAAAATAATTGCGGGAATGAGTGTAAACAGATACAGAGAGAGCTTTCCCGGTATGTGAAGTAAAAAGATCACAAACACAATGTTAATCAGGTAAAAGTTGCCTAAAACGGTGCAGATTAAAAATTTCTGCGCCAAATTTTTCTGTTTCAAATAACGGCGGCAGACAAAATAAGGAGCAAAAAGCACACAGATGGAATAAGCGGCAGTAGTCTGCAGCAGCTCAATGATGGTACGCAGTTCCATTGACATGGTTTTTCTCCTTTCTTTTCTGAAGCGAAACGGTGTTATCCTCCTGTCATATGAAAAAGGGAGGATGGGCTAACTAAATACACGAATCAGTTCTAACAGATCCTTATCAATGGATATATCGGACTGTTTTAACTGTTCCATATAGGCGAAAAATTTATCTTTATTCTTCGTCTCAAAATAAAAATGAAGAATGCAGCGGTAGGTTTCTATGTTTTCCGGATATGCCTGCCACAGTCTGTCAACCCAGGCAGAAGCGGTCTGGATTTCACCGATGCGGCACAGCAGCTGGACCAGGCTGCTGTAGTATTCCGGAGTTAATATTTTTTGGTCGGACTGATACACATTTTCGCAGGTATGCTGTAGTGTGTAAACATAAGTTTTTAACTCCAGATCGGACAGGAAGCCGGCATTGAGCATTTTAATCAGGTATTCAATCAACAGCCGGTTGACCTCTGGATCGGCTGGCGTTTTTTCAAGCTCTGCATGAAATTTTTGCATGGTGGTCTGAAATTCGTTCATAACATCCATAATGGCAGAAGCAGCGTAGTGGGATGCCTCGGAATCAGAGCTGTTTAATGCTTTTGTCACTGCGCTGATGGATTTGGAAACATCGCCGCGCAAAACGGTCAGAAGCAGCTGCCTTAAGTTTTCCTTGTCCTCAATCATAATGGCTTCTTCCATTGGGACAAGGTTGATTTCCTCTTCGACATCCGGTGTGTCCATCACATCGACACGCTCCTTTGAAAATGTGATGGCGGCCAGGTCAATATCACTGTCAAAAAAAATGTGATAGAGAAGGGTTCCGAATCCGAGAAAACAGACTCCGGCAACCGGACAAAAGAAAATAAACAGGGACAGGATATTATATTTGCACATAGATTCTTTTTTTTCTGTTTCCCCATTATTTTTCTGTTTCCTTGTTCGAATAAAACCATAGATAAAATAACTGGCCGCAGTTAATGTATTTATAAAAAGAATAAGCAAAACAAGGATCAGTTTCTGGTTTTCGGTCATATGTTAGCCTCCGGATCCGGTCAGACAGGGGTGCAGGTGACGCCCATCTGTCCAAAGCGCTGAATGATAAACTGTGCGTCATTGATATTGGAATTGGTTAAAAGGATGCATACCCGTCCGTTTTTGTCTACGCCGAGGTAATCGGAGAGACGGAGACGGGAGGAAAGCGTATTGCTCCAGTCCAGATAAGTCATTTCATGGTCTGCGGACACAGTGAGTATGGTAAATTCCGTAAAGCCCTTATCCATTGCGTCCTGATAGGTGGCGCGCAGCTCTTCAAAGGCATCTCTGGTCAGAAGCTTTGTGTTCGGGATAAACCGCGTTGTGGCAAGTGCGTCCAGATAGCGGTCGGCACGCTCTACGGAATTGTAGATCATATAACCTAACACCGTCAGAAGATTGCATTGATACAATGTCATTTTTTCAAACGGAAGTCCCCAGAGCATGATAATTTCAATCGGCTGCTCGCTTCGGTAAATTGCGCTGGCAAGCAGAGGATATTCTTCATCCATTGTTTTGTTAATATATACCTGCCGGTTGTTAATTGCTGTCACAATGTCAGTCATATCCGAATATTTTACAGATTTTCCAAGGCTTTTTGCCTGATTGGAGGTGGCAGAAAATAAACGGCAGTAATCGGCATTTGCAATCTGGTAGATGGCCACATCCTTCGTACCCAGAATGCGCCCGATAATATCGGCAGCGTAAAAGAGAACAGCTCCGGCTTCCAATTTATCCAGTTCGGAAGTAATACTGTATATTTTTACCAGACTGTCATCATAATCAATAATGCGGTTCTGATAGATGTTTTTAATCCGGTTGTTGCTGTCGTTGATGTTGATCAGATCTTCCAGCTGGCTGTTTAAAAAAGAGATTTCCTCGTCCTTTTCAAAGGTGATTGCTTTTGTGCTGTCACGGAGACGCCCGACTGCCATGGCGACTATAAACAACTGTGCAATCCACAGGTATGTGTTGTAGTCGATCAGAAGATCAAATCCGCTGCGTGAGTAGAGCTGGCGGAAGCAGTATCCGACGACGCTCAGCGATGCAGAAAAAATTGCCTGTTTTGTTCCGTATACGCCGGCAAATAACAAAACATAGAGCAGGAAAAAGTCCAGGCGTTCAAAATATTGGCTTCCGGTTGTGCGGTTATTGATCATAAAAACCGGAATAAACAGAATGATGTTTTCCAAAAAAGGGACCAGTGCAGTGAAAAACGCTTTTACTCTGGCCGTAAATGCATTCATGCTTTTCGCTGTTTTTTTTACCTGATAATTTTTTTTGTGTTTTAGCATCTTCTGATAGATGGCAGGCACTTCTTTTTTATAGGAATGAAAGATGCGAAATTGAAATTCCTCATTGAATGCCGTGCTGTCCAGGATAACCTGCTGCTTCGTTCCCTGCGTGTTATCGCGGATAGAGAGTCCGGAATCTTTTTCTTTGATTGCCTCTGCGAGCTGAAGCTGTGTCACGGGCTCGCCGGAGGAAACCTGATATAAAAACTCTTTATGCTCAGGCGTATGGATGAATTGGTATACAGCGTGGACAGCGTCGTCAATATGAAGCATGGAAAAAACCAAATTTTCATTTACTGTGACGGCACCGGTTGTGATAGCCTCGAGACAGAGGTCTGTACATGGATCATCTATTTCTTCCGGATTTTCAGGGAATTTATAGATATGCTCCAGACGAAGTACAGAGATATCCAGTTCCGTAGTAAGGTTAAAGTGGCGGCACAGATCTTCGCCCTGCGTGATGGCAATGCTGCGGTAGTCGACTGCAGATGTCGGTGTGTCAGCCGGGATAGCCGTCTCATAATGGGACTGGTAGACTGCTTCTGAGGACAGGTATACAAAACGTTTGATTTTGTGTGACTCGGCCGACATGATCAGGTTAATCAGCCCGGAGATGTAATGCATGGACTCGCTCCGCAGATTCTGCCACTGAAAGTTGGCGTCGTATGCGCCGGTAAACAGTAAAACATCTGGCTGAACACTGTCGAGCACCTCGATAATGCTGTCGCCGGAATAGGGAAATACATACTGCTCAAATACGCGGTGTGGTTTGGGACCGCGGTATTTTTCGCCGGTCAGAACATAGACTTTATCGTTTTCTTTATCAAATTTCTTAATTAATTCATTGAAAAAAGTGTTATATTTTCCGACAATAAATATCTTCATAGCAGAAAATTCTCCCCCTCTTTTTCGTGCTTTTTTAAAGATCATGAATTTGTTGTTCATGATCGCCATTCGCCGCTCGCGCTGAATAGGCTTCGCCTGTTCCCGCTCGCTAATATTCATTATACCATAAAGAGCGTAAAAATCATATGTTTATTTTGGATAAAAATGCCGCCGTTGGTACGGCGGCATTGTGTGTCATTTGTTCAGTTTTTCGAGCAGGCAGCTGTAAATCTGATCGCTGCAGTTTTTGAAATTTTGGCAGATATTGATCGCATCGAGTTCGGTAAGTGCGCTTAGCGTAATGCTAAACAGTGTGTTTCCGCGTTCGGTTACCATACAGTTTGCGAGGTATTCCCCGGCAGCTGTTTTTGTGTAATCGGTCCGTACCATGCTTTCTTTTGCAATGGGAATGCGGTTTTTTTCCTGATAGGTTTTAATCTGCTGTATCGTATCTGCTGGAAGCTGCTGGCTAAAAAAGTCAAGTGTTTCTATCCCTTTATCGGTAATGGAGTAATATGCAGTGCTCTTTGTCTGGTTGACATGGATCAGTTCGGTTTCCTTTAAATCTGCCAGCGTTTCCTGAATGGAAAAATAATTGGTATAGCCGTATTCCAAAATGAAATCCGACAGGATTGCGTTGCTGATCTCCTGTTGTGCTGTTTTTAAAAAATACAGTACAATTAGTTTATATAATTTCATGGTATCTGCTGTCATGGACTGGCCCCCTTAAAGGCATTTTTGCATTATGCGTTTACCGGATATGGCTTTTTACTGCATTTGCCACGGCTTCTGCAACGCGGGGGTCAAATGCTTCCGGAAGGATATTGTCCTCTGTCAGTGTTTCCTTTTCGACCAGATCGGCGAGAGCGCTGGCAGCGGCAAGTTTCATCTCTTCTGTGATTTGTGTCGCGCGTCCCTCTAAGGCGCCTTTGAAAATACCCGGAAAAGCGATTACGTTATTGACCTGGTTTGGAAAATCAGACCGGCCGGTGCCGACAACACGTGCGCCGGCTTTTTTGGCGATATCAGGCATAATCTCCGGAACCGGATTGGCCATGGCAAAGAGAATGGAATCCCGGTTCATGCTGGCAACCATTTCCCCGGTTACGATTCCCGGTGCGGATACACCGACAAAAATATCAGCGCCTTTTAATGCGTCCGCCAGCGTCCCGGTCTTGCCGGAAAGGTTCGTTACTTTTACCATTTCTTCCTGCATCCAGTTTAAGTTTTGTGAATCTTTGGAAAGAATGCCGGATTTATCACACAGGATTACATCGGTAAAGCCATAGCGGAGCAACAGCTTTGTAATGGCAATCCCGGCAGAGCCTGCGCCGTTGACAACGACATGGCAGGTTTCCTTCTTTTTGTTTACCACTTTTAATCCGTTGATGATTCCGGCCAGCACAACGATAGCCGTACCGTGCTGGTCATCATGAAATACGGGAATAGAAAGCTCCTGCTTCAGGCGTGTTTCGATTTCAAAGCAGCGCGGAGCGGAGATATCTTCCAGGTTAATGCCGCCGAATGCCGGGGCAATGTGAATTACGGTTTGGATGATTTCTTCTGTATCCTGTGTGTCAAGACAGATAGGAAATGCGTTGACGCCGCCAAATTCTTTGAAAAGTACCGCTTTTCCTTCCATGACGGGCATTGCGGCCTCCGGACCAATGTTTCCGAGGCCGAGCACCGCGCTTCCGTCTGAAACAACGGCGACGGTGTTTGATTTTATTGTATAGTTGTATGCTTCTTCTTTGTTTTGGGCAATTACCCTGCAAGGTTCTGCCACGCCTGGGGTGTAGGCAATCGCAAGATCTTCCCGTGTATTTACATGGCATTTTGGCGTAGTTGTGATTTTTCCGTTCCATTCCTTATGTAAGGCAAGTGCCTTTTCGTTGTTTGTCATATCATATTGAATCCTTTCTTTATAATGCTGTTCTTATCTTATCACAGATTTTTTTGTACCTCAAGTGTGTAAAATGCGGAGGATACGGCGCTGTCACTTTCCGGCGGCTATTGACAATAATTGGAGGGAAGTGTACAATACAAAAAATAAAAAACATACTAAAATAGTAGGGAAATATGGATGCAGAAAGGGTAAAACGCTTTGAAATGAGGAATATTATGAAATGAATGATTGCGGTTTTTACAATCAGCAGATGCAGGCTTATAATGGCATCTGCTGATTTTTAAAAGACAGGCGGTAAGTGTTATGGGATTTGTTGTTGAGGAATTAAAAGAAAAGGAATTTCTATTCCAGGGGAACTTTGGTTTAGAGAAGGAAAATCTCAGAGTTGATACAAATGGATATCTGGCACATACAGAACATCCCTTTAAAGGAAATAAACAGATAGACAGAGATTTTTGCGAAAGCCAGACAGAATTTATTACTGGTGTTTGTCATAATGTTACGGAGGCCTGGGAAGAAATAAGAAAGCTGCATCAGTATGCGCAGCAGCGCCTTCTGGCGCTGGAAAGCGGGAAAGAGTTTTTGTGGCCGTTTTCCAATCCGCCATATGTAAAAGGAGAAGATGATATTTCGGTTGCTGCTTTTGATGGAAAGCTAAAAAATAAGGAACTATACAGACGATACCTGGCCCATAAATATGGAAAGAAAAAAATGCTGTTTTGCGGAATCCATTTAAATTTTTCTTTTTCCGATGCGCTTTTGCGGGAAGGCTTTCGAGAGGAAACACAGGCGGATTTTCAGGAATATATTAATCAGGTGTATTTGGACCTGGCTGAAAAGATAAGCACATACAGCTGGCTGATTGTATATCTGACTGCGGCAAGCCCGGTTTGTGACGGCTCTGTTTATGAAGAGGAAAAACTGGGAAGCAGTGTGTTTGGCGGTTACTCTTCGGTAAGATGCAGTGAGAAAGGGTACTGGAATGCATTTATTCCGCTGTTAAAATATAATACCCTGGCGGAATATGTGGACAGTATTCAGTCATATATCGACAGAGGGCAGTTAAAAACAGCTGCCGAATTGTATTTGCCGGTCAGACTCAAACCGAGGGGAGATAATTCACTGGACAGCTTAAAAAAGAATGGCATTAATCACATAGAATTGAGGATGCTGGATTTAAATCCGCTCTCTCCTGTGGGGATTATGAAAGAAGATATTGAATTTATTCATCTTTTGCTGGTCTATTTTCTGTTTAGCCCCAAAGAACATTTTGGCAATTCGCAGCAGATCAGGGCCGTGGACAATATGAAAAAAGCAGCAGAATATAACAGAGCTGTTATGATTGAAACAGCCAGCGGTAAGAAGATGGAAATCCAAAAAGCGGCAGTTCAGATACTTCAGGAAATGAAAGCTTTTTTTGCCGGCTTGGAAGCACCGGCCAATGCAGAAGAAATAATTGATTACCAGACTGAGAAAGTAATCAATCCGAAAAAAAGTTATGCCGTCAGGGTTTTTGAAAAATTTGGGGATGACTATGTGAAAAAAGGGATGGCATTGGCGGAAAAGTACACGGGTTTTTATTCGTAATGTGAAGCCATCAGGCCGCTGTCTTTTTTATGACGGTTTCGTGCATTATGATCATTAGTGCAAGCAGGATTAGTAAGTAAAATGGCAGCAGGGATACGCTGATATTGTTTGCAATCAGACCAAAAAGCGGAGGCATCAGGCAGGTCCCTATATAGGCGCTTGCCATCTGAATGCCAATCAGAGCCTGCGATTTTTCTGCGCCAAAATGCTCTGGTGTCGCATGGATAATACCAGGGTAAATTGGCGCACAGCCAAGCCCTATGAAAATAAGGCCAATGACTGCAGCGGCGTTTCCGAACGGAAATAGCAGGAATATGATACCAAGTGCAATGATTCCCTGACCGCATCGAATCATCTGTGTGTCTGTAAATTTGTAAGTAAGAAAACCGTTTATGGCTCTTCCGGCAGTGATTCCAATAAAAAACAGGCTGGCAAACTGCGCTGCTGTTTTTGCGGAAATACCGTTATGCAGTACCATATAACTGCTGCTCCACAGCATGGTTGTCTGCTCTACGGCACAGTAGCAAAAAAATGTCAGCATAATTTCTTTTGCTCCGGGAATCCGGATGCTCTGCAGCAGGGTCAAAGGGACGGCTGTGCCTGCTGCAGATGGACAGTCGCTGCCTGTAACAGGATGTGCTTTTTTCCACAGGGGAATGCTGAAAAACATAACAGCTGTCAGGATGATCTGTATGGCTGCCATGTACCGGTAGCCGGTATTCCAGGTGCTGCCGGTCAGTGCATAGCTGATTACATAGGGTCCGATAATCGTGCCAACGCCCCACATACAATGCAGCCAGCTCATATGCCTGCTGGGATAGTGAAGTGCTACGTAATTGTTTAACGCTGCATCCACACTGCCGGCGCCAAGTCCGTAAGGGATGGCCCAGAGACAGAGTGCATAAAAAGAATGGCTGTATGAAAAACCCAAAATGGCAGCCGCTGTCATTCCTACGCTGACGGCAGTAAGCTTTCCGGTACCAAACCTTTTTGTCAGGCGGTCGCTCAGCAAGCTGGATATGACTGTGCCAACGGCAATCGTCATAGATAGAATACCGACGTAGGAAATGGGCACACCAAGCTCTTTGTACATGGAAGGCCATGCCGAACCAAGCAATGAGTCCGGAAGTCCTAAGCCGATAAATGCGAGATATATGATAACTAACAAAATATGAACCATGTTTTCCTCCCGTTTAGACGATGTCTGTTATTTGCATGCAATATTTGCATGCAAGCATGCCCAGTCTGCTTATCATTGTACCATGAATCAACATGAAGCGGAATGATTATTTCGAATTCTGAAACTGTTGTATCTGCGCTTTTCTCTGCTGCCAAGTCCGGCATCCGAACAAAAGATGAACTCGCAAGTGTCAAACTTCCGGGAGTTTATAAACCGACTTTGCAAGAAAAATCGCATAGAAAAACTTTTTGAGTAAGCTGTCAAATTCTGCTTGAAATTACATTCGAGAACTCGAAGAAAAACTACAACATCAACTTGAATGAAAATTACAAATATGGTACAATTAGTATATTAGGTTTACTGTGCCATTTGGACAGTGATTTGTAATCATGTTAGTGATTGATAATAGAGATGATGAGGTAGGATTATGGCGATATCTTATAATGGTCTGTGGAAACTTCTCATAGACAAGAAGATGAAAAAAATAGACCTTACAAAGCAATTGGGAATTAGCAGCAGTACCGTTGCAAAAATGTCAAAGGATGAAATCGTTTCGATGACTATATTAGAAAAATTATGTAAAGAACTTCACTGTGATTTTGGTGACATCGTTCATTATGTGGAAAAGGATGGTGAAAGCAAATGAAATACAGTGCAGGAATGACGTCAAAGATTTTTGGATTTATCGAAAGCAAGAAAATGGCTGAGATGATGACTGCGGGCAAGACGAAAGAAGAAATTGCAGAGAATCTTGTGGAAGGAGGACTTTTGAAAGATGTTCGAAGCAAGAGCGTAAGAAGAGTCCTTCTTAGCAGCAAAGTTGAGAAGATGTTACGAGATAATGGAATGGAAACATACATAAAAGCAGGAAAATGGTTTCTTTGAGATGGCGGAAAGTATGGTGGAGACACTTGGATTGGATGAAACTGATCTGGATGATGGTGTGAAAGTGAATTATGCTAAGTTCCAGGGCATTGAAGTAGCACAGGAAGGTAAGAAGGCATTAAAAATTGATTTGTTGGCGAAACTAAAATAAGAAATGAGGTGATTTGACAGTGATGTTAGATAGTATAAATATTAAAAATTATAGATGCTTTGAGGAAGCTAATATAGATTTTGAGGAAGGCGTTACATTGATTGTTGGAAAAAATGGAGCAGGAAAGACTACGCTGTTAGATGCTGTGGCAGTTTCTATTAGTACATTCCTGATTGGGATTGATGGTGGTGTGAGCCGTAGTATCATGAAAGAAGATGCAAGATATGAGTTTCATGATTTAGAGGGGACAATTGATCCACAGCATCAATTTCCGGTGAGCATAGATGGTAATGGAAATTGGCTGGACAAAAATTTTATCCAGTGGAATAGAACTTTAAATTCTGCAAATGGAAAAACAACAATTAAAGATGCTGTAAAATTAACAGATATTGCTAAGAGTGTACAAAATCTGATTATGATAGGGGATACGGAATTGATTCTTCCGCTACTATCTTATTATGGAACAGGACGTTTATATGCTCAGAAGAAAGAAAAGAGAAATATCAAATCCCTTACTGCGTTTAAGCGTCAGGTAGGATATGTAGATTGTATGGCAGCAGAATCAAATGAAAAATTAATGCTGAATTGGTTTCAAATGCAAACATTAAAAGAATTGCAAACACAACAGAAGACAGGTGTACTAGAAAAATCTGTACTACTTGCAACCGTAGAAAAAGCAATTTGTAGCTGCTATGAAAGAATTAGTGGAGCAAAAAAATCTTCTATTATGTTTGATTTGGATACACATAGATTAGTGTTAGAGTTTGAAACATCAGATGGAGACACGAGAAGATTTGCAATGGATGAAATGAGTGATGGATATAAGAATACGCTAAGTATGATTGGCGATATCGCATATCGAATGGCAGTATTAAATCCAATACTTGGAGAAATGGTTTTAGAAGAAACACCAGGGATTGTGATGATTGATGAAATAGATTTACATCTTCATCCACAGTGGCAACAAACTATTTTACAGGATTTACATGCGATATTTCCTAAAATACAATTCATAGTCACTTCTCATGCACCTGAAGTTATAAATTCCGTTGAAAGAGAACAAATTCGTATTTTGGATAACGGAAAAATATATTTGCCAACAGCTCAGACATACGGAAGGGATGCAAATTCTATATTGCGTGAAGTCATGAAGGTTTCGGAACGACCAGAAGAAATGGTTCAGAAATTAAATGCTTTTTATTCTTATATGGATGAACAAAATTATGAGAAAGCAGATAGTGTTTTAAGTCAGATAGAGGAGATTGTTGGAACGACGGATCCAGATATTGTAGCAGCAAGAACTTCGTTGGATTTAGAGAAGATATTGGGAGAGTAGCATATGATAGTTGTAAAGAAGGGAAAAGAGCCAAATAGTCTCGTGAGATTCCGGTTGAAATATCCGGATGCTGATTATGAAACTGATATACCGACAGAAGTGTTGAAAGACATACGGGAGCGGATGTGGGAAGATCAGGTTCATTTATGTGGATATTGCATGAGGAGAATTAAAAGCTCAAGAGATGTCAGAATAGAACATTGCAAACCAAGACATCCCAGGGGAGAAGAGGAACATGACGCAAAAGCAACATTAGATTTTAAATGGATGTTAGGTGTTTGTTATGGGAATAGTATTGTGAGAGGCACCAGACCGGAAGATAAGACCTGTGATGCACATCGTGGAAATGCTGACCTAACAGTCAATCCATTTGATGAATTATCTGTTAGAAAAATCAAATATAAATCGGATGGAAGTATTTATTCAGACGATAAAGACATTAATAAAGATGTCACAGAAACATTAAACTTAAATTGTGAAGCGCTTTCACTGCCTCAATCCAGAAAAAATGCACTTATGGAAACAAAGAAGCAAATTATGAAAAAATGTAAGGGAAAATCGCAAGATGCATTTATACGAGAGTTAGAGCGTACATATGACAGTTTGGTTAAGCAGAGAAATCTAATTCCGTACTGTGGAATTATTATTTCGTGGTTGGAGAGTAAATTAAAGGTTTCGTAATATTATAGAGAAATTATCATATTAGAATAAATTGTGCAGACGGTCTGCACAAATAGACTAGTACATCGTACTTAAATAACGTGTGCAAATAATTAGATGGTGGTTTCATCC
>JAJQGL010000068.1 GCA_021200535.1 Clostridiaceae bacterium | reverse complement strand
ATTTTATTCAAAAAAATCATTTTAAGGCTTGACTTTTAATAGTTAGTCTACTTTATAGATGGGGACGGATACGAGCGTAACTCGTTAAAAAAATTCCCTCTATATTTCTTATGGGGACGGAAAAAGTGTATTTTGTCCCCCCAAAGATAGAAAATTATAGAAAAAATAATCGTGCAAGCACATAAAAAGAAACTTCGCAAATGTAAGGTTGTATGATAAAATATCTTTGATCGATCAAATGATATCGACGGCTATGTCGTATATGTAATTGATATTCTGGAACCTCATAACCCGGAATTTAAGAATAACCTCGGAAAAGCCAAAAGGCTTGCTGCATATGCGGAAAAAGAATATCGAATCGGGCGCATCCAGCTGATACGGAAAGCAAAGGATGCCGCTGGGAAGACAAGGTTTAAAAGGCTGGATTTTTCAAAGGGAGAAGTCAGAAAGCGGGTTTTGAAAGCAATTAATACAGACGAGCTTGACCACATTTTTGATGAATGCGGATTCTTTGAATAGGGCTTGTTCGTTTTCGAAACGGAAAATGAGTATTATAAAATTGGCTAAACACTGTTTAGCCAATTGGAGGTGTTTTTGAAATGGAAATAAAAGATTCTTTTTTGCGTGAGATAACCGACCTGTTGGAGAACGCAAGAAAACAGGCAAAAACAGCAGTGAATATTTCGATGGTGTATACCTACTTTGAAATGGGTCGCAGGATATATGAAGAGGAACAATCTGGTGCGGACAGAGCTACTTACGGTAAACAGCTAATTAAGGGGTTATCCGAGTATCTAACTGCGAATTTCGGCAAAGGGTACTCTGTCGGAAACCTGAAAAATATCCGACAGTTTTATCGCGTATATTCCGAAGATCAGATTGGCGAAACAGCGTTTAGCCAATTCAAAAATTTGCCCGCTGTCAGCACTGGAAGAAAGTTCTACCTGAGTTGGTCGCACTATCTGAAACTTATGTTTTGGAATTTCTTGGTTTACCGGAATTGCCAGAATACTTTGAGTCAGAGCTGGAAACCAGAATCATAGACCATTTGCAACAGTTTCTTCTGGAATTGGGAACCGGTTTTGCTTTCATCGGACGGCAGGTACGCTTTACATTCAATGAAGAACACTTCCGAGTCGATCTCGTCTTCTTTAATCGAATTCTGCGATGCTTTGTGCTGTTCGATTTGAAGATTGGTCAGTTGAAGCATCAGGACATCGGTCAGATGCAGATGTATGTCAATTACTATGACCGCATGGTAAAACTGCCAGAGGAGAATCCAACCATCGGCATTGTCCTCTGCAAAGACAAAAATGATGCTGTTGTGGAGATGACTCTACCGGAAGATAATAAACAGATTTTTGCGAGTAAATATGAAACTGTGCTTCCAAGCAAGGAGGAACTGAAAAAACTGTTAAACGAACAGGCGGATTTTTTTTAATTTTGACATTTATCATCATTTTTTGAATGTTATGGGCACCAGTAAGGAGAATAGAAGAGTCACATATATAAGGATGACATGGCTAACAATTTTGCTATTAATCTTGGCGGTGAAATTCTGAGATGGTCATTAGAATCAATTGACTGTAATTTGTACAAGTTGGAGCCATATAAACGACTTTGGATTGAAGGAATACCTTCTATTGTAAAATTCAAATGTAGGCTGTCTGATATACATGAAATATGCCGAAATGAAATGATTGCCGAAATTGTTAAGTATTATATTGTTACTCGGATATTCGGTTACTCATATGAATTTGCGTTTACGGGAATGACAAATGGTTCTGTGCCGGCCGAAAATATAATTAGTATAGAAGAAATCGAAGGATTTATTGAAATGCAGGAAAAATATCCAGACTACGAAGGATTTTATGATGAGATAAAACAAAAAAATAAGATAGATAATAAGCAGTAACTGTATGCAATATCAGTACTTGAGTGTAGACAATTAGAAACGAAAAAGACCTTTATCTATGCGGATAAAATCAATTAAAAATGAATAGAAGGTTCATTTATACCAGATGCCATCTAAGAGGATTTTATTTGTCTACAATACTCCTCGCATACAGACAAAAATTCTGCTGATAGAAGAGTATGCTCTATTTATGACTTTCATAACCAATCCTGACAGGCAGTTGCTGTTTCATTGTTGATTGATTACTGTTTTATGAACAACCAGCTTTGTTACTATCTTTACCGATAGAGTATCCTATTCCGAAGCAGGTCAAGCCGAAACTTAACACAGCCATAAGTCCTAAAATATCCATTGGCTCAGCCCTCCTTTCCCAGATTCCCTTGCGGGTTTCTATGTATCAAAAATACATTGTAATCGGAGGGTCACAGCCCTCCGCAGAGGGTTAACCGCCTACCATCCTGGCATTCCCAGATAAATACTGCCATATTTCGACAGGAACTTCAATTTGATTTTCCGTCATTCCGTAAAAATCTCGCCATTGGCATTTTTAATGCAATGGGGAACTGTTGTGGTCTGAAATGATACAGAAGAAAAGCAACGGTCCACAATAGATGAGATTAATGCTGAGCCAGTTGTCTATCATTGGACATATAAACTGGAGGAAATTAATCCCAATCAAGCACCATGATTTAAGATAAGGTTATTTAATGTTCGCTGTACTGGTAACTTCCAATCTGCTTCTTATATAATTTTTAATACCATCAACATTTCTTATATCAAACTTCTCTGCCACCTCCAAAAAATATTGTCTAATAGCTACTTTAGATATCACTTCATTAGAAGGTTCACCTGCTATGCAATTAACTCTTGCATCTATCCAAGGTTTTTCTTCATGGGTAATCCGCTCCAATGTTTTTCCACTATACATACCAAAAGATTCAACCACCAAATCAATAACTTCTTTTTCATTTTCCGACAATTCATTAAACCGCTTTTGAAACATCGAAAACCGAGTATCGTCAATAGGATTATATTTGAAATTTTTAAATACTTCATATACATTTCTAAACACGGGGCCATGAGCCCAGGCTTCACAATCTTCACAAAACAATTCTTCATTAAATAAAACCATATAAATTCCCTGAATAAAATAAAGCATTTTCTGCAAAGCAAGCGGAGTGACTTCTTCTGCTTTACGAAAAACATACGAAATAGTCAATAACATCTTTTCAGATAATGCAAATAAAGGTTCCAACCCCTTCGCTGCATTCATAGTTTTCTTATAAGCTGTATCTCCTATCTTATCTGCGTTTTCATTTAACTTTTCTATCATATAGGCAGGCGATTCCAAAGCTTTTCTAATTATATCCGAATACTTCTTTGAAGGAATCTGACCCGCTAAGTACCTGGTAATCGTAATTTCACCGAACCCCAAAGCCAATGATAATGGAGCTTTTCCAATTTTGTATACTTCCATCAAATTAGAAATATCATCAACCGTAACTAACCCCTCTTTCTCTCTATATTGACTATCAATTTCCTGGGCATTTTTATCCATAATTCCGGGAATATTTACCCGTTCGCCGCATTCTTCACATACAGCCTCTGAAATTTCAAATACATACTCTTTCTCTTTGATGCATTTTTTACATAGGGTATGCTGCAGCCGATACCTCGTCTCTTTTCTGCATTCTATACAAAATTGCATTCTCTCCTTTACCATTTCCAAACCTCCTAGATAAACTTTGCATTCTAATCTCCATTCCGGAGCGCTTTACGCGACGGGATGCTATCAGAACTAATTTGTGACGCTCCGGCACAAATAGCCAAATCCTCTTACAGAGGATTGTTAGAAATCAGCACATCAGTGTGATTTTTCAGACTATCTATCATTAGAATATCGGAATGATAATATTTTGCCAATACCCTATCATTTCGTGAATTTAAAAATATAGAAATCATCCCGTCCCCTCTATTACAGCTGCCGATGCCCCATAAAGATAAAAAACAAGACCGAAGCCCCCTTCTTTAAACAGGTTTACTTCGGCCTTGTTTTGATCCGGCACACCATTTGCCGTTTACGGCATTCTCCTGCCGAGACAGTTATTTTCGGATAACTTTACTGTATTTTCCATAGATTATCATGTCATCCACTATTTTATACGCGCGAACTTTAAAGCTATATTTTTTCTTCTTACTTACCCTTTTTATATACCTATTGCTATACACCGTTTCGTACTTTTTATAGGAACCGCTTGTTCCTGCCCGGTAATACACCTCATATCCGTCAGCGCCAGACACTTTTGACCACTTCAGAGTATAACGCTTTATTTTTTTGCTCTTTTTCGTAGAAATCTTAAATCCCTGTACCTTCGCTACTTTTGTTGTGCTGACCGTGGTTGGCGTTGAGGTTGGAGTTGGGGTCGCTGTTGGAGCTGGGGTCGCGGTCGCAGTTACTGCAGCAAGCTCTTCCGCCGCACTTGTCGTAACGGAATCCCACAGTGTATTCCATTGGGTCAGGCCACTCTCGGCTGCTATATCGACAAAACTGATGTTAGAATGCAAGCCGGCATAATCATAAGCAGGCGAGCCTGTAACCGAATAAAACGTTGCCGTATTTTTACTTGAAAAATCTTCAATCGTAGTCGCCGTCCCTGGGATGTAATATGCCGTTACCGAAGCCGGAAAATCCTCTCCATAAACCTTTGTTACCGCTTCTCCTAATTTTATAGTCGTAAGATTTGAACAACTGTAAAACATCACTCCATCCACAGCACAGGATCCATTAAATGCAACATAATGTAAATTACTGCAATTTCTTGCTATTTCATAATAATAACCATAACCATAATAATCATCATTCTCATCATAAACTCTGTGACGATTATAATAAAAAGAAAGGTCAAGACAACTCGTATAATAACCACAGGATGTTACCGTCTCTGGAATCTCCAGTGAGTAGAGTTCTGACCCCGAAAACGCAGCAGCACCAATCGTTGTTACAGTTGACGGAATGGTAATGCTGGTAATCCCTGTTTCATATAAACACCCCGCACCTAATTCCGCTATTCCCTCTGACAGGTTAACTGACGCCAGGCTGCTGCAGCCATAAAACGCCCCCTCAGACAGAACCGTAACCCCCGCCGGAATACTGATCTCTTTCAATGAAGCATATGCAAAACAGTACTCTCCGATACTCTGCAGGGAATCTGGCAATGTAACTCCGGTAAGCGCTGTACACTTGTAAAATGCATAACCACCAATCGTTTGCAGAACAGAGGAATCTGGCAATGTAATCCCGCTAAGTGCTGTACACTTCCAAAAAGCATAATTACCTATCTCCTGTAGGGTAGATGGAAGCGTTACCGATGTTATTTTTGTATATTCATAAAATACTCCAGAATAATAAGTTGATGCATTCGCTATCCCGGTTATTCCTTCTCCAATCGTAACAGATGTAATCGAATTCTTATAATCGCTCCAGGAAGCACTTGTTATTTCCCCGCTTCCTGTAATCGCCAGTTCACCGGTAGAGGCATAAAAATGCCAGCTGGCATCTGTCCCGCAGGAGCCCCAGCCATCTTCAGCGGAGGCTTTCTTCCCCAGTACAGCTGCACTGACCAGTATCGCCAGGCACAAGCACACACAACCGATTCCCATTAAAATTTTTTTCATACGCTTTTTTGCTCCTTCCTTAAATTCTTTTCCTTGCTGCGTAAGCAGCTCTTCTTACATCCCTCTATAGCTCCCTCTTACCCTGATTTTCTGCTGCATTCCCTGCAGCTCCCTCTTACCCTGATTTTCTCTGCCGCATTCCCTGCAGCTCCCTCTTACCCTGATTTTCTGCTGCATTCCCTGCAGCTCCCTCTTACTCTAATTTTCTGCCGCATTCCTTGCAGAAACACCCCGCTCCAACATGATACGCCCCGCAATAACTGCAAATCAAAACTTTTTCTCTTTCCTCCTTTGCCGCTTTCTCTTCATGCAGTTTTTGTTCGTTTTTCTCTTTCATCTCATGCAGCCGGGCGTCTTTTGCATACCATTCGTCCGGGATATGCTGCAGCCATACCTGCAGTTCGTTTGCTTCGCAGTCCATTTGTTCCAGGGCTGTTCTCACCAATTCAATACATACCGCATCATCTGCGAGCCCTTCGTAATAGGATCTATTTTCACCTGCATACCGTATGGCACGTTGAAAATCTTTATCCTCTTTTAGCCCAATGGGATTCCGGCAGAGCTCCCTCAAATATCTCATTCTTTTTCTGGTAAGCAGCTTTCCTATGTACGCCTCACTGCATTCCGGTTCCATATCTAAGGCATTATTAAAATGCAGTTCTGCATCCTCCCACTCCTGATCTTCCAGTGCAATCAAACCTCTCTTTAATTTCCCCGCCAAAAGCTGATTGGATGATTTGATCTTTTCAATGTTTTCCAAAAATGCCTGTTCTGCCGACGGAGCCTCACTGATAACACCTTTGCTTCCCAAATATTGGGCGCACCTTTCTACCAGAGCATATGTTGTAGTCAGAGCCTGCTCAAGTTCCTGTTCAGATTCCCGTTTCTGTTCAAGTTCCTGTTCTGGTTCCTGTTTCTGTTCAAGTTCCTGTTTTGGTTCAAACTCCTGTTTTGGTTCCTGTTCCGATTTTGTCTGTGTCGGAACAGGCTGTAATTCCGTTCCGCAGTTTCCGCAAAACAAAGCATCTGATGCATTAAAAGCGCCGCAATGTTTGCAGGTAACCAGCGCTTTCTGCGGCTGCCCATTTCCTGCTTCCAATACTGGGGACTTAGATGCGGGCTTTTGCCCCGGCTCTGATGCCGGCTGCCCTTTTTCTCCAGACAGTTCTCTGGATGCCTCAGTTTTCGGCTTATCCTTTTCCAACGCACGGGTTAAATGCGTTACCACCGGTTCAAACGGTTTCATAGAACGGGCTGCAATCTTGAATGCCACTGCATTTTTTAGCGGCGACAAATTATATCCCGACCATTCATATACCGTATTTTGCTCCAGATCCTTTACAAAGGCTGTCCTGTGCTGCGTCAAGCCTCTTTCAAAAAGACTTACATACAGGTAATACTTTCCATCTTCGGAATATAATTCTTTTACTGTCAGTTTACTTCCTGCAACCGTATTTTCGACACGCTGTACAAAGTCCATACTGGACGCCGGTTCCAAAAATGCCAAATTGATAATTTCTGCCAGCTGGTCTGCATCTACTTTTACTGTTTTGATTCCCATAGCTGATGTTATCATATTTCCAATTAACCCACCGGCTGCCTTTCCTACAATACCACTAAAATCTAACATTCCATCTGCCTCCCATTTTTGCATAAACGCGCCCTGCAGCTTTTCCTGTCCATAAAGCCCAGTTATAATTCCCATTGTAATATTACAGCGACTATTAATTATTCGTTGTAATAACACAGCGAATGTTAACTAATCGTTGTAATAGCACAGCGAATGTTAACTAGCCACTGTACTATGAAATCATAAAACCGCGCAGTGCAATTTTTTTTCAGTTTTAGTCTCATGCCGTACCCGCAGGAAGCGGCTAATGCGCTTTCTCTTTTTGTCCTTACTTCTTCCATTTTCCAATAAAGCTGTTTATCTTTCCTCCAAGCCCTTTTGGTGCTTTATCCTGTACTTTTTTTAATAAGACTAACGTATTTTTTTCAATGGTCTCTTCATAAGACATCTTTTTTACCTGCTCGCTCATAGATGATTTATAATACGGAACCAGCTCTTCAACCAAAATGGTTTCCCAAACCATAGCCAGGCCGCGAGAATCTTTGCTTTGGTTCTCTATTTGAGACGCCACCTGGCTTAATGAAGCGATTTGATCTAAAATCTGATTTTTCTTTGTGCAACCCAGCACAGCTTTTACATACTGTCTAATATAGCTGTCTCTTGAAGCAGCGTGATCAAAAGAGAACAAACACAAAGCCCTGAAATGCATTTCTTCGTCCTTAAATCCGGACAATGCCTGAAATACGGTCTGAATAAACTTTGATTTTTTCTCAGCTTCCGGAAAGACGATTTTTGCATCTGTAAATTCTTCCATAACGCCTATCAGATCATCCGCTTTTCGGGCCTGTTTGACTGCTGAAAACAAATTATAGATTTCTTCTGTCCTGGAATAGATATCGATGGCATTTGCAACGGCTGCAATTTCATCAATGACGGCACCATCCAGATGAATCACTTCATCAAATTTCAACTTATTGTCTGCACTTTCAATGAACTGCTCTTTTAGCTGCATATTAAATCCAAAGCGATGAACCTCTCTGAAAAATCTTCCTAAATCATTGGGTTCTAAAATAGAGAGCCATGTGTTAAATACCTCAGAAGTATTATAATGAACCGGATTTATAATTTGAAAAGCATTCCGATAACATTCCAAAAGAGCGCCGTCACACCTTCTGTTTTCTAAAATGGAAACTTTCAGCAGATTATCGACCACACCGAAAGATGCTCCTTTATATCTTGAAAACAAATTGACAACCCCGAAAATATCCGGGCAGGTCTTTACCAGTGCTTGCATAAAAACAGAGGTATTTCTATTCTTATCCGCATTTTCAACTGCATACAATATAGCGGAAAGCAGTTCCTTCGAACCGGATATTCTCTTCAGCAATGGCACTAAATACGTATCTGACTCTTTTATACAGTCAAAGGCTGTCAGCACAAATGCATATTTTGTCTGATTTTCACATGTAATGCGATAGGAATATACTCCGTTTTCTATCATATAAATATACATATCCAAAACCGCATTTACAGAAACTTGTGAAGCACGGTTTATGTGATCTGTTATTTCCTTAAGATAATGATCATTTAACACATCACATAAAAGATTTCGAATATCAATCCCTATGTTATTGTCACGAATCGTTTTCCATGTGCCAACGATTCTGTCATCACCCTTTTCCATGCCTTTCAATGCAAGGACTAGCTTTTCAACCAATGCCCTTCTTATCTGTTCCTGTCTGTCCGGAGTGTCTGCAATTTTGGATAATTCCCGGATTAATGCATAACCATTGTTTTCATCTTCATTAAAATCAGTTGGATATATCTGCATTATTCCAGAAAAGATTTTTTCCTCAAAAGAAACATCCCTGGATTTCGCAAAACTGTTTATTATTTTTAAATATTTTAATACCTTTGAATATTCCCACGCTTTTACAGATACTTTGTCCGTCAGCAAATAGCAATACGCTTCGTACAAATCCGGTATTCTGTCTGTAAATTCACTGACGGAATAATTGTCCAGAATGACATCGCAAAAATAATTCATATCCATACTTAGGTCGCCTGCATCCTGAAAATAAATACTTTCCGGTACAGAAAAAGAAGAATCTATCCCAAACGTCAATGTATCTCCGTCAAGAATGACATAATGGCTATTTGGAAATTCCCGCAGGCCTTTGCTGAAACGGTCTAAGGAATGATAGCCTGCCACCATATAATACGGTTTTCTCTTTAAATTAGGATTTTGATTTGCCGAATAATATAGTTTGCCTGATTCATCTGTATAATAAAATAACTGTGCGTCAGTTTGCATGCCCAGGCTGGTTTTATTTGTTGAAAAGGTTAATTTCTGAGCCATAGCTGTACTCATCGCAAGCGACAAAGCCGCAATCCACAGCCCGACATTTTGCGGGGTATCTTTAATTAATAATACCCTTCGCTCATTTTCATTTTTTGAAAATTCCTGCATCAGAAAATACAATGCCTTTTTATAAGCATCTTTTCTGTTGGCGTTCAAGAAATTTCTTACGCCATCTGCTGTGATGTCTCCGCCTTTCATATCACGGTTCAAAGATGGTAAATACGGCACCTTTTCATCCGCATTATCGTGATAATACTCTATTTCAGATTTCTGTATAGCCGTCCAGTCAGGCGAACCGATCATTTCAAATGGATATCCTTTGACTTCCCCTAAATATGCCTGATTAATAATGGTGCCGCCGCGGTTGGCAGCCCCATTTTTTCTTTTTTCCGTACACATTGGCCTGCCGTCTGACCTGGAAACCACCGCATTCCCGTCCGGTGTCCTATAGTATTCATAAGATGTAAGAAGGCCGATGGGTTCTTTTTCACTTGATGCATTTGGTTTGCGGAGTATTTTTTCCACAAAGCCCAGTTCATCCTTTGTATAATTAGAAAATATACTTTCAGACATGGAATATACCGTTGAGCCATCCTGATTTTCTTCTCTTCCTCCATTTTCAAGACTGCGATGTTTTGAACATCTTGTATAAATAATTTGATCTAGCATAAACATTCCTCCTATAGACACCATCCGTTTTTAACTGCCTGTCTGCCGTTATCTCTAATCACCGGGTTCCTATATTGTCTTTGCAATCCCCTCTCTTGAAAACATCCATATAATCGGATCCAGTACCCTGTGCGGAATTACCTTCCCCAGCTTTCCATTTTCCTTCGGAACCTGTCCAAAGCTGGAAACCCCAAACATATGAAGCTTTTTGGAATCAAAGTTAGAATCCAGTGCGTTCAAAAAGGAGCTTGCATTATGTGTAACCAGCCAATCCTTAATTTCCGCATGAACCGCATCCCCGTCTGCTTTCACAAAGCCGCCGGATTCCAAATGCGGGCTTGGCTGCATAACAGTTGCTGAGCCAAAGCTTTCACGAATCGTATCTATTTTTGTAAATACGATTGCCACCTCTTTTGAAATCAATTTTCCCGGAGATATTCCGCAGCTTGTACGAATATAGTTCGCGATTCCATCCACCATTTTGGCGGAATCGCCATGATCATGAATCGTCGTTGTCGAATGGGAAATGATCTCTTCCGAAACAGATTTGCGCACCTCCGGAATGGATAACGGATCCATTAAAATGATTAATGTTTTGGCACCAGATATATATCTGCTTATGGTTGGGTCGATACGTTCTGCATCTTCACCTGCTCCATCAAAGATCGTTAAACTGTAGGCAGGAATCTCGTTTCTCTTGATTTTTGACCTGTCCGTTACGCGCCACTGCTGTGGTATCGGCGGAGCGCCCGGAATGGTTGCGGCCGCCGGCTCATGCCCTTCGATCACCAGCGAAACATTTGAATCATAAATATCCTGCGTCATATCATTCATAGGGGCAAACACCCACGGCGTATTAATTGAATTTCTAATCTCATGCAGCAATACGGTCAAAAAATTTGTTTTTCCTGATCCTGTAAGCCCCAGCAAACAAAATCTTAAATATTTTTTATATTCCAGAATATCCGGCGGCAATTCTGTCTTACACTTTGAACATTGTTTGTAATTCGCAATACCGCCGTGGCATCCTGCGTTCTGGCACTTCGGTATCCTTTTTAAAAGCAGGTCTGCCCTGGATGGCACTACCACCTGACGACACGAAGAACATAAATAATCAACGCTGTTTACTCCCAATTTTTCTATGCAATACGGACATAGTATATCTTTTGCCATTTTCATTTTCTCCTTCCGCTGCTATCCTTTAATTTGGTTTTTTAATGAACCGATATCTCCGGGTACAATTTCATATCCCACAGCCTCTTCTTCCGAGGATAACATCAATCTCAACTCTGCATTGGCAGGGAGTCCGGCAAATTTATCCTCCCCTATTTCGATTTCATACCGTTTCTGCGAAGGATCGGCTTCCTGCTCCTCAACAGTATAAAGGACTCCTATTTTCGGATCATCCAGCCGCATCGGGATATGCCCATCCGTTTTATATACGAGGACCATTTCCGGTATGCTTTGTGCCTCTGTATCAAGAATCAGTTTGCCGTTTTTGCATTTCCCGCCAAACAATCCGGTTTTTATCCATGAAATAGAATAGGTTATTTTTTCTTTTGTTTTATTTAGCATCTTAAATTTTGATGGCTCGGAATAGATAACCTGGCCGCCCAATACCTGATATTCGCCGATAACCGTAACATACACAGCATCATTTGGGATTTTATCTATCACAATCATGCCGTCCTTTTCATAGTCATCCGCACGAATCACATCAAGCGCCTTATTCATTGCATCCTCTTTGGCAGCCCACGGAGCCTTGTCTGATGTCTTTGGGGCGGCAATATAATGGATTCTCGCTAAATTTTTCGGTAAATTTTTCAACAGCAAAATCAGTTTGCCGGATTCGATTCGGCTTTGTTTTTTGTCAATCTCGCACCGCTCAATGCTGGAGATGTTATGTATGGCTGAAATAACCGATAAACTCCCCGCAGAAACAACAACCGCAATTTGATAGCTGGAGTCCTTTGGTATTTCAAAATTACATTTTCCGGTATCCGTAGTAGATACGCCAAAAGTTTTGCCATTGCCTAACAAAGAATTTAAATCCGATCCTGCCTGAACTACCCCCACCATGTTTTTATCTGCATTCTTTGTCAGCTGCCGTATGCTGACAGCATTTTTATTTTCATAATCAGGTTTCCATTGAATACTGACAAGACTGCCATTTACTTTCGCATTGACGTCATGAACCGGTACCGGTGGTTTTTCCGGCGTTAATGACACGGTCACCCCCGACTTGCTGGTTTCAAATCCTGTGCCGGCCGGATACAGGCATATCAGCCTGTAATAATATGTAATCCCATTATTTACCCTGGTATCCGTATAGGAGGATGCTGCATTTTCCGCAACGATTGCCGTCCCGGCATCCGGTCTCATCCCCGGCATAGTGCCTTCTTTTCTCAAAATCTTTACACCGGACGCATTTGGGGGAAGAACCCAGTTTAATCTGCATACTTTGTTTTCTGATTCAGCGCGCAATGTGCCGGGATCTATTTCAGCATAATATGCCACTTTTTCGCTTATGCCGTCAGAATATATGCCTTCCCTGCAGGCAAAAACGGTGTAAAAATAACATATCCCGGGCTCAATGTTTTGATCTGCTGCCTCTAACACATCAATATTTTCAGCTATAACCTTGCCATCCGTATGATTTTTGGATCTTTCATCCCGCTTTCTGACAACGATATATTTTACTCCCTTTTCCTTCGTAGACGTCCAGTTAACAACACACTTAAGCTTTGATGTCCCACTTACAGCCGCCCTGATATTTGATGGCGTTTTCGGTTTTAATGTACGCAGCATTTCTACAGCCGGTTCGTAATCTTTAACCTCTCGTATAATATCAATACATTTATCCGCCGCAAGCGGATCGTCCTTTGCAGGCATCATTTTCACAACGGAGTCCAAAACGGAGTGTATCTTTTTCTTTTGTGAGTCAATATTAAGTTTAGGAACCTCTTTTGCGATAACTGAAATATATTGATTGGCTTCAAAATATTTTTTTGAGTCAATCAGATTTTCTAAATTCTTAATATACTTATCAAATAACTCCGACATCTGCTCTACCCGCCGGCGTAACGGCAAAAGCTTGGAACTTTTCGGATTCGCATTTTCTACTTTTACAAGTTTTTTCTTTGCTTCCTGAATATCCATTTCCTGTAAAGCAAATTCTGCTTCCTGAATATATTGATCAAAAAACCGCATCTCTGTCAGCAGGAATCCGCATGAGCAGCGATCTGCAGAAGCCGGCACCAGTTTTTCACAGCCCGGGCACTTCAAATACAGACTGGAACCGCAGGTATTGCATTTTCCTTTCTGCGCTTCTTCCTGACTTCTAAATTTATTACCAATTCCGCATACGCCGCACGTAATATGTACAAATGCTTCTAACGGCTCATATGGATCATTTATTATCCCCGCCTCTGTGTTATATAAAGCTAATGCCAGATTATAATCGGGAAATTCCTTTTCTATATTTCTGATACAGCTATCCGCAAATATGGGGTCTTTTTTAAAGCTTTCCGGCGCAACCTTCAATAATGCGAAAAAGCTCTCTAACTGCCTTCTCCGGCAGGAACGCTCGTATTTTTTTCTCGTTTCTTCATCGCGGAACACAGAGCTTGTCCCTGCTGTAATCAAATCAGACATCAAATGGCCGAATTTACTGTTATCCGTAGCATACGTCGAAGACATAGCCTGTAAAACGTCACGTAAATCTTCCGTCTTTTTCTTGTGAAAATCAGCACAGTCTTCGTCTCTTCCGCCGCTGCAATAACACACAAAGTCGTATAAATCCTTCACCCTGTCAGCCCAGGGAGTTCTCTCGGATTTCATCGTCTTTAAACTTTGAAGCTTTTCATCAATATCTTTAATGGTCATTTTATCCAGGAAATAATCCTTGAGTTTAATGCTATTGTTTGGTTTTTGTATAACAAAACCGTTGTCCTGGTAAACCTTTCGAACCGTATTTTCACTTAATTTTAACCTGAGTGCAAGGTTTTTCACCTGCGCTAATGTCACTTCCGGAGTACCAGTCTGGGCCAGTTTAAATATTTCGATTAATTTTTCCAGCTGTCCAACCTTTTCCTGTTTAAGCTTCTTAGCCTCTTCATTTCTGGACTTGGCATTTTTCATACAAGCTGTCATGTCCTCCTTCAGCTGCAGTTCGGCTTCCATAGCCGCTCTCTTGCTTCCGGATTCATTTGCTAAAGCATTTTTTAAAGAAGTTTCCCACGTGCTGATTGCTTTTTCTATTACTCTTTCCTTACCTTCAGCAGGGTCAAATGGAAGCCCTAACATTTCAAAATAATTCTTCCTGTCCATTTGATATTCTCCTCTCCTCACATTAAGCCGCATATTTCAAAAAATTACTGATACCGCAGAATTTATTCCCCTATCGCCAGCCAGGTGGCCGAACTCTGATCGTTCGCAATATCATTTTGCTGGCCGCCGGTACTATTTGCCCCGATTTCCTGCGCTATCTTTCCAAAGCTTGATGACAGTTCACTCTGCTTGACAAGCATGGATTCAATATCTCCGGAGCTAATATCCCTTAAAAACTGTTCGTCTGCATCTCCAAAACCAATCCCTACGATATCGATTCCAACGCTGTGGCATTCCCTTGCCGCTTTTACTGCTTTTGCCTGATGGTACCACTTTCCGTCTGCTAATACCAGCGCTAATCTTTTCCCGGATTGGTGCTGTAATATATTTTTAATTTCTTTGAACGGATGCGCTGAATTGCCAATACCTGTCATACAGCTTTCGATCGAAAGAATCGACATTTTGCACAGGCTGAGATTCGGTGTAAGGCTCTGTACAATCTTACATTTGTTCGACACTGCTATGGCAGCAATATCAACGCCGCCTCCATAGGAAGAAATTTTATCAACAAAATTACACATGGCATCCAAAGCATCCTGCATGGGTTTTCCAGACATGCTTCCTGATACATCTACCGCCATTGCCACATGAATTGGCTCCTGTTTTACCCTTTCAACCGGTTTTCCGTATTTGCTCATATCCTCCGGAACTGCTTCACTCCGAATCGGCAGATCAGCCCCATTGTTTCCTTGTCTTGCCTGAACCTGAATCATCCCATTCAAATCATAGCTATATTGAATGCGGACCGTAGTCGGATTTTCATTTTCATGATGCACAATCCCCGAAATAACATATTTTCCGATGATTTCCGATTCCAATGGCTTTCTGTCCCCTTGAAGGACATAAACCTCCAATTCGTTATCTCCATCCCTTGAAGTGAAAAAATGAAATGATTTTGCACACTTGACCGGTATTTGCTGGTTTGCAGGAATAATGGTTTTATTGATATACTCTGTGCCCTCCTGATTTACTGCAATAATTCCCATTGCATGGGCAACCACATCCGAATTGCGAATGCTCAATACATTGCGCAGTTTTTCCTCCTGCCCGATTTCCCCTGCCGAAAATTGATTTTTTGTGTTGGATAAATTTTTCCTGCCATTATACTCTCTTTCCTGACCCGGCTCGTCTGCAGGGTTGGACATGGAAAGCACGGTGTACTTTGGTTTCGGTAAATTCACCTGAATGGCGGCGCCTAACGCAACTGCTTCATCCGGATTAACCTGCGAAAGAGGCATATGCCCGCTGATTTCTTTTAAATATGGCGAAATCTGCCTCATTCTTGTGGAACCTCCCACAAGAAGAATATCTGTAATATCATTCCAGGTCACACCCAAATTTTCCAAAATCGTATTACATATGATTCCGGTTTTCTCTCTAAGCTCTCTGGTCAGCAAATCAAATTCCTCCAGGGAAACCGAACCGCTATACCGCCCATAATCCTGTATATAACAGTTATATGGCGCATTATTTGCTTTGCTTAGCTGTTTTTTTACTCCTTCCGAAATCTGTTGAATCATTCTGTGTAATTCTATATTTTCTGATGCGCTGATACCCGTTTCTTCTTCAATATTTTCTTCAATTAGCCCTGCTATCCTGGCATCCCAGTCTTTCCCGCCAAGCTTGTGATCACCCAGAGTCTGCAGCGAATCAATCTGATAACCGCTTTTTAACTGAACTACTGTCACATCAAAGGTTCCGCCGCCCAAATCATATACTAGGATTCTGGAATTTTCCCGCCAGTGATTCATGCCATAATTCATGGCCGCTGAGGTTGGTTCGTTTATTAATTGGCGTACCTTTAAGCCAGCCATTTTTGCTGCATTCAGGGTCGCTTTTCTCTCCTTATGGTAAAAATAGGCAGGAACCGTTATAACAGCTTCCTCGATTTCCTCTCCGAGAACCTCCTGGGCTTCCTGCTTCAAATGCTTTAACATAATGGCTGACAAATCTTCTGCTGTATAATCCTTTCCATAAAAGGAACAATAGACTTCTTCCTCTCCCATGTTTCTTTTGAAGGCAGAAACACATCCATCTTCACCGGCCTCAAACGCCTCTTTGGCTTCCTGCCCTACAATGATTTCCCCGGATTCTGTAAACCGGATAACGGAAGGGGTGATTTTTCCCCCTTCCGTATTTGGGACAATAACCGGCTTTCCTGTTTTTTCATCCATAACTGCCACAGCAGAAAAAGTTGTACCTAAATCAATTCCTACCTTTTTTCCCATAACTTCCTCCGTTTAATGCCTGTCCGCCTTGAATACCTATCCACATGGAATGCCAAGACGCCTTAAATGCCCGTCCACATGGAATGCCAAGACGCCTTGTATGCCTGTCCGCGTTGAATACCTATCCAATAGAAAGCGTAAAATTATTCACTACACTGTTTTCCATATCAACCTCTACATTCATTTTAATGGTAGCGTCTACAAATTCGCCGGTATCAGGATTAACTGCCTTGACATACAATCCTGCGGCATCCATTTCAAACTGTACTTCAATCGGTGAATTTACAGGAGTATTCGGAGGGAGCTTTAATACCAGTCCATCCTCTCCTAACATACGAACCTGTAAGCTTCCATCTGTCTCCTGCGGATTGCCAGCTTCATCAACACAGGGAATCGTATATTTATCCTTGCTCTGGCTCTCGAATACCCTTAAAATAATTTCGTCCATATTATTCTCTGACGTATAATATGTCTTTGATACCTTCGCAGGCATCTCATCTCCCTTAAACAGTAAATTGTCAACAATGTACTCTCCATTCTCGTTATAAACACCCGGTCCAAACGTTCTGGATAAAATATCAGCAATTACAATAGCCGGTTTATCGCAAACTGTCGTTTTTTTGTTGCTGCTCTGGCTGTTGACATTATTTCCTTCTTCTTCCTGACCATCTATCGGCTTGTCTGACTGCACTTCTTCTCCCCCTGCCATAGACGCAAATAATGCTGCTCCCATAGCAACTGCCAGATTTGGATCGTGCTTTTGTACAATACCAGGAAACTTATTCTCAACTGCCTCCTGAATCATAGGCATAAATGTAGAACCGCCCACCAGTAATACCGTATCGATGGTTACATTTGGATTTTTCTGAAGAATTGCATCGACATAATCAAGTGTTTTTTGCACTAAATTAGCAGTAATTCTGTTAAAATCCTCTCTTGTGATATTCACGCTTGTAGGCGCGCCGTTAAAGTTGATATTTATCTTGACTGACTCTTTTTTCGATAATTTTTTCTTGTTTATCTCAACCTTGCTCCTGATATCCTGCTTTTGTTCCGGTTCAAGATCTGATTCCTCTAATCCATTATCATCCAGCACCGCTTCTAAGATATACTGATACAATGCCTCATCCCAGTCTGCGCCTCCCAGACGGTCATCACCATCCGAATCTACAACAATGATTTTAGGATACTCTGTTCCATCCTCACCGGTAATCATTTCCATATTAACGATCGTGACATCAAACGTTCCTCCGCCTAAATCGTATACCAAAATGGTTCTGTTTTCCTGGAACTGTTTCGCACAATAACTCACGGCTGCAGCTGTAGGCTCGTTGATCAGATTCAGTACATTCAATCCGGCAAGCTCACCTGCTTTCCTTGTAGCGTCTCTCTCAGGAATACCAAAATAAGCCGGACAGGTTATTACAACATCCTCCACATTTTCACCCTGATCGTCCGCCATTTGTTTAATCGTTTTAAGAATCAGCGCGCTAATATCAATCGGATTATATGTTTTATCAAAGGCAGTCCATTCTCTGCTTTCGTCTCCGGTTTTTCCGATATATCTCTTTGCAAACTGAACGACTCTCTCTCCATCCGTTTCAACATATTCCTTTGCGGCATCTCCTACAATTACATTTGAATCCGATTCAAAGTATACTGCCGAAGCCAAAGTATCTGATGCGTCATCCTGATTTCTGATGATTTCCGGATTTCCATTTGCATCTAACTTTGCGATACATGAATACGTTGTCCCTAAATCAATTCCGTAAATTGCCATTTTTCTTCCTCCTTGTGTGTTTTATAATTTTTTCTTTTCTGTTTTACAAGTTACAGCACTGCATTTTCCTGATTCTTATCCTCTGCAGTTCCGGGACCGGTTTCCTGATTTGCATCCTCCGCACTTCCAAAACCAGTTTCCTGATTCTTATCCTCTGCAGTTCCGAGACCGGTTTCCCTTCTCTCACCCATCGTTTTGTCATACACGTAAACATCAACATATTCATTGCACAAAACCTGTCTGCCCAAAACAACCCCATCCCTGGTTGATCTGGCTATCGTATTGTGCAGATTTTGATCTCCTGTCGGAATCTTTCGCATGATCTTACACTGCCTTGCTTTTCTTAACTCTCCCGGAGAACTATTTACGATTTCCGCCCCATTATCCTCCAATATCTCCTGCAATTCATCAAACATGGCATCCGCAATCTGCTGAAGCTGTCCAATTTGCGCCGTCAAATCCTTTTTGTCCGAATCCGCTCCGGCAAGCAATTCATCTATCTTCTGCGTCAGGCTGGATTTATAACCTACATATGTCATTGCCAGCTCTCTTAATACAGGGACAAAAACTTCTTTTCTCTCGATTTTTTTATAATCCTCTAATTCTTTTTGCATCCCCTGCCGAACCTGAATCTGGAAATTCGCATTCTCCCGTAATGTCTGTGCAATCTGCCTGTCATTTCTATCCTGATTTTTAGCTACAACCTCTATCTTTTCTACAAGCTCCTTTAACACTTGTTCCATATTTGCAGGAGCAGCGCTTTCCTCCGGTGTCCCCGGCGGAACCATCGTCCTCTCCTGTTGGCTTTCCTCCTGCGCTGCAAATTCAGCCCAGTGAACACTCTCCTGCGTCATAGATTCTGCCGCCTGGTTTTGTTCAAAAACAGCAGCTTCCTCTTCGCAGGGGCCATCTGCTATTTCCTGATTTTGTTCAAAAGCCGGAACTGCTTCCCCATTCTGAAGTTCTTCTTCTGTCAAATCCATGATAACCTCCTCCTGTTTTATTTTGTTTTAAATCTGATAATTATTCGCTAAGTCCCATTTTTTCAGCTAAACTCCTGTCGGCGTCAGACAGCATCCACTGCAGCGGCTCAATCACTCCCCACGGCGCAAATTGGCTGCCATCTTTCGTATGTCCCATGGAACTTACCGGATAATATCGAACATTCTTAAAGTGTATTTCTAATTCATTAATTGCACTTTCCAGTCCCCTGTCGGCCAAATATTGCTTACACACCTGATTTCTGCAATCCTGCTCGGAAGTATACTGCTCCGGGTTGGCTGAATAGATGGCATGAATCTTTGCCGGCCCAATGTTCTTCTTGATTTCTTTAACATCCGATTTAACAATTAACACAGAAACCTTCTTGTCACTTCTCTTAGTTGCATTGGAATGCTTTGTGCTAATAAAATAATTTACAAAATTCGTAACGACGTTATTTGCTGACACATTACTAAAGTCACTGACATCCATATCGTCGTCCTGTGCCTGACTGCCGCCATATGGATCGATCACAAACAGCAAACCGTCACAATATTGAAACTGTCTCTCCAAATCCTGTGAATAAATCACATCACTCCCAAACATTTCTCCGGCTATATCATAAATAGAAAACTGCCGTTTTATTCCCTTTCCTACATCCAATACCAATGGATACATCTGCGAGCTCATTTGAACGGTAGCCGGACAGTCTTCTCCTTCATACCATCTTTTTAAATCATCGAAATATGGCTGAAATTCATCTGGAATTTCGCATTGCACCGCATTTTTCCTGCGCATCCTCTCGAATATCTGATGGAATAACGCTGTCAAATAAACTGTTTTTCCGGAACCGCTGCCGCCAATCAGCTGGAACACGACCGGCTTAACCTCTCCCGCAGCAGCCTTGCTGTTGCACTCCGGACACATCGCTTCTAATCTTGATCTCCCTGTCAGGAACGTAGATGGCAGCTTCGAGCCGCATTTACACTTATGCTTCCATACACCATATTTTCCCGGCACCAGCTGATAATGAATTTCTCCGCAGGAACAGCGGTATGCCGGTATCAAAAAGCTTCTTTTGCATACCGGGCAGTCCGTCCTGGCCTTGTGCAAGAGTAAATAAATCCGGTCCATTGCCCAAACCATCGCAAATACCACATAACATAAAAACATAATAATCGTAACGATAGCAATGTGAATGGCACTAAACAAAAGTACATAGGCTGTTCCCAAAATCAAAATGATTATGATGGTTATCCCATTTTTTAATAAAGAAATCATTTTGTCAAAAAAACCGCCGTATGTCCAGGCATCTGATATTGCTCCAGAGGCTTTTTTCATAGAGTCCGAATTTAACTGGAAAGCGCGTTTTATTGTTTTTCCCAAATCCTCCCAACCGGGACCAAAAAAGTAATTCATTTTTGCCGGTTCCACTAATTTTTTACTCATTTTCGTCATCTGTACCTTTCTTTTTTATTTATGCTAAATTCTAAAATGATAATTCCGACAGCAAACAGACTGGTGATCACCGCACAGATTATGATCCCGACAGCACAATGCACATCTATTTTTTCCATGGATGTGTTCATCAAATTATTTAACACCCATATTTTACTAACGGAATCTGGCAAACCAAATAACATAATGATTAATTCCAGACATCCGCTGCCCGCCAAAACGAGTGAAACACATCCCGCTGCGGCACTCGATATCTTTTTGGTCATTACCGCCAATGCTGACATAAGCAGGGCAAATGCAGTACAATTTATATGTACACACAAAAGCCAGAGAAAGAATCCATCCGCAAAGACAAATTGCATCGACGTTAAAGCACAGCCAAAAACACAAAATAGTAATAATGCGATCTCATAAACCGCCGTCCAGAAATTAGCCATTAAAATTTCAGCCAAAACAAATGTACTAATTATGGAGCGTAAGCCAAATTGACGCGCCTGCATATACAGCCTGGTCTGCCTTCTGTATATACAGGCATATGTCCCTGAAAACAAACCAACCAGCAGCGCAATGCTGCCGGATGGTATCAGTGCATCAAATACACTTCCAGCCGATGACATGGCCGAGTCCCCGCTGTCCCATATCTTAACCAATCCCAGATTGTAGGATTTATCTTCCGAATAAATACTGCTAAAACTCATTTGTCCTATATCGGACAATTCTCCCTTCACCCTTTCAAAAAATATCAAAAAACAAAAACAGCCCAATACCGCTAAAATCAAAATTATCACATTGCGTTGATTGCGTTTTTCCCGGAAAAACCGATAAAATTCACCATATATTAACTGTTTAAGCATTTTCCACCTCATGCCGCATCCTATTCTCCAGCATATCAACAAAAATTTGTTCAGCGGCATCTGTTGATATGGCTGTATTACCCCTAAGCAATTTCTCCATAGGGCAGATTTCTATCTCACTGTTATCCCGCAAAAAAATAATCGCGTCACATATTGATATAAGGTTTGATACATCATGATCAGCAGAAACAATACACACATTGTTTTTTTCAGCTAAACCGCGAAGCTCCTTCGCTATTTTTCTTCTTGATACAATGTCAACCCCGCTGACCGCCTCATCCAGGACAAGCAAATCAGGCTGCCCAACCAGCGATATTGCTAAACTTGTGCGCTGCTTCATCCCTTTTGACAATCGTTTTACCCGTTTGCTGCGGTACGAGCCAACACCTGTTAATTCAATTATTTGATCTAATCTTTCTGTATCAGGATTCTGTAACCCATTTAATTTTGCATAATAAATAATGTTTTCTTCTACCGTGAGGCCTTCAACAAGTAAACTGTCATCAATCGAATACCCGACACGTGTGTTTTCTCTATAGTCCAGCTCTCCGCTATTCGCTTCATACAGTCCGGACAAAACTTTTAACAATGTTGTTTTCCCAATACCATTCTTCGAAAACAGTCCATATACCTTACCTGGTTCCAAAGCCAGGGTAATGTTGGATAAAATACTATCTTTTTTATAATTCACACATATATTATTCATTCTCACTCTGTATTTGATCATAGTTAACCCGCTCTCCAAATACTCTGTTAACAGCTTCCACATAATTATATGCACTGATAGCCAATCCATAAATTGCTCCAATAATTAATGCACCAACACCGATCACTGTAAATATAAGCAGAATAACCGTCAGAGCAGCAGCTAGCAGCCACTTTAGAACATATACAACAAAAAGATATATTAAATATATTACAATTCCGATTCCGATCAATCCGCCAATGCATCCGCCTTCATCCATGGCTTTATCCCTCCCTCTGTTTCTCTATTTTCTGTATTCTTTTAATATTCTTTTTTTCATATTTATTAAATATCTCATTTGCATGTGCATTAAAATAGCTTGAAGAATACTTGCCTTTATACCATTTTTTCTTTGAAAAATATTCCTTCCAGGATTCCGTATCAAATATGTATCCCCGCCGTGCATATATTTCATTTCTTGCTATCGCCAGTTTTGTGCTTGAAAGTTTATTTAATGTTTTCATCGAATATACTTTTTGATTGCTTTTTGGCAAAACACAGCTTTTAATCGTTTTTACATCGGAAGCCTTTGATTTCTGTGTACTGGAAGAACTTGATTTCTTTGTACTGGAAGAGCTCGATTTCTTTGTACTCTGGCTATCCGTACTCCCATTCTGATTACTGTTTGCTGAAGTTTCGTCGGTATCCTCCCCCGAGCCGTTATCTCCGGTATAGGTTGTATCAAACTGATATCCTGTTTCTATATATCCCTCATGATTCAGGTAGCTGAACGAAACAATTCCAATCAAAATCGAAACCACAAGAGTAAGTACCAGCGCCAAAAACTTTGACATCGACTCAGACCATAGTCTGTATATGGTCTGACCCTCCGCTACAGATATAAGATCATAATAATCCGGTATCGTGATATCCGCCCCGCAGCCTTTGCAGCGACTATCACCATAGTCACACTTCCTGTTACATTTTCTGCATACTTTATAATTCATCTTCATCACCTACGACAACGAAAATTAAGTTTTGGACAGCAGGTCAAACTGCCAGTTACTTAACATTCGCTGTACAACATTGTTTTATGATCGCCCTGCGCCGATTCTGGCTTCGCCGAGCCAGAACCAGCTGCAAGATGATCATAAAACACTGCGGTGCAAATTTTTTTCAACTTTTTCTTTTTTAGTTTTGTCTGGTAATTTCCAATAGATCAGAGTAAGAATACATATCCAGTGGCATAAAAGTAGATAATAACAGATAATCTAATACATATTTTTCATTTAATGGCGCCATTCCACAGGCAAATAAAATTCCGTTTGCCATATTTTCAAAATATTCCCTGGCATCCTTTTGCTGATAATTGTCGCCACATTCTTCCTGATATTTCATTTGCGCCATGCAGTGCAGCAGCGGCAGCAAATCCTCCCGCTGAACAATATGACAGGCTGCTTTTTGTTCTTTGAGGCATTTCTTCAAATGCCTGGCTGCTGTTTCTACATTAATTTTGTCCGATTTTAACTTTTTTGCATTTTTTTTCGTTTCTATCATGTATAACAGTTCCGCGATATCTTCCGGACAATCTTCTTTTGCAGACATCCCGTCCAGCTTGGCAATCGCAGAACACAAACGTATCTGACGCTCCTTCTTTTCTGCTACCCCCAAAAGCTGCGACAAATATTTATCGGTCATAACAGAAACAGTCTCCGGCAAAGAAAACTCATCATGAGAAGAAAATGTTCCTCTCCTGCTGCTTTTTCCGGAACCGGCGTCATATTCGATTGCTGATGCATAAAGGGTATTCAGCAAATCGCTGTTTCTCTTTCTCGATGCATACGCAAGATGGTATTCTGTCCGAATTTCTTCTTTGATCTCTGCATCAATCGTAGGTACCTGCTTTTTATCGTCATTGCGGATCCAGCGGTAAATCGCATCTCCGCGCTCTTCCCCGTCATGGTGGTATTGTTTTTCCCACACCGCAAAATCCGTCTCTACAAGCAGACGCTCAATCCGATTTCTGGCATCTTTGCACACATCATCCAATATCCCTGTCTTTAATGCCTGAAAATGCTTGAGCGCCGTTTTGCTATACCCCTTGAAATAGCCTGCCTGCTGACACATCCATACCAAAAAATCCTCAGGCTCTCTGGTATAATGCAAATCGTACATCTCACGCAGCATATCCGTATGTGTCTTTTGTTCGATTACAATATCCTGTGCAATCTGCTTTTCAAACACAAAAATCATTTCTTTGCATTTTTCATAGGAAAGACTGCTGTCCAACCCATAGCGGAATATAAATTCACGATAATCATTCAGCTGAATCCCCGGCTGAAGCAGTCCCTGCTGCAAATACCGTTCTGTTTTCGCCACATCAAACTGCAGGGCAAATGCAATCTGAAATATTTTTTCGCGTGACGGTTTCCCATGTGAGCCAATCCCAAACCAGGTGCGAATCACCGATGATTTTGCAATATCATGTCCTCTCACCGCAGCACAGAACCGCCGATACGCTTGCCTTTTCTTTTCCTCAAGCTCCGAATCCGCCTGTTCCGTCAGACCCTGAAAAAGGCGCTTTTGTGCCGTCTCTTTTTCACACCCGGCGTCCTGTCCTTCCTCTCCCCACTCTTCCAGCATAAATCGATAAAATTCCCAATAATTCTGCGTTTTTTGCACATCCTCTATTTGCTTACGCAAAATTGCCGTTTCAGTCAGTCTATCCCGATTCGATATCATTTTGCTTTCCTCTCCTGTTACTGCTAGTGTACTGCTCTCCCGACACTTCCGAAGAATGCTGTCTGGTGCAGTGTTTCCGAAATAACTAAACCTTTCTGCTGGTCTGCTTTTTGATACTATCTTTAACTTCTTCATCTCTTATATAGAAAAATATCGTGTATCACATTTTGTTTATAAGTAATCTTGTACATTTTCTCACTATATGGAGACCAATAATATTTCACATTATCTGAGCTAAGATCTTCCACCTCCACATCCCGCTCATACAAATCGTATAATACTTCTTCAGCTTCTTTCTTTGACATACCATATTTTAATCCATCAATTTTATAAAGATCCTTTGAATAAAGCACATTTTCATCACTAATTTCCCCCAAAGAAATTACGTCTATTGTCCCATCATCGTCCGTGTCATATACTGCTGCATTCCCACATACATAAACACCGAGCAAGTCATTGATATCTTCATCTCCATATGCTGACATTTGATATTTTTTCTGAATGTAATCAATATCTCTTCCCAGACAATCCCCAAAATCTCTGGGAATATATTTGACAGGGCCAAAATAATCTACACCAAATGCGATCAGGGCCAAAAGCGCAAGAATTACCGGCACGACAACAAACCTTTTTTTGCCTTTTCTTTTCGGATAACTGTTTTCTGCATTTATCCGCTCCTGAGTTTGGCGGGATTCGCTATACATATCTTCCGTTTCCTGTTTGATCTTACGGAACGCTTCCTTCTTTTCCATTTCATCCGGAGACACTATTTGCGGTTTCGCAGTATCTTGCTCGAACGCCTCCCCACAATACGTACAAAACCTCACATCATTTGCCACTTCTTTTCCACATTTTTTACACGTTTTCATACTAATCTCCATTCCGGAGCGTTTTACGCGATGGGATGCCATCAATGTATTTGTGACGCTCCTGCTATAGTTACTGCCCACAAGAGACATCATAAAACGGATTGGTACAAATTTTTTTCACCTTTTTCCGGCTGTGCTAATGATTTTTGACCCATACTTTCTCTGGCTGAGCTAATGGTTTTCGGCCTGTACTTTCTCTGGCTGTGCTAATGGTTTTCGGCCTGTACTTTCCAAATCAATCAAACAATTTATCCAAATTTCCTGCCGAATTGTCACTCTTAGATGAATTACCCTTGGATGGCGCCGGAGTTGGGTTTGGCGTCGGAGCTGCTGTCGGTGCAGGTGTTGTCAGCACCGGTGTCGGAGCCGCTGTTGCCTTCGGTTTCTCTTTCCTCACATACAATGTCACTGTGCTGTTTTTTTCAATGTTTTTTCCCGCCGCCGGCGAAACCTTAAACACACAGTTTACCTTCCCTTTTTTAGACGTTTTCCATTTTATTTTACACCGAAGACCCATTGCCAATATTTTCTTTTTTGCCTTTTGATATTTCATCCCCTGTACATCCGGGACATACAGCGGTGACTGTGTTGCCGGGGCTGTTTCTTGTTTCTCCGCTTCCTCTTGAAGCTGCGCAGTATCACCCTGCTTTTCTGCATTGCCGGCAGCAGAGTCTGCTTCACTGCCTGCCTCCTGTGCGTTTTCCGCATTGGCTGCTGCCGCCTCTTTTTCTGCATTGGCCGCCGCTGCTGCCGCCTCTTTTTCTTTGTTCGCATTGGATAAATACGCAGTCAAAACACCGCCGCCAATGATCAGCGCAAATGCGATGACCGCCGCCAATACAGCCAGACGTTTCTTTCGTTTCTTCCTCTCTTTTTCTTGTTCAATTTTTTTAATCTCCCTGCGGATTCTCGTTCGGGAGAACCAATTTTCAGGGCGTCCTGACCCTGTATTATGGTGCGGCAGCTTCTGGTCAGCCGCAGCCCCTCTTGCAGGTATCTTTTCTTCTGTCTGTACAATTTCTTTGCCGTACAAAGTCTGATAAAATTCTTCCACGGTATGAAAACGATTTTCTACTGTAACAGCAAGCGCTTTCATAATTGCCTGCTTTTGCGTTTTTGACAAATCAATATCTGTTCTCTCGGTCAGCGGTTGTAAATTATCCTGCACCAGCCTTCCCACGGATTCCTCCGGAACCGTTCCCGTCAGCATAAAATAAAGGCTTGCCGCCAAGCCGTAAACGTCTGTCCACGGGCCTTGTTTTCCCTTGGTATGATATTGCTCCGGTGCCGCAAATCCCTGCTTGAAAATCGCGGTAACAAGCTGCGAACGCATGCTGACAGTCTTTGCAGCGCCAAAATCTATGAGCTTAATCTCCCCGCGATTGCTTAACATTAAATTATCCGCACTAATGTCGCGGTGAATCAGACGCTTGGCATGAACCGCCTGCAGTGCCAGGAAGATAGGCTCCATTTTCTGCAGCACAACATCGGCCGGCATTTTTTGATATTGTTTGACATAGGCACTGACGCTCGTTCCTTCAATATATTCCATGACAATATATGCCGTTCCGTTTTCGCGGAAAAAATCAAACACATCAACAATTCCCTCTAAGGCATGAAATTCCGCCATGGTACGCGCTTCTTTTAAAAACAATTTCATGCCGGCTTCATAATCATTCTTTTTCTGTTCATCTAACGGATAAACGGTAAGTTCCCCATCTGCTGTCCGGTTTCTCCCTGCAATTCCCTCCGGAAAATATTCCTTGACAGCAATCGGTGTATTAAGGACCCGGTTCCATCCAATATATGTAATACCGAATCCTCCGGCGCCGATCACTCTGCCCAGCACATATTTTTCATTCAAACAAGTCTCCAGCGGAAGATTGCGGGGATTATCTAAATATGTCTCCGGTGAAAAATCACAATATTCACAGCGCCCATCCCAGCTTAATTCGTGCATACAGCCGAGACAGCGTTTCCCTTCTAATGCCATTTCATCACCTCGCAAACCACAATGCTATACACTTTACCTCGCAAATCACAATGCTATACGCTTCGCCTGACAAATCACAATACTATACGCTTCACCTTGGAAAAGCTGCTTTTTCTTTTTTCCGTTCCGTGCATTTTATACGTGCGCACTTTAAAATAAAGTGTCTGTTTTTGGAACTTTTTATAACTGTATGTCAATCGGTATACTTTCTTAAAGCTTTTGATTGTTCCGGATTTTAACGGTATTTTGACATATTTCTTTCCATCCTGCGACACATAAATCTCCGCATATGTTCCATCATATTTTTTAAGGCGCACTGCCACTGAAGCTTTACCAAGGCTCGTTTCTCCCTTACTCACTTGGATTGTCGGCGTTCTTAACCATAAAACCTTTGCTTTTACGACCTTGCTGTAATTTCCGGAGAGGGATGTATTGCTTCCGACCGCACGCAGCCGATAATACACCTTCTTGCCTTTTGGCGCTTCCTTGTCAGTATATTTTGTCTTTCCTTTGATAGTGGCTATGCGCGTATACTTTTTTCCGGTACTCCGGTACAGTTGATATTTTTTTGCATTTGCATTCTTGCTCCAGCTCAATGTCACAGAACAATTCGCATTAACCGATGCGCGCAATTTTTTCACCGTCAGCTTGCTGCTCACCGTTTCCTCTGCTGACGATGCACTCGACTGCGGCTCTTCCGTTGCCCCGGCTGACGGCGCTCCGCTCGACTGCGGTTCTTCCGTTGTCCCGGCTGACGTCCCGCCCGACTGCGATTCTTCTGTTGTCCCGGCTGACG
>JAJQGL010000090.1 GCA_021200535.1 Clostridiaceae bacterium | reverse complement strand
TATTATGACAATAGAAGAAATTCTGACCGGAGAAAAGGATAACGTAGAATATAAAGTCGACATACCGCCGAAAAGCGAGATTTATATGCGAACAGTGGTTGCCTACGCAAATGCAAACGGCGGACGGCTTGTGTTTGGCGTGGAAAACAATTCCTGGAAGGTCGTTGGATTTGCCAAAGAGGATGTTTTCAGGAAGATGGATAACATTACAAATGCAATCTATGATAGCTGTGAGCCTAAAATTACACCGCTCGTAAGTCTGCAGGATTTTGATGGAAAATATATCATCATTGTCGATATACCTGCCGGTATGCAGCGCCCGTACTGTATCAAGAGTCAGGGCATGGTTGATGGCGTTTATATTCGTGTTTCCGGAACTACAAGAAAAGCAGCGATTTATCAGATTCAGGAAATGGTATTGGGCGCGCGAAATCGCCGCTATGATCAGGAAAAAGTGAATCGTGAACTGACAGAAAAGGAAATAAATGAACTTTGTGAGCGTCTTTATCTTCATGCGCTGGAAATCTGTGAAGATGACGACGCAAGAGCAAAGATGAAACGGATAGGGAAAAATCAGCTTTTATCCTATAAACTGATCGTAGAAGAAAATAACAGATACTATGCTACCAACGGCTATCAGCTGTTGGATGGAAAGCTGGATGATTATCCGGATGCTGCCATTCAGTGTGCAGTTTTCAAAGGAACATCAAGGAATGTTTTTATTACACGAAAAGAATTTAAAGGCAGTATTGATGAACAGGTTGAGTCAGCGTATTCATTTGTCCTGGAGCATATTGATATGGGAGCTCGCATCTTTGGCCTAATCAGAGAAGATATTTACGAGCTGCCCCTTCGTACAATCCGTGAGATTATCACGAACGCTGTCTGCCATCGGTCGTATCTTGCATCGGGAAAGGTTCAGGTCGCGCTTTTTGATGATCGTCTGGAAGTAACATCTCCGGGGATGTTAGATTCAGATTTGACGATTGAACAGATGAAAGAAGGCTTGTCGCGAATCAGAAACCGTGGGATAGCTGAGGTCTTTGCCTATATGCATATGATTGAAGGCTGGGGAAGCGGCATTCCGGATATGTTTACGGATGCAAAGAGGTATGGCCTTCCTGAACCATCATTGGAAGACAGAGGGAGTGACTTCCGGGTCAATCTTTATCGACGGTCTCTTGATACAGATTTATATGGTGTCATTGATCCTCAAAAGAATGGGGCAAATGATGCCAATGATACCGTAAATAAAAAAAATGGCACCAATCCTGGCACCATTGACACTATTTTAAAAGCAAACAGCGAAACTATTGGCACCATTTCTGAAGTATCAGCGGATGAGAATCGTTTATTGGAACTAATACGCATAAATGAAAATATTACTCAGAAAGAATTAGCGAATGAAACAGGTTTTTCTTTAAGAAAAATAAAGCGATTAATAGCTGAGTTAAAGAAGAAAGACAGGCTTGTGCGGATTGGCAACAATCGTTCAGGGAAATGGGTAATAACCGAATAAACGCACTGTAATGGTGCCTGCCCCCCAATGTGATATAAAATCATGGACGAGGTCCGAGAATATGGTCTGCGAAAGCCGGAGCTGCTTGACAGAGAAAGCGATTTCCGTATGAATCTGTTTAGGAAGAAACCTGTGTTTGACCAATATGGTGTTGTTAATCCGCGATTAGTTGCACATGAAAAAGAGACTGATGAGACGAATCTCGGAACTAACGAGACTAATCTTGAAACTAATGAGACTAATAAGAGCGTAACGAAGGCTCAATTAAGTAAGGAAGAAGAATGCTTGCACCAGGAAACTGGTCTTCTGGTATGACGATAACGCTGACTTTGCGGAAGAAATTCAAGACGTAGTGCTGGATAAGCTTTGGACGACCAAAATAGAGTTTTGGATGGGACTTTGGGATGAGGCTTTAAATGAAGCTTTGGCTTATAAAGTGGATCCGGAACAATTCGGAATAATCCGGAACTTCCGTATTAACAGATCCGGAATTCATATTTCTTGCTTTTTCGCAGCATAGATTATACAATGATTCAGAAAACAAAGGAACGTAAGATTCCGTTTTTGCTGATTATTTGCTTTACAGATTTGATTTTCTGAGAAAGTGATAGTGAATTCAATTAAAAGACGATAATTGTAAAATTATCAAACCCGGGGCTGAGAGGTGGTAGAGTGTATATTCAAAAATTGACGCTTCAAAATTTCAAATGTTTTGACAATATTGAATTAGAGTTTCATCCCAAATTAACGATTCTCGTGGGTGCTAATGGTTCGGGAAAAACATCTATTATTGAGGGGGCGGCTGTCGCAATCAGTACTATGTTTGTTAAAATGGATGGCTGCTCTGGGCGGAGTATTGATAAAAGCCAGGCTCATCTGAAATCATTTTCTGTTGGAAGTACAAAAGATGTCCAGCCGCAGTATCCTGTGCTTGTGAAAGCATCGGCAGTAACGAGAAAGGAAAAAATAATCTGGGAGAGGGGCCTGAATAAGCCGACTGGAAACACAACCATTGTAGGTGCAAAAAAAATGGTTGATTTAGGGCTGAGTTTCCAGGAGCATTTACGAAAAGGAGATAATGATCTGATCCTTCCTGTCATAGCATACTATGGGACTGGCCGATTGTGGGATTACCATCGGGAGAAACAGAGTGATGTGTTTGAAACTGATAATAGGATGAACGGATATATCGACTGCGTGGACGGAACAGCTAATATAAAGCTTATGATGAACTGGTTTTCCAAAATGACAGTCAGAAAATATCAAAATCAGGAGTTGGGATTTGCTGGTATTCCGGAATTGGAAGCGGTGTGCGCTGCGATGGAAAGCTGCTATAAAAGAATTACTGGCTGTAATAATGTTAAAATACAATATAATATTGGCACTAGAGAATTGGAGGTCGCCTATCGTGAAGATTCCGGCGAATGGATGCGTATTCCAATCAACCAGTTGAGCGACGGCTATAAAAGCACGATTAGTTTGGTAGCAGACATTGCTTACCGGATGGCCGTGCTGAATCCACAGCTTTTGGGGGATGTATGTAAGGAAACGGATGGCATTATATTGATCGATGAAATAGATCTGCATTTGCATCCCAGATGGCAACAAAGAATTTTGGAGGACTTGAGTTGTATTTTCCCCAAAGTACAGTTTATTGTCAGCACACACGCACCGGCTGTTGTCAGTACGGCCAAAAGCGAAAATATTATTATTTTGGATAATGGAGAAGTATATGAGCCTTCAGGAGAAGTTCACGGCAAGGATATGAATACCATTATAAGTGGAATTATGGGTGCTTCGGAGCGTCCAATGGAAATTAAATCATTGTTTAAAAAGTTTTATCATTACATTGACGAGGGGAACGCAGATGCTGCTGAGCAGATATTGACAGATTTGAAGGATAAAATTGGCGAAGATGATTCTGAAATTGCCAGCTGTAATGTAAAGCTGAAATTATTAAAAATCAGGAGTGGAAGATGATTTTAATAAAAAAACGCCTGCTCCTTCTGAATTAGATGAATTAAAAAGAAAAGCGGAGGAGCAGGGATTATCAGATAAAGAAGCATATGATGCATTAAGCAATCCGCTTAAAGCACAAGTCAGAGAATCCCTTATGAGCGAACAGGGACATCTCTGTGCCTATTGTATGCGCCGGATACCGGATGAACGTATATTAGAGGAAGATACAGATCAGAGCGATGTTTATATTGAACACTGGCAGGCAATAAGTGCAGCCCGAAAAACAGGTGAGAATAAGGGTCTGGATTATAACAATATGCTGGCAGTTTGCTCTGGAAACGAAAAGGCACTTGAGGCAACAGGAAAACGAAAAAAGCGTTATTTTACATGTGATAAAAAGCGGGGAAATGCCTCGCTTAAAATAAATCCGCTAGATGTGTCAACTCTTGAAACAATCTATTATTTGTCGGATGGAACTATAAAGTCTACAGATGAAGAAATAGAGAAAGATATTGATATCAAGCTGAACCTGAACTGTTCTACAGAAGCGGTAACCTTGCCGCAGAACCGAAAAGCTGTATTGGATGCGATACAGGCGGACTTAATTAATCAAGATGGTGGCGACTGGTGCCAAAAATATAAAGACCAATTAGATATATGGGAAAATGAAAATGACCCTAAAGTGCCTTACATAGGAATTGCAATATGGTGGCTAAAAGACCAGATACGCCATCTTTCAGGAGAAAAGTAGAAAAATTAGACCGATCATACCAATTAGACCAATCAAATTGATTGGATCAAACCGATCAGACCAATACAAAAATGAAAAGTGAAATTTTATTCGATGGGGGATGAAGCATATGGATGAATTTCAAGAAATGGACGACAGCCGTAAGATTATAAAAGATAAGCTCCGCCAGTACTTTGATGGCCGCATTGTCCGCAAGGATCTGACAAAGCGGATTAAAGAAGGTGCGAATGTTCCTGTATATGTATTGGAATTTCTTTTGGGACAATATTGCAGCTCTGATGATGAAGAAATCATCGAAGAAGGTGTGAATAATGTCAAACGTATTCTTGCTGACAACTTTGTTCGTCCGGACGAAGCACAGAAAGTGCTTTCGATTTTACGAGAACGTGGCAGCTATACAGTAATTGATAAAATTACAGTACATTTAAATTTTAAAGAAGACCGGTATGAAGCGGAGTTTTCTAACTTAGGTATTAAAGACATCCCTATTAAACCGGAATATCCGTCCAAATACGACCGGC
>JAJQGL010000084.1 GCA_021200535.1 Clostridiaceae bacterium | reverse complement strand
CGGTTTTTTTGATGTTATGATAACTTTTTCTTATCTACAGGGAAGGCTTGTCTGCGCTATAGAAAAGAGGACCAAACAGTGAATGAGACGACAAATGCAGCATTTGCCCTGAGCAGGACGCAGATTCAGCTTTTGGCGGCGGTAACGATGCTGTGCGATCATATTGCCTGTGTTTTGATTGACCGTGACCGGTATGGTGTCCTGTATCAGGGGATGCGAATTGCGGGAAGGATCTCCTTCGTGCTGTTTGCTTTTTTGCTTGTGCAGGGCTTTTTGCATACTCGCAGTCTGTCACGGTATCTTGGCCGGATTTTTTTGTTTGCCTGCCTGTCAGAAATTGCGTTTGATCTGGCATTTTCCGGCAAGTGGTTTGACCCGGGTGCGCAGAATGTGCTTTTTACTTTTTTTGTAGGTATTTTTGTGCTTTCAGCGATTCAGCGCTGGGAAAAGAATTTGCCGGCAACTGCAGCGATCCTTTTTGCAGGGTGTGCTGCCTGTTCTGCAGCCAAGACAGATTACAGTGCATTCGGTATTATTATTCTGGTATTTTTCTATCTGTTTCGTTTTGAGCGCAAAAAACAGCTTATTATGATTTTATGTATTCTTTTGTTTACGAGTGGAATAGAAGTATTTGCCTGCCTTGCACTTCCTTTTTGCTTATGTTACTGCGAAGAAAAAAAGGGAATCCGGCTGCCAAGATACTTTTTTTATGTTTTTTATCCGGCGCATTTGCTGGCGCTTTGCCTGATCCGCCAGCTGATTTAAACTACTGCAATCTGCTATCGCATAAAAGGGAGGAAGCAATGATAGATACTGTGATTTTTGATCTGGATGGAACTTTGCTTAATACGTTGGAGGACTTAAGAGACAGCGTCAATGCCATTATGCAGCGTTATGGCTGGGAGACATATTCGCTGCAGCAGATACGCTCTTTTGTGGGAAACGGTATCCGCGTGCTGATGGAGCGCGCAGTTCCACAGGGCGCGGACAATGCGCTTTTTGATCAGGCCTTTGCGGCATTCCGTGCGTATTATACGGAGCACTGCAGGATAAAAACAAAGCCTTATGACGGTGTTCTGGAGCTGATGCAGTGTTTGGCGGAAAAAGGGATCAGGATGGCGATTGTATCCAATAAAAATGACGGAGCCGTTCAGGAATTAAAGAACATCTATTTTTCAAAATATGTTGCCGCGGCGATTGGAGACAGGGACGGAGCCAGACGGAAACCGGCTCCGGATTCTGTTTATGCCGCACTGGAGGAAATGGGATCCCGGAAAGAAAATGCTGTTTATATTGGAGATTCTGAGGTGGATTATCAGACGGCAGTAAACAGCGGATTGCCCTGTATTCTGGTGAGCTGGGGTTTTCGCGACAGAGAGGTTCTTAGCCGGTTAGCAGGGGCTTATATTGTGGATTCCTGTGATGAGATAACACAGCTTTTGGAGTCGTTATGAGAAATACTATATTATGGCAAAAAAGTATTTGACAATATCAGGATGAAATGCTAAACTAATCTAGTGTGCCGCTTAACGGGGTAAATTGAAGTCTGTAAAGTCAGACACCGTAGTTAGCGAGTAATGATAAGGAGGAAGAACGATGTACGCTATTATTGCAACAGGTGGAAAACAGTATAAAGTAGCCGAAGGAGATGTGATTCGTGTTGAAAAGCTCGACGCGGCTGCAGGTGATACCGTTACTTTTGATCAGGTTGTTGCTGTAAATGATGGCTCTTTGAAGGCTGGCGCTGATGTCGCATCCGCAACGGTTACTGCGACAGTGGAAAAAGAAGGCCGTGCGAAGAAGGTTATTGTTTACAGATATAAGAGAAAAACCGGATATCATAAGAAAAATGGTCACAGACAGGCTTACACGCAGGTTAAGATTGACAAGATTAACGCTTAATTTGTGTGGTGATTCTCCGGTAATCCGGAAAAGAATTGCAGAAAAGGTGACAGGATGATACAGGCAACGATTTATCAGAACATGTCGGACAAGTATACAGGCTTTCGGATTGAGGGCCATGCGGGTTTTGCAGAGTATGGAAGCGATATTGTCTGTGCAGGGGTATCTGCACTGGTGGTCAATGCGGTCAACTCGATTGAGGCATTTGCGCCGGACAGATGTATTCAAAAAATTCATCAGGAGAAGGATGTGGTTTCCTTTGAGATTACATCAGAACCTGTCAGCCCTGAGGCTGAGCTGTTGCTAAATTCTTTAGTGATGGGACTTCGTTCTATTGCGGAGGAATACGGAACAAAGTATATAAGATTAAAGACAAAGAGAAAGCAGGAGGTGTAAGACCATGTTAAATATGAACCTTCAGTTATTTGCTCATAAAAAAGGAATGGGTTCTACCAAGAACGGAAGAGATTCTGAGTCAAAGCGTTTAGGAGCAAAGAGGGCGGACGGACAGTATGTCCTTGCCGGCAATATTATTTATAGGCAGCGCGGAACCAAAATTCATCCGGGTGTGAATGTAGGGCGCGGCGGAGATGACACATTATTTGCTCTGACAGACGGTATTCTTCGTTTTGAACGAAAAGGCAGAGACAAGAAGCAGGCTTCTGTATATCCGGTTGAAGCAAAAAATTGATATGTTAATGCATATATTCCGCCGGTGGGCGGATGTAGTGCAATGCGATACAAAAGGGGCTGTGATTGTGACAGCCCCTTTTGTAGATTCCGTATAAAACGGTAAGGCGGGCAGTGATTTTTGTATCGAAAGAAGGTGAAAAAATGTTTGCTGACAGTGCAGAAATTTATATCCGGTCCGGAAAGGGCGGAGACGGCCATGTGAGTTTTCGAAGAGAGCTCTATGTGGCAGCCGGCGGCCCGGATGGCGGTGACGGCGGCAGAGGCGGTGATTTGATTTTTGAAGTGGACACCGGATTAAATACATTAAATGATTTTAGACATATCCGGAAATATTGCGCAGGGGATGGCAAACCCGGCGGAAAAAGACGCTGCCATGGCGCGGCGGGTGAGGATCTCGTTGTAAAGGTGCCGGAAGGAACAGTCGTTAGAGAAAAGGAGAGCGGAAAAGTTATAGTAGATATGTCGCATGGCTGTACCAGAGAAGTGATATTAAAGGGCGGCAGGGGCGGAAAGGGAAATATGAATTATGCAACGCCGACGATGCAGGTGCCCAAATATGCACAGCCGGGGAAGCCGGGACAGGAGCTGCAGGTAATTTTGGAATTAAAAACAATTGCAGATGTGGGACTGGTTGGTTTCCCGAATGTTGGGAAGTCTACATTTTTATCCAGAGTCAGCAATGCGAAACCTAAAATTGCAAATTATCACTTTACTACGCTTCAGCCAATGCTTGGTGTTGTGGATTTGGAAGGAGCAGACGGCTTTGTGATTGCGGATATCCCCGGATTGATTGAAGGTGCCTCTGACGGGGTTGGATTGGGACATGAGTTTTTGCGCCATATTGAGCGCACAAAAATATTCATCCATATGGTGGATGCCGCATCAACAGAGGGAAGAGATCCGGTAAATGATATTTATGTCATCAACCAGGAGTTGAAAAATTACAGCGAAGAGCTTGCCTCCCGCCCGCAGGTTATCGCAGCAAATAAGACGGATGTATTTTTTGGTACAGAAGAAGAAACCGTGCTCACTCTGCTAAAGGAAGAATTTGAACCACAGGGAATTCCGGTTTTTCCAATCTCTGCAGTTAGCGGGAAAGGCATAAAAGAACTTTTATATTATCTCAGAAAGCAGTTAGATGAGCTTGATGAGGAGCCAACTGTATTTGAACGGGAATTTGTGGTGGAAGATCTTGAACAGGAAAAAGACGAACCATACGAAGTTTTCTATGATGAAAAAGAGAAAATGTATGTGGTGGAAGGGCCGCGGATTGAGCGTATGCTTGGTTATACCAACCTGGATTCAGAAAAGGGGTTTCAGTTTTTTCAGCGATTTCTGCATGACAATGGCATACTGGAGAAACTGGAAGCGCTTGGCATTGAGGAGGGCGACACGGTCCGCATGTATGGGCTGCAGTTTGACTATTACAAATAAACTGTGTTTTGTCCTGCGTCATGGGAATGTTATGATGCATCCGTTTTGGAGGATATCAGATGAAAGAGCTTTTATTGGAATTTTTGGTCTGTGGATTGACAGCAGCGTTTCTGATGATTGTGCATGAGTTGTCAAAAGCATTGATTTACAAAGGGATTTGGCACCGCAAGGGAAAACAGAGAACCGATAAAAAAAGTATTTTTGCAGTTTACCGGTATATTGACCCGATCGGGATTATTTTTTCAATTACAAGCAGTGTAACGTTTTCAAGGCCATATATGTTTCGCATACGGGACAAAAAGACAAACCGCATTCTGGGGTTTGCCGGCCTTTTCGTTTTGCTTTTGTGTTTTGCCGGAAGTGTTGCGGCAATCCGGTTTCACGCATTTGGCGTAGAGGGTATGGCTACACTGCAGGGCCGGGGGCTGTTCCCTAAAATCGCTTCCCTGTTTTTGCAATATCTTGCCATATTAAGCTTTGGCATGTTTGCTGCGAATTTATTTCCTGTGTCGACTTTTGACATGGGGATGATTATTGCCGGTTTTTCGTCCGGTAAATATCTTAATATCATCCGGATGGATGCTGTGATTAAAATTGTTTTAATCATTACGGTTTTAATCGGACTGATACAATATGGGGGTTACCGTTTGATTCTTTTTCTTTTGTGATAGCTGGATGTCAGGAGAAAATCATTCCTGTCTCTTATAAACATAT
>JAJQGL010000016.1 GCA_021200535.1 Clostridiaceae bacterium | reverse complement strand
AGCACCTCCGGGCCTGCTGACGGGAGAGTTGTTTGTGGAAGGATGGCAGGGGGGAACTCGTAAGGGTGAAGCCGGTCAGTATGCAGTTTTGAAGGTATCCGGGTATTAGGAGAAATTATATGACAAAAAATCCGATTGTAACATTTGAGACAACAGCAGGTGAAATCAAAGCAGAATTGTATCCGCAGATTGCACCAAATACAGTAAACAATTTTATTTCACTGGTTCGGAAAGGTTTTTATGATGGACTGATTTTCCACCGGGTTATTGCAGGCTTTATGATTCAGGGCGGTGATCCGGATGGCGTTGGAACAGGCGGACCGGGGTATTCTATCAAAGGGGAATTTGCACAGAATGGTTATGATAACAGTTTAAAACATTCTGCCGGCGTCCTTTCTATGGCGCGTTCTCAGATGCCGGATTCAGCTGGTTCTCAGTTTTTTATTATGCATAAAGACGCACCTCATTTGGATGGCGCATATGCGGCATTTGGTAAGGTGACAGAGGGGCAGGATGTAGTTGACCGTATTGCTCTTACGGAAACAAATTATATGGATGCTCCGCTGGAGACACAGAAAATGAACCGGGTTACGGTAGAGACTTTTGGCGAAGAGTATCCGGAACCAGAGACTTGTTAATGAATATTAGAGGCACAATCTATGACAGGCGTAGGTTGTGTTTTTTTATTGGAAAGGTTTGTCTCTGATCAGCCGGAAACGCTCTGCAAAAAATAATTCGTTTTTTTAGAAAAAACATATCAATAATTTGCAATGTTGACTTTAATGTGACATAATAAAGATATCTGTGTAGATCACAGAAAAAAGAAAAAGGAGATGAACAAATGAAATTAACTAAGCAAACAAAACGTATTTTTGCTTGCGGGTTAGCGTTTGCTCTTGTTGTTACGGGCAGTGAATTTCCATCAAACACTGCATCTGCAGCTACGAAGGCCGCTAAGCTGAGCAAAAGTAAGGCAAGCGTGACCGTTGGAAAGACGGTTAAGCTGTCAGTGAAAAATGCGACAAAGAAAGTCAAATGGTCTACCAGCAATAAAAAGATTGCGAAGGTTTCAAAGACCAGCGGAAAGAAAAAGGCAACTGCTGTTATCAAGGGTGTGAAAGCAGGAACAGCTACGATCACGGCAAAAGTAGGAAACAAGAAGTTAAAATGCAAGGTAACTGTTAAGGCTGCTGCTACAAACATCAGCTCTGTATCTGTTGATACATATGACAGCACAGCTCTGGTGCTGAAGCTGAAAAAAGCGACAGCGCTGAATGCGTCTGATGTGAAGGTGGCGATTAAAACCTACAAAAATGGTTCGTTCAACAGCTCTGCAGATGTTAAGACATTGACAACGTCAGACCAGAAGACATATCGTCTTTATCTTTCCAAGTCGATCGGAAACGGTTCTTTTGTGAAGGTGACGGTAGGAAAATATACAAAGACAATACAAAATAAACAGACATTTTATGGAAGCAGTGACAATGAGACAATTTTAGTGGAAAAAGATAGTGTAACCAGAATTTCACTGGGTGGATATTTTAATAATGCGATTGGCAGTTTGAAATATTCCCTGAAGTCGGGAACACTTCCTGCAGGCCTGTCACTCAGTTCAAAACGTGCAAAGATCAAGGGTATTCCGACAGCGACAGGAAACAGTACCATCAAAGTACAGGCGACGGATGAGCTTGGAAGAAAAACAACTACAACTCTTACCATCAAAGTATATGATGATACATTTATTGCCAGTGCTGACCAGACGTTAGAATACCGCCTGGATGATTATACGGCGGACCGTGCAGCCTCAACTGCATCAATGAGTGGTGTCAGCCTCAACGAGAATTATCAGGAAATTGCGATTAGTCCGCTTGGAGGATCCGGCAAATATACATTTGCTTTGGCAGAGACAGCAGATGTTGCAGGGGTAAAGATTTCAACAGATACGGCAGCTGCTTCGGCAAAGTTATATATTCCGTATGGAATTACAGAGGGGACGCATACATACACTGTAAATATTACGGATGCAGCAGACGCGGCACGCACTGCTACAGCAACGATTACCGTAAAGGTTTCTTCTTATTATAATATCAGCGGTACGGTAGCAGATATTGCGGGAAATCTGCTGGAGGGAGAAGCGCTTTACTTTATTTCAAAGGATTCTCAGGAATTTTATGAATATATTCATCAGCGCAGCTTTATTAAGTATGATTTATCCAGTGGTAAGATAAGCGGCGGAAATACAGTGAAAGATTATATGGAATATGGCTATAAGGATACGGAACAGAGTGACGATGGCTATTCCGTATACAATTATTCCTTTTCAGCAAAAGTAGGCCCATTCCCGACACCTACGGTAGCAGCTTCTGCTGCACCGACGGCAACGACAGAGCCGACAGCAGCACCAGAAGCAACGGCAACGCCGGAGGCGACCGCATCAGCCTATACTATGCCAACACTAGACAGCGGCAAGTATACGACAGAGCTTCCGACAGGAGAATATATTGTTAAAATTTATTCTCCAAAGACGGGAATTTTGTATCAGATGGAGGATACTGTTACAGTTAACGCTGCAGATGCAGAAAATGCGATTACTTCTCCGGTTCGTTTTACAAATGTTTCTGCAACGGCAACCTATTCCAATTCAGAGAATCCAGTTGCAAACGATACGATTTATTTTGAGACAAAGGATGAACAGTATTTATCCGATGGCTATTCGGTAAAAACAGATTACCAGGGTAAATTTACTGCATCACTTCCGGAAGGAACTTATACAGCGTATATTATAGACGAATACGGCGAACGCCAGTATTTTGGCACAGATATTACGGTGGCCGATACAGCGCTTGAACTGACAGACTTTAAACTGTCGATTTCACGCTATGCTGTGGAGGGAACGCTGACACGTTCGGTAGTAAGCTCTTATAATGAGACTACCGGAGCAATCGAAGTGACACCGGAAGAAGAAACCTACAGAAACCTGTATATTTATTTCCCGGATGGTACCTGTAAAACGGTAACGACGGATAAAAATGGCCAGTATAAGGTTTATCTGGAGGGCGGCGAAACGGCTAAGAGTTATACAGTAAGAGCTTATTATAACAGTATTCTGTATACGGTTGGCACGATTGCGGTTGCACAGGCAAATCAGACGATAGATGGACAGAATCCGGCAAATCTTTCGTATGATTTCACATCGGAGGCAGCAAAAGCAACAGATATTACGATTGGTACAGAGGCTGCTTTTCAGTCTACAGGAAACAATGATATTATAGCAAAGTTCACTCCGACGGAAGATGGAACCTACACGGTTACGACAGCTTTCAAAGGAACTGCAGATGTTTCAACACAGCTTTTAAAGATTAATGATACTAATGCAGCAAATGCAGAAAAAGTTGCCAGCACGGAAAGCGAGGATGGCATGTCGGTTGATCTGACAGCGAATACAACCTATTACGTTAAAGTGATTGCATACAAGCAGGACAGCCTGGTACAGGCAAACGGAAATATTTCCCTGACGGTTGCAAAGGGGCAGGATGAATATTCCGGAGCGACAGAGTTAACTGCTGCAAATACTGCTGCTGCGCCGCTCAGTATCAGCACCAGCCAGGATCAGGACAGCGAAACATATGTTAAGCTTACGACCGAAGCAAATAAAAAGTATACGATTACTCTTTCGAATACAACAGTTGGAGTAGAGGAGATTTCTTATTATATCGTGGATAGCAATGGCTTCTATTATAGTAGTGATTGGTTCACTTCAAACAGTACAACGATTACAATCTCATCATCAAATGCAGACACATATTATATCCGTCTGAGAGCTTATGACGACGACTATGACAGAATGGCTGCAACCTTGAAGCTGTCCGTTACGGTTGAGGATTTGGCGACAACAAGCGATGCAGAATAAAAACAGAGGTTATCATCAAAAATAAAAGGAGATGAACAAATGAAATTTTCTAATCTGACGAAACGGACTTTCGCTTGCGGATTAGCAATGGCAATGGTTGTGACGGGAATCGGAATAACGCCGGACAACACTGTCAAGGCGGCAAGTAAGAAAGCATCCGTATCGAAAAGTATGAGCATTACGGTTGGCAAAACAAAGAAGCTGACAGTAAAAAATGCAAATAAGAAAGTGAAATGGTCTACCAGCAACAAGAAGGTTGCAAAGGTAACAAAGTCTACAGGAAAGAAGAAAAACGTAGCGACGATTAAAGGTGTAAAAGCAGGTACGGCTACAATTACAGCAAAGGTCGGCAAGCAGAAGTTAAAATGCAAGGTTACTGTTAAGAAAGCGGTTCCGGTGATGAAGTCGGTAGCAGTGGACCAGTATGATTCGACATGTGTTGTGCTGACACTGAAAAGCAAATTTACATTGAATGTTTCTGATTTTACAGTGACGTCAAAGGAGTATAATGAAGGTTCTTACAATAACACATGCTCTATCCGCACCATGACATCAGAAGATCAGAAAACATACCGTCTGTATCTGGCCGAAAGTGTCAGCAATGGCGATTATGTCAAGGTTGCCGCACAGGGTGTATCTAAGGAGGCACAGTACAAAAAGACATTTATGACCGCATCGGAAAATCAGACGCAGCAGCTTATCTGCAAAAACGGAGCAACCGTTGTGCTTTACTGCAGTGATTATTTTACCAATGGAATTGGTACAAAGAAATATTCTGTCAGCGGTACGCTGCCAAGCGGTTTGTCTTTTGACAGCACAAGAAATGTGATTACCGGTGTTCTCGGAGCAGTTGGCGAGACGACTGTCAAGATAAAGGCAACGGACGAATTAAAGAGGACAGCAACGGCTGAGTTACAGTTTAAGGTTTATGATGACAGTGCGATTGTCGGTAAAAATGTAACAGCGGATTACACGCTGACAGAGGAGCTTGAACAGGAAGCCGTTCTTGCAACTGAGGCAAATAAAAACCTGACGGACGATGAAAAGCTCTACCGTTCCAAAATCACACTGTCTGCATCAGGCGGATCAGAAAATTATATTTACACACTTGCAACTCCGGACAATGAAGAAGTTCGTCTGTCAACGGATGTGACAGATTCGACGACAAAACAGGTGACACAGGAAGCAGCTGCAAGCACATCTCTCTGTGTGCCGTATTCCCTGACTGCAGGTACACATACTTATACGGTGACAGCAACAGATGCAATGGATGCTTCTAAAACCTGTACGATTACGGTAACGGTTAATGTTGAGAAGAGCTACAATCTGACCGGAACGGCAAGGGATGCGAAGAGCCGTGAGCTTTCCGGCAATACGATTTATTTTATCCCATCTGACGCAAGATCACTGAGTGATGCTGTGACAACAACGGTTGGCACGGGAAGCAATGGCAATGCACCGGGTGAGGCAAAGGGAAGCTATGCTGTTTCACTTCCATCCGGAAAGTATACGGTTAAGATTTACGGCGATGGTATTTTGTACCATATGAAAAAGACGATAACGATTGGTACAAAGGATACGACGGCTGCAGTTAAGGCACCAAGCTGCTATTATACGGTAACAGGTACTGCAACATACGCAAATACGGAAAATAAGCTGGATACGGAATACATTTACTTTGAAATGCAGGATTATCAGTATGAAGGCGCCAGCTTTTATGCAGAGACAGATGAAAATGGAAAATTCATGGTATCCCTTCCGAGCAACACATATGCCGCATATATCTATGACGAATATGGAAACAGACAATATCTGAATAAGAAGATTAAGGTTGGAAAATCGGATGTCAGTGCGGGTACGCTGAAAACTTCTATTTCACGTTACTATGTACAGGGTCTTGCCTACAATGCAACCTCTGTTGATGCACTTACCGGTTCCGTGTCTTCCCTGCAGGATACAACGCTGTATTTCTACAATACATCAGGCAAGGTAGTGTCTGTGACAACAGATTCAAAGGGTATGTACAAGGTATATTTACAGGGCTCTTCTACAGGTGAGACTTATAAGGTCAGAGCAGTATTTGGCGATACATTGCGCACACTGGGCACGGTTACGGTTACAGATGCAAACCAGAGCAGCACTTCCCTGAACTATACATTTGCAAATGACCTTGCAGATGGGACACAGGATATAACAGCAGATACTACGCTGACATTAAACTCAAGCGGAAACAACGATTTAGTTGCTAAATTTGTTCCGTCCGAGTCTGGAAACTATGAACTGACAGTGGCAAATGGAGCAGAATATGCAATGTATGTAGCTGTGCTGGATGAAAACGGTATTGCGCTGTCTTCTACAACAACAGACAGTGATGTGACGTCTGAGACATTGTCAGTATCTAACCTGGAGCAGGGTAAGACATATTATGTAAAGGCAACGCCTGTATCGGGCAAAGAACAGGTATCATGTGCTGTGACGCTTTTGATCCAGAAAAAGAAGACTCCGCAGGAACTGGCAACTTCTATTACAGTTGGTTCTGCCCAGTCGGTTACGACAGTAGCGGGAGAGACGAAGTTTATCAAGGTTGCCATGGAGGCAGGAACGACATATGCATTCTCTGTTTCAAATATGGATGATGACATCTATGAGTGTTATTTCCAGAATTACGGAACGGAAGGAGAATCATACAGTTATCCGTCTGGCTATGTATATAGTTCGTCAGACAGTTATACGATAACGCCATCGATATCTGGAGATTATTATATTCGTGTCAGATATTATGATTATTATTATGATGAAATTTCTGCAACAGCAGAGATTTCAGTAAGAGTACAGACGACAGACAGTGACGAAGATTAATATTTGCTAATCGGAAATCTGTTTTTCTGGCTGTGAAAAAAGGAGACAGGATGCTCCCAGGGCATTCTGTCTCCTTTTTGTTCACAGTTTTCCCACAAAAGTATGTTACTGTAACATTACAGCTGGCTTTCGGAAGACGCAGACAAAGCGCCAATTGTCAAAAAGAGTATTTGACCGGATGGGAGTCAAACAATAACATGAGGAGGCAGAAACGTGATTGAAGTAAAAAATCTTGTAAAGAGGTATGGTAACCATACTGCGGTGGATCACCTTACCTTTACAGTGGAAACCGGAAAGGTAGTGGGGTTCCTGGGACCGAATGGCGCAGGGAAAACCACGACTATGAATATGATTACCGGTTATATCGCACAGTCAGAGGGAACGATTCTGATTGATGGGATTGATATTACAAAAGAACCGGAGAAAGCAAAGAAGAAGATAGGATATCTTCCTGAAATTCCGCCGCTTTATCAGGATCTTCGTGTCAGGGAATATCTTGAATTTGTGGCAGAGCTGAAAAAAGTACGGAAAAAAGATAAGGCGATGATGGTATATCAGATTATGAAAAAAACAGGCACAGATAATGTCTCAGAGCGTTTGATCAGCCATCTGTCCAAGGGATATAAGCAGCGTGTTGGATTTGGCGCGGCGATGATAGGCGATCCGGATATTCTGATTATGGATGAGCCGACCGTCGGGCTTGATCCAAGGCAGATTGTAGAGATTCGTGATTTGATCCGTGAGCTGAGCAAAGATCATACGGTTTTATTAAGCTCGCATATTATGCAGGAAATTTCTGCTGTCTGCGATGAGGTAATCATTATCAATGAAGGCCAGATGATTGCCTGCGATACGCCGGAAAACATCACAAAGCAGGTTGCAAAAGAAACCGGGATTCATCTGATCATCAAAGGTGACAGAACGCAGGTTATTAACATGCTCTATGACATTGAGGGGATTGTTGAGATCAAGGAGGATGAAGAAGAAACGGGCGAAGGCGTGGGCCTGACTGTCTATGCAGATACGGACCAGGATATCAGAGAGGCGATTTTTCTTGCCATGGCAAAGGTTTCCTGCCCGATTCTTGAAATGCATCAGCTGGTAACTTCTCTGGAAGATGTATTTTTAGCGCTGACGAAAAAGGAGGAAGAAAAGGCATGCTAGCAATCTATAAAAAGGAATTGAAACAATATTTCCACTCAATGATTGGATTTGCGTTTCTGGCATTTTTTCTGGTAATTATCGGAATTTATACATGGGCATATAATTTTAGCGGCGGCTATGGAAATTTTGAATTGACGCTTGGAAGTATTGCTTTTTTGTTTGTGCTTTTAGTTCCGATTTTGACGATGAGGATTATCGCAGAGGAAAATCATCAAAAGACAAATCAGCTTTTATATACGGCGCCGATTTCGATCACCAGAATTATTATTGCAAAATATCTGGCTGTGCTGACTTTGTTTGCGATTGGTATTTTGATTATCAGCTGTTATCCGCTGATCATTTATCAGTACAGCGACGACATGCATCTGGCATCATCTTACAGCAGTGTGATTGGATTCTTTCTTTTGGGGGCGGCATGTATTTCCGTGTGTATGTTTATTTCATCACTGACAGAAAGCCAGGCGATTGCGGCAGTGGTATCTTTCATTGTAATGCTTGTCACCTTTTTAATGACGAGCCTGACCGGAATGCTGCCGACCGAGGCGCTGCCGCAATGTATTATGCTGGCCGTGCTCTGGGTATGTGTCATTTTGTTTTTGAACCGGATGCTGCATAAGCCAAAGCCTGCACTTGTGCTGGGAATCGCGGGAGAAGCTGTAATCTGGATCCTTTATTTTGTCAAATCGTCTCTGTATGAGAGCCTTGTGACCAATATTTTAAATATTTTGGCCATTTCAAGCAGATATGATGATTTCAGCATGGGAATTCTGAATTACGATTCGATCGTTTATTATGTGTCTATTATCATCTTTTTTGTATTTTTAACGATTCAAATGACAAGAAGCCAGCAGTTTAAGACAGGCGCTTACAGCTCATTGCTGACGGTGCTCACGCTTGCGATTGTAGTTGTGGCAAACCTGATGTTTTCCAAGCTGGAATTAAGCTCTGATTTAAGCTCAGAGGGATATTTTTCGCTGACGGGGGACACCGAGGAAGTCGTAAAGCAGGTTGATCAGAATATTGTGATTAACTACATGGTATCCGATGGGCAGGAAGATGATTATATCGACCGGATATTAAAAAAATATAAAAAATTGTCCGGCTATATTACAGTGAAAAAGGTTGATCCGGTTGTAAATCCGGGGTTTGGAAGCAGCTTAGGGATTGATGATACCGTGGAAAACAATGATGTAATTGTGCAGAATGAGGAGACGGGCAGCGTAAAGTATCTTTCGAACGCTGATTTGGTGATTGAGGATTATGATTATTATACCGGTTCAAGCTCAACTACCCTTGATGTGGAAGGGCAGGTCACAGCTGCCATTCAGAAGGTAATTGCAGAGGATACCACAAAGGTGTATGTTATGACCAAACATTCTGAGTTTGATATGGGGAGTGAGGCAGACGATATTTTTGACAAAATGAACATGGAGACAGAGGAGCTTGAGCTTGCTACGCTGGAGGCGGTTCCGGATGATTGTGATATCCTGATTATTAATGGGCCGTCAACGGATCTGACAGAGCAGGAAAAGAAGCTGGTGCTAAAGTATCTGAAGGCCGGGGGCAGTGCAATGCTTACGGTTGCCTATAGCGAAGATGAGCTTACAAACTTTGATGCAATTTTAGAGTATTACGGTATCCACTTGAACAGAGGTGTAGTATATGAGAGCACAGGAAATTATATGCAATATCTAAATTACATTATACCGTTCACCAGCAGCGAATCCGATTTGCTGAGCGATCTGAACGGATACCTTGTGTTTCCGAGTGCGGCAGGCATGACGGCAGACAGCGGGGACGCGCTGCGGGATGGCGTGACAGTTACCAGCCTTTTGGAAACATCAGAGAGCGCGTTTGTAAAGACAAACCCTTCTTCTGGAGAGACCAGCAAAGAGGATGGGGACGTAGACGGACCGTTTGCATTGGGGTATTCTGTAACGGAAGAAATTGATGATGATACAGAGACAAATTTGATTGTATATTCTTCGGCCGGCGCTTTTTCAGAAAGCTTTCTGGCAGCAGGAGAATTAGACAATGCATCTGTGCTGAAGCAGTCGTTAAGTTCCATTAACACTTCTTCGAATATTACAGAGGTGTCTATTGACCAGAAGAGCCTGTCGTATTCCTATGTGTCTATGACGGTAAGCAGCCAGCTGTTCTGGGCGGCAATGGTTGTTGTCATTCTTCCGGCAGCTCTGTTGATTGCAGGATTTGTAATTTGGTTTACCAGAAGACGGAAAGGATAATGGAAGGCTATGGCAGAAAAAAAGAAACAGATCATTACTGTGCTGGTGCTGTGTATTGTGCTGGCAGGCTTTGGCGCTGGCTATCTTCTGGCGTCAAAGCATCAAAAGCAGGCAGAAGAGGCGGAAAATGAGACTGGGCCGGTGCTCTATGAGCTGGATGCAGATCAGATTACGCAGCTGCATTATTCCAACAGCTATGCAGATATCGTTTTGATAAAGGATGGGGATACGTGGAAGCTCGAAGAGGATGAAAATTTCCCGGTTGACCAGAAAACGGTTGAAAGTATGGTCACAGATGCGGCAAGCGTTACTGCTGACAGGCTTTTACTGGAGGACTGCGACGATTTGTCTGAATATCAGCTGGATGATCCGACTCTGCAGCTTGAGCTTGTGGATCAGGATGGGGAGACACAGAGTATTACATATGGTATGGAATCGGCGGCCGGTGGTGGTTATTATGCCTGCATGGATGATATGCAGACGGTTTATCTGGTTCCAACCGGATTGGTTGCAAGCTTTGAATATACGAAAAACCAGCTGATGGAGCTGCCGGATATACCGTCTTTAGAAACGGATGATATTCAGTCTTATCAGATACAGGCGAAGAAAGGAAATAGTTTTCTGATTACTTATCTGGAAGAAAAAGAAAAATATCAATACCGGTCTGGAAGAGATTTAGACAAGGCGGCAAAGGAGACCGTATCGGAGGATTCCTCGGAAGTTGAGAGCCTTTTGAGCAGTGTTGTTTTGATGGATTTGTCAGAAGGAGTGTCCTATGACGCATCCAAAAAAGAATTAAAGCAATATGGGCTGAGCGATCCGGCATATACCATAACGCTAGGCTATACGGAATCAGAGGATTCGGAGGACAGTGAGGAGACGGATGAGGAGACGGATGAAGGAGACGAAGATACTGTTTTTAAGGAGTTTGTTCTTCGTATCGGTGCGTTAGATGATCTGGAAACCAGCTACTATGTTCAGGTAGACGGCGATCCGGGAATTTATCTGATGAGTGCCGATACGGTATTGGGGATGCTTGAAACAGATGCGTTTGAGGATTAATTAACAGTTCAATAACATATTCTGCCAGAGGAAGAAAAGGGAAATGCAGCAGCATTTCCCTTTTTTTGGCGAATGAAAAAATTAGCCTGCGAGGGCTTTTTCTACTTGACAAAGAAAAAGAAAAATCGTATAATTACTACATTACTTAAGTAATGTAGTAAAGGCTGGTGGTGACTTGAAATTAAATTTTAATAACGTGATTCCGATTTATATTCAAATTGCGGATGCCATTGAAGATGATATTCTGTCCGGAAAGCTGAAAGAGGGAGAGAACTGTTATTCCCAGATTCAGCTGGCAAAGGAGCTGAATATCAATCCGGCAACTGCTGCAAAAGGGATTCGTGTTCTGGTGGAGAGAGGTGTATTGCAGAAAGTGAGGGGGCAGGCTATGACGGTGAATCAGGATGCTGTGTCAATGATTAAGCAGCGCAAAATGGATCAAATGTTATCGGAGCTGATTCAAAATCTGGTGAGTGAGGCAAAAAAGCTGGATATTGGCATGAACGAGCTGACAGTGAGGCTGCACCAGTGTTATCGGGAGTTTGATGAGTAAACAGGAAAGGGGAAGGATATGGAATCGTGTGCCATTAAGGTAAGGAATCTGGAAAAGAAGTATCACAAAAAATATGCATTGCGCGGTCTGAATGTTGATTTGCACGAAAATCAGCTGATTGGACTGATCGGTGCCAATGGGAGCGGAAAGACAACATTTTTTAAGATATGTGCCGGCTTTGAGGCTCCGACGGCGGGAGCTGTTGAAATGTATGGGCTGGATCCGGTTCGTGATATCCGTATGAAAGAGGAGATCATCTATTCCATGCATGATCTGCCGGTGGGGAAAAATTGGAAGTTGAAGAAAATTATTACTTTTTATCAGACAGTTTACCCGCATTTTGATACAACATTTTGTGAAAAGGTTCTGGATTTGCTGGAAGTGCCGGAAACGAAAAAAGTAAAGCAGCTGTCACAGGGAATGAAAAGTATTTTTCACTATGTTTGTGCGCTGTCTGCGCGGTGTCAGGTTACGCTTTTGGATGAGCCGTTTATCGGGATGGATATCGAGAAGCGGAAAGCATGCTATGAAATCCTTTTGCGGGATTACATGGAATATCCGCGAACCATTATTGTATCCAGCCATAATTTGGCGGAGCTTGAGGGCGTATTGTCGGAGATGCTTTTGATCGATCATGGCAGGGTGATCTTTTATCAGGACATGGATTCCGTGCGGGAAATGCTTTTCCGGGCAGAGGGGGACATGGCGTTGCTGGAGCAGTTTACAAAAGAGGAAAAGTATTTATACCGCCAGCAAAAAGAGATTGCCGGTTTTGCTGTCTTTGAGGGGTCAGTCTGCTGCGAAACAGCGAAGAGAGCTGAGCGCGCGGGACTAACAGTCAGCCCGGTTTCACCGGAGGATGTCAGCGTGTATCTTACGAAAAAAGGAGAGGAGAGGGAATTATCATGTCTATGGGAGAAGTAACGGCTGCAGACAGGAAAGCGGCGGAATGGAACAACACGAAAAAGCTGATGCGCCTGTATTTTTTGCAGCATGAGAATGTCATTCGATGGAGTATTGCCTTAATTTTTATTAGCTACATTTTCGATGCGGTTCTGTTTCTGAAACAGTGTAGTGAAAAAACAGGATATTATTCTTTTGCATCTGTTTTTGGCAGTGAATTTAATGATTTTTTTTGGGTTCTGCTGGTTATCATTGCTTATTTATCCTGGGATTTTTTATCCAGGGAACAGATCAGTATGTATCCGGGCACGCCGAAAAGCAGGGCAGCAGCCAGAATATTTTTTGACTGGATTTTGATTGCGGTTCTTTCAGCCGCTTCCGGAGTGTTTTATTTGATGAATGCCGGCGTGTTCAAAATAGCCGGCCGGATTTTTTCTGATTTGGATATCGGATATGCTTTTTCGGCGCGGTATCTGGGCGTGGGGGTGCTGCGCAATTTCATGCTTGGAATGCTGCTTTATGCTGCAGCTTTGGTTTTGTATGGCATTTATACTTATCTGGATGTTTTAAAATCTCTGATTTTATCCGGCTGCGTTTTGTTTGTTCTTGCTGTGCTGTGCCGCTGCAGGATATTCTGGCCTGAGGATGCAGTCCGTTTTTTTACCGGTACAGACCTTACGGTTGGAGCGTTTTTACTGCACACGGTCTTGGCGTGGCTGGTACTGATGCTGCTTGTTGCCGGTATGATATATATGGCCGGCCGATGGAACCTGAATTTAGGCAAGATTCATGTTGTTGCGGTTGGCATTGTATTTGTGGCTGACATTGTATTTGTGGGGATGTTTACTTATAACAGTGTGATGTTTGCAGTTTCAGATAGCAGCAGTGATGAGGCTGGCATTTCAGCGGATGCAATGGTACAAAAAAAATACAGGATGAATCTGTCTGGTGCAGACTTTGAAATATTTGTTACTCAGCTGATGGATGGTGAGATACAGGAAGCGGAATATCAGCAAAAATTGCAAGAGTGGCTGGAGAGCGGTGATTTATATGACGAGTCCTGTTTTATGAATTTGTCGGATCTGTCCGTTCTGTCTGAAACAGAGGCAAAGGAACGTGGTTATCTTTCTGCGGATGAATCGGTTGGAGAGGATGCGGCGGTTTTGTGTTTATATCTGCCGGACGACACCTATTGCGGGGCTTCTGTTTATCAGAAATATTTGGATAGTCTTTCGTTTGAGATCGTTAATGATGTACTGTGTTATTCTATGACGGGATATCGGTTTGCCATAAATAAAGGATTGGGAGAAGCATGGCAGATGACTGGAGAAGCAGATGGATTGCCGGATGATTTTTGGGAATATTATATTGAATATGCAGAGGAAAACCTAAGAGCATTTATTGTTTTAGATGATCAGAATGCTGCCAGTGCAGAAAAATATATGGAAGAATAAAAATGATGATTGAAATATTTTCCAAAATGCTTTATGCTGTATTAGTACAGCGTTTTCTAAACCAGTACTAATATCTATACGACTGGCGGAAGTGGATAACCACAGGGGAGTATAGAAGAAGAAAAGCCGACCGCCTGGGCATGTTTTATTTGTTATGCCCAGACGGTCTTTTTTCCGCGGGGATTCTTTTAAAAATTTTATTTTACAGGGAGGATATCATGCTGAAGATTTCATTGGAAAGCGAATTAAAAGGAAATGCATATCCCGGACGGGGGATTATTATTGGCAAATCTGCAAATGGAAAATATGCGGTGGCAGCATACTTTATTATGGGCAGAAGCGAAAACAGCAGAAACCGTGTATTTGTTACGGAGGGTGAAGGGATTCGGACGCAGGCCTTTGATCCGTCTAAATTAAGTGATCCGAGTCTGATTATCTATGCACCGGTTCGCGTGCTTGGCAATAAGACAATCGTAACCAACGGTGACCAGACGGATACGATCTATGAGCTGATGGATAAGCAGCAAACCTTTGAACAGGCATTGCGCACCCGCGAATTTGAGCCGGATGCACCGAATTATACGCCCCGGATTTCCGGCATCCTGCATATGGAAAATTCCGGCTTTAATTATGCCATGTCGATTTTAAAAAGCAATAACGGCAATCCGGCATCCTGCAACCGTTACACCTTTTCTTACAATGATCCGGCTGCAGGGGAAGGCCGCTTTATCCACACCTATATGGGAGACGGCGATCCGCTGCCAAGTTTTGAGGGAGAGCCGAAGCTGGTAGAGATTCCGGATGACAGGAAGGCATTTACAAAGCTTCTTTGGGACAGCCTGAATGAGGATAATAAGGTATCCCTGTTTGTGCGTTATATTAACCTTGAAACAGGGGAATATGAAACGGAAATTATCAATAAAAACAGCTAAAAGCAGAAAAGCAGTGAAAAACAAAAAAAGCAGTAAAAAACAAAAAAAGCAGTAAAAAACAAAAAAGCAGTAAAAAACAAAAAAAGCAGTGAAAAACAAAAAAAGCAGTGAAAAACAAAAGAGCAGTAAAAAAACAGTATAGAAGAAAATAAAAAAGAAGGAATGAGGTAAAGTTTGAGAAAATTTCAAACTCCAAATTGGTGTCGCAGGCTCCGCCAATTTGTACCATTAGCTGATCCCTGCGGTCACAATATGGAGGTAAATTATGAAAGAATTAGAATTAAAATACGGATGTAACCCAAACCAAAAGCCGTCTAAAATTTATCGGAAAGACGGTGAACTTCCGATTGCGGTTTTGAATGGTAAGCCGGGCTATATTAATTTCCTGGATGCATTTAACGGCTGGCAGCTGGTCAGTGAGTTAAAGAAAGCAACCGGGCTTCCGGCGGCAACTTCTTTTAAACATGTATCGCCTGCCGGCGCAGCAGTCGGGCTGCCGCTGACAGAAACAGAGGCAAAGATTTACTGGGTAGATGATCTTGGGGAGCTTTCACCGCTTGCCTGCGCTTATTCCAGGGCAAGAGGGGCGGACAGAATGTCTTCTTATGGTGATTTCATTGCACTTTCTGATATCTGTGACGTTTCTACGGCAAAGGTGATCAAAAGAGAGTTTTCAGATGGGATTATTGCGCCGGGGTATGAGCCGGAAGCGTTGGAAATGTTAAAGGAAAAGAAAAAGGGAGCCTATGCAGTGATTCAGATTGATCCGGAGTATGTGCCGGATCCGGTTGAACATAAAGAGGTGTTTGGAATTACTTTTGAGCAGGGGCGCAATGAGTTAAAAATTGACCGGGATTTCTTTCAGAATGTTGTAACAGAAAAGAAAGACATTCCGGATGCTGCAAAGATTGATATGGCGATTGCCATGATCACATTAAAATATACACAGTCAAATTCTGTCTGCTTTGTAAAAGGCGGTCAGGCAATCGGAATCGGAGCCGGGCAGCAGAGCCGGATCCACTGTACCCGTCTGGCTGGAAGCAAGGCGGATAACTGGCTGTTGCGCCAGTCGCCGCAGGTATTAAATCTTCCGTTTAAAACGGAGATGAAGCGTGCTGACCGCGACAATGCGATTGATCTGTATATGGGAGAAGATTATATGGATGTGCTTGCTGACGGCGAATGGGAAAAATATTTTACACAGAAACCTCCGGTTCTGACGCAGGAGGAAAAGAAGGAATGGCTGTCACAGGCTACAGATGTTACGTTAGGTTCTGACGCATTCTTCCCATTTAGCGACAATGTTGACAGAGCATTCCGAAGTGGTGTCAGATATATTGCGCAGCCGGGTGGTTCGATTCGGGACCAGGACGTCATTGATGCCTGCAATAAGCATGGAATTGCAATGTGCTTTACCGGCATTCGCCTGTTCCACCACTAAAAACAGCATTTCATACCCCCTCTGGTGACTTGTGCACTGGCACAGTGTTTTGAAAACGCTGTGCCGGTACAGGGGGTATGGAGCTGATATGGACAGAGGAAGGATATGAAAAGAAAGTTATCAAAAAAAGGACAGCTTTTAGTGATTGGGGTGTTATCGCTGCTGGTGCTGTGCTGCCTGTTTGGCGAGGCATGGAACAGAGGTATATTTGAGGAAGAAGCTAAGGAGCAGCAGGATACCTGGAAGGAAAAGAAGGATACAGAATCGGAGACAGAAGAAGCTGTACAGCAGCGCGTTAAAGTGCTGTTAATGACAGAAGGCTTTGCGTCATTATTTCATCAGACAGTCAGGATTACATCATCAGAGCCTTTTACCGTGACGGAGAATGGTGCGGAAAAAACCTATGCTGCGGGAGAGGTTTTTGAATGTGACGGCGATACCTATGCTGCCGGGCAAAAGCTTGTCTGTAAACCGCAAAAGGGAGCAAAACTAAAAATCTTATCATTTCAAAGACAAAACAGATATCCGTCTTATCGGGGAAATCTGCGTTTGACATGGAAGAAAAAAGGAATTCTAATTACAAATCAGATCAGTCTGGAAGAGTATCTTTATGCTGTGGTTCCCAGCGAACTTTCCACGAGTAACAAAATGGAAGCATTAAAGGCGCAGGCAGTGTGTGCAAGAAGCTATGCCTATCAGCAAATCCGCGCCGCAAAATATAAGAAATATCATGCGCATATGGATGACAGTGCTGCATTTCAGGTATATAACAACGTGCCTGAGGATAAGCGTTCCAGAAAAGCGGTGGATGCGACAAAGGGAATGGTGCTGACTTCGGATGGCAGTGTTGTGCAGGCATATTATTATTCCACATCATGGGGCTATTCTGCATCGGGGCAGGATGTATGGAACACGGGCAGCCCGATTGCATATTTAAAAAATAAGCTTCAGGTTCGGGAGACGGAAAAAAACAAAACCTATGATTTATCATCAGAAGAAGCATTTCGGGATTTTATCGACAACTCTTCTGTGGATACATACGATAGCAAAGCGTCATGGTACAGGTGGAAGGTTACGATTTCAGGAGAAAGCCTCTCTGCACGGATTGATGCTGCCCTGGCTTCCTGTTATGCCAGCAATCCGGAACTGGTGCTGACACAGAACGCCTCCGGGCAATACGAACAAAAACCGCTCAAATCGCTTGGGACATTGAAAAAAATACGTGTTGAAGAGCGGAAAAAGAGCGGTCTTGTCACGGAAATTGTGCTTGTCGGCAAAAAAAATGTCATAAAGGTCTGTACACAGTACAATGTGCGGAAAGTGCTGGCCCCGGTCAGTGAACAGGTTATATATGACCAGGGTCATTCAAAAACTACCATGTCTCTTTTGCCAAGTGCTGCCTTTTATGTGCTTGATGTTTCGAAGGACAACAGGCAGGCGTTCCAATTTGTGGGAGGAGGCTACGGGCACGGCACCGGAATGAGCCAGTGCGGTGCTGCGGCGATGGCAAAAGAGGGGAAGACATATCAGGAAATTCTTGCGTATTATTTTGACGGCACGGAGATTTTATCTTTGAAAGACTTATAGAGCATGCTGTTAAGCATACCGCCGAGAAAGAGCAGATACATGCATGCGTAGAGCCATACCATCAGCAGGGCAATGGTGGTCATGGTTCCGTAGAATGCAGAATAGTTGCTGAAATGATCTACATAAAACGAATACAGATAGGAAAAGAGAAGCCAGCCGGCTGATGCAAGAATTGCCCCCGGGACATGAAAACGAATTTTCCATCTGCAATTTGGAAGAGTTTGATACAGAAACAGGAAAAAAACAAAAAAGGTTAAAAAGCCGATCAGGGAACGAAAGCTGATCAGCTGCCCCAGTGTTTTGTCAAGCAGTGGAAACAGCTCCACGACATGGCGATGGATCCAGTTGCCAAATACCAGGAGTGCAAGGGAACAAACCGCTAAAATGGCAAACAGAATACTGTAAAAAAAGGAAAAGATCCGCAATACGATAAAATTGCGGGATTCCCTGAGCTGGTACATGGAATTGAATCCGGCAGAAAGGCTCAGAAAAGATTTTGAGCCGAGCCAGACTGCTGTGACAATGGTGAGCGATAGTATATGTATACTGTCGCTTTTATAAATGTCATGAATAAGAGAACCGACAAAGCTCTGAAAGACAGATGGCAATGCGGAGAGGAAGACGCGGACAAAGGTTTCTTCTGTCAGGGGCGTGAGCCGCAGGATGGCAAAGAGAAAAAGCATATATGGGAAAAACGACAGCATGAGAAAGAAAGCTGTCTGTCCGGAATAGGCGGAAATAGCTGATTCCTGCATCAACCGCCCTGCCGTTTTGGCAGATGTAACAAGCCTGCGGCAAAAAAGCCTGTGTTTTTTATTTTTCTGCATAAATGTCTCCTTTTCGATCACTTTTTGATTATTGTTCCGTATGTTGTAGTATACCACATTTCAGTGTAAAAAAAGAAAGATTTATACACTGCATATGGATACTTGCGAAACATTTTATTCTTCGGTATACTGTAGCAGAGGATTCAAACGTATATCCCGTATAGTAAAAAGAAAGGATGAGGACAATGCATACATTTCAGGAAATAACGATTGACCAGTTGGAGATTAATCCGTTTCAGATGATTGGAAAGGAATGGATGTTGGTAACGGCAGGAAACGAAAAAAAGGCCAATACAATGACGGCGTCATGGGGCGGCATGGGCATTATGTGGGGAAAAAATGTTGTCTATGTATTTATCAGGGACAGTCGTTTTACCAAAGAATTTATCGATCGGGAGGGAATGTTTTCCCTGAGCTTTCCAAAAGAAGAATACCGCAAAGAGATGAAGTTTCTGGGAGCTGTTTCAGGGCGTGATGAAGATAAGATCAAAGAGGCGGGAGTCCATGTGGCATATCATGAAGGCGTTCCATATATTGATGAAGGCAGTCTTGTCATGATCTGCCGCGTTCTGTCGGAAACGCCAATCCGCAAAGAAGAGTTTAAGGACGCATCCATTGACGAAAACTGGTATTCTACAGGGGATTACCACAACATGTACGTGGCAGAAATTACCAGTGTGCTGGCAAGATAAATTTTTCCTTTGCGCCACGGATTTGTCATGAAAATGTACTTATTTTGTCATACCTGTTTTGTACAATGTAGCTGTAACAAAAAAGCATCAATTAAATCAGTGAATGTATTGGTTCACAAGGAGAAAGTGTGAAAATTCATGCGGGTGCGCTGATTTTTCACACACAGGATTTGAGTCTGCGCGCACCTGGCACAAATCCTGTTTTGCGCAAAGAATGTGCGCAGAAAAGGGGAGATTTTTATGAAAAAATGTAAGATTACCAAAAAAATTGTTGCTTTGACGTTGATGACAGCTGTTACGGCATCATCGGTTGCTGTTTCGCCGACAGCCGCAAAAAAAGCAGAGGCGGCTACAAAGTATAAGGCATACCTGTGTTTGCAGACAGCGAAGTTTACGTTCCGTGATGAGCACAATAGCTCAAAATTTTCCAGCAAGCTGCAGAATACGACAAACAAATTGTCATCTGCCGCATCAAAGGCAAAGTTTAAGAATGTCACCATGACAAAGAGTAAAAAAGCAAAAACCTATACGGTTTCCCTGACTGGGTTAAAGTCAGGCGTGATCAGTAAGGATGGGACCTTTAACACTTTGTTTGTAGACACTGCGATTCCGGGCTCTATGAAGAGCAAGGTAACGGTGACAAATGTAAAGGTTAAGTTTGATGGAAAGACAGTAAAGACGTTTAAGAAGGCTGTGCTGACACCGGATACCGGAAAGACAGCGGACTTCACGCAGATTCAGATCATCAATACATGGAACAGCAATGTACCAAAGTTTAGCTATACCATGCCGAAGAAGAGCATCCAGATAACTTACACGATTAAATTTAAATAGATATTTAAAATAAAATAGACATTTAAGTTTAAATACTATTTAATAGTTTAAACAGACAGTTAAGCATAAATCTGTTTCGATCAGGTACCGTGTCAGGATGTCTGTACAAAATTTGTGGAAAAGTGATACAAATGCAATATCATATTCATAAAAAGTTGACAGATATGCACAAACGTGATACTATTAAACTTGTTAGAGGCACATTATATTTTTGCCGTTGCGGCAGTGTGCCGCAGAGATTTTTTATAACAAGGAGGAGAAGATTTATGAGATTCAGTAAGTTATCCAAGAGAGTTCTTTCTCTCGCATTAGCAACAGCGGTTGTAGCATCTTCGGTAGTTGCAGCTCCGACTGCAAAAAAGGCAGAGGCTGCTACAAAGTATAAGGCATACCTGTGTTTGCAGACAGCGAAGTTTACGTTCCGTGATGAGCACAATGATTCAAAATTCTCAAGCAAGCTGCAGAATACGACAAACAAATTGTCATCCTCTGCATCAAAGGCAAAGTTTAAGGATACGACCATGACAAAGAGCACAAAGGCAAAAACCTACACGGTTTCACTGACAGGCTTAAAGTCAGGCGTAATCAGCAAGGATGGCTCCTTTAACACCCTGTTTGTAGATACTGCCATTCCGGGTTCTATGAAGAGCAAGGTAACGGTTACAAATGTAAAAGTTAAGTTTGATGGAAAGACGGTAAAGACATTTAAGAAAGCTGTATTGACACCGGATACCGGAAAGACAGCAGACTTTACACAGATTCAGATCATCAACACATGGAACAGCAATGTACCGAAGTTTAGTTACACAATGCCAAAGAAGAGCATTCAGGTTACATACACGATTAAATTTAAATAGTCATTTAAAATTTAAATAGTCATTTAATAATCGGTTATGTTAAATTGATGAAATGGGCGCCGCAGCGCGATTCATATTGAATTGTGCCGCGGCGTTTTTTGTATTTGGGAAAGCGCTGATAAGGCGCTTGCGAAAGGATTACTTGCGGGACATAGAAAATTCGGTTATGATACAATGAGCGTTAGCGAGCGGGAGCAGGCGGAGCATGCCTGCATGTGAGGGTGCAACAAGATCATGAATCGTAGATTCATGATGGGATAAGAAAAAAGAGGAAGGAAAGAGGTAGGCTATGGAAGATCAGGCTAAGTTTTTAGAAGCGCTGCAGGAGGTAAAAGAAATTGCGAAATCACAGCAGAATCATTTGACCAGACAGGAGGTTGAGCAGTATTTAAGCGACATGGATTTATCCGGGGAAAAGATGAATGCTGTATACCGCTATCTGGCGGAAAACAAGATTTCTGTTGAGGGCGTGGCGGCAGAACCGGAAGATGCCGCGGACATGGAACAGCCGGTAATCTTGCAGCATACAAAGGAACAGCCGGTTGGTCTGGTTTCCAGATTCCTGGCAGGGGATGATTCTGTGCGGGATCAGATTATAGAATATTATTTGCGGGAGGTTACTGCTATTGCAGCAGAGTATAAAAAAACTTCTGTTTTGCAGGAGGATGTTATGGCAGAAGGAAATCTGGGTCTGTTGACCGGGATGGAAGTGATTCGTGAAAACAGAGAACAGTATAAAAAGAAGGACGGAACGCCGGATTGCATGCTGTTTTTGGAAACACTCAGGGAAGAGATTAAACATGCCATTGTGTGTTATATTGATGGGGAAACGGAAGCAGAGGACTGGGAGCATACAGTTGTCGCTAAAACCAATTTGCTTTATGAGGCCAAAAAATATATGGCAGAAGAAATCGGAAGAGTTCCCACGGTGGACGAGCTGTCAGAGTATACAAAGATCGGCAGAGAAGAAATTTTTGACATTATGAGATTATCAGAAGATTTATAGAAAGAGGTATAAATGAAGAAAAAAATGCAGGAAATCGTTGCTCCGCTGCTGCGTTGGTATGCTGTGGAAAAAAGAGCGCTTCCGTGGAGGGAGGGGCGGGATCCTTATTCTATCTGGATTTCTGAGATTATGCTGCAGCAGACCAGGGTAGAAGCGGTAAAGGGGTACTATCAGCGTTTTTTGCAGAAGCTTCCCTGCGTCAGCGCACTTGCCGCTGTTTCAGATGATGAGCTGATGAAGCTCTGGCAGGGGCTTGGATATTACAACCGTGCAAGGAATCTGAAGAAAGCAGCGCAGCAGATTGTGGAAAAGCATGGCGGGGTCTTTCCGGAAAAATATGAGCAGCTCCTTTTGCTGCCGGGAATTGGAGAATATACGGCAGGGGCGATTGCCTCGATTGCATTTGGTCAGAGAGTGCCGGCTGTCGATGGAAATGTCTATCGCATATATACCAGAATCTGTGAGGATCACAGCGATATCACACAGGCATCTGTCAAAAAAAGAATCCGTGGGGAGGTTGCAAAGATCGTTCCGGCAGATTCTGCCGGCGAGTTTAATCAGGCGCTGATGGATTTGGGGGCGGGTGTCTGCCTTCCGAATGGAATGCCTTTGTGCGATGGTTGTCCGGTGGCTGCGTTTTGCGGTGCGGGGGAAAACGGGACTTATCAGGAATTTCCGTATAAGCCGCCTAAAAAACCGAGAAAGGTCGAAGAGCGTACCGTGTTTTTGCTGGAATACCACGGAAGCTATCTGATACAGCAGCGCCCCGAAAAAGGCCTGCTTGCCGGCCTGTGGGAATTTCCTTCGGAGCAGGGGAAATTAACGGTTGGGCAGGTTAGAGAGCGTTTGGCAGAGTGGGAGAGTGACGGCAGTGAAATTGAGCTTTTGGGCGCGGGAAAGCATATCTTTTCCCATGTGGAATGGCATATGCATGGATATCGGATTCATCTGCAGCATTTGCCGGAACAGCTGACGGAGGGAATGGTTCTGGCTTCTGTTAAACAGATTCAGTCCCGCTACAGCATCCCGTCAGCGTATTCTGTATACTTAAAACAGATTTTATCCGAACCTTCCGCCAATTCTGATTTGTAACGCGTGCCAATCCCGATTTGTAACGCTTCTGCATAATCCGGGTGTAGAAATTAGTGAATCAGCGTGGTTTTTACACTATATTTAGTGCTTCTTTTGAAAAAATCACAATATGTTGTGGACATCTCTGCTGTTAGGTGCTATAATATGCCTTGTGCAAAAACAGGAGTCTTATGTGGGGAGAATTGCCCAAGAGCAATTTATTCAGCTCGGAATGGAGGAAAAATGAAAGTTACAAAAAGGGATGGCAGAATTGTAGAATATGACCGCAACAAAATTATTGTTGCAATCCGGAAAGCAAACGCTGAGGTAGACCGCTATGAGCAGGTGACAGATGAGAAAATCGAGGCGATTGTTGCGGGTATTGAAAATACACATACAGACAATCTGCTGGTAGAAGACATACAGGATATGATTGAACAGAAGCTGATGAGCGAACGCAAATATGAGCTTGCCAAGAAATATATTATTTACCGTTATACCCGTCAGATGGTTCGTCAGGCGAATACAACGGATGATTCGATTATGAGCCTGATTAAAAACAGCAATAAAGACGTTATGGAGGAAAATTCAAATAAAAACGCCTATATTGCATCTACGCAGCGCGACTTGATTGCCGGAGAGGTTTCTAAGGACCTGACAAAGCGAGTTCTTTTACCGGAAAAAATTGTCAAGGCACATGAGGATGGAATACTTCATTTTCATGATATGGATTATTATCTGCAAAGTATCTTTAACTGCTGCCTTATTAATATTGGCGACATGCTGGAAAACGGAACTGTGATGAATGGAAAGCTGATTGAGAGCCCGAAGAGCTTTCAGGTGGCATGTACCGTCATGACGCAGATCATTTCTGCGGTAGCCAGCAGTCAATATGGCGGCCAGTCTGTCGATATTAGACATCTGGGGAAATATCTGCGCAAAAGCCGTAAAAAATACGAAAAGCATTATCAGAAAAAATATGGCGACAAAATCAGTAAGGAAATAAGGGATGAATTTGTAAAAGACCGTCTCCATGATGAGCTGAAATCCGGCGTGCAGACCATTCAGTACCAGATCAATACGCTGATGACAACAAACGGCCAGTCTCCTTTTGTAACATTATTTTTAAACTTAGACAAAGATGATCCTTATATAGATGAAAATGCAATGATTATTGAGGAAATTCTCAACCAGCGCATTGAGGGAATCAAAAATGAGAAGGGCGTATATGTTACGCCAGCATTTCCGAAATTGATCTATGTACTGGATGAGCACAACTGTTTAAAAGGCGGCAAATATGATTATCTGACCAGGCTTGCTGTCAAATGTTCTGCGAAGAGAATGTATCCGGATTATATTTCTGCAAAGAAGATGCGTGAAAATTATGACGGCAATGTGTTTGCCTGCATGGGATGCAGGAGCTTTCTGGCGCCATGGAAGAACGAAAAAGGAGAATACCAGTTTGAGGGACGTTTTAACCAGGGGGTTGTCAGTCTGAATCTGCCTCAGATTGCAATTATTGCAAACGGTGACGAAGAGCAGTTCTGGACCTTGCTGGAGGAACGTTTATCTCTTTGCTTTGAGGCGCTGATGTGCAGGCATCATTCCCTTGAGGGAACACTTTCCAATGTCAGCCCGATTCACTGGCAGTACGGTGCGATTGCGAGGCTGAAAAAGGGAGAAAAGATTGATAAGCTGCTGCATGATGGCTATTCCTCTATTTCTCTTGGATATATCGGTTTATATGAGACGACAAAACTGATGACCGGTGTGAGCCACACGGACCCGAAGGGGACAAATTTTGCGCTTCGTCTGATGAAACGGCTGCGTCTGGCATGCGATACATGGAAGCTGGAGACGGGGATTGGCTTTGCATTGTATGGGACGCCTGCAGAGAGCCTTTGCTACCGTTTTGCTGAGATTGACAAGAAAAAGTTTGGCAGCATCCCGGATGTTACGGACAAAGGCTATTATACAAATTCCTATCACGTTGATGTGCGGGAAAAGATTGACGCATTTACAAAGTTCACCTTTGAGAGCCAGTTTCAGGAAATATCCTCCGGCGGTGCAATCTCCTATGTGGAGATTCCGAATATGCGCCATAATCTTGAGGCGCTGGAGGATGTCGTGCGCTTTATTTATGAAAATATCCAGTATGCGGAGTTTAATACAAAATCAGATTACTGCCACAAATGCGGCTATGACGGCGAGATTATTATTAATGACAATCTGGAATGGGAATGCCCGCAGTGTCACAACAAAGATAAAAGCAAGATGAATGTCACGCGGAGGACCTGCGGCTATTTGGGAGAAAATTTCTGGAATGTCGGCAAGACAAAAGAGATCAGTGCCAGAGTGCTGCATCTGTAGGAAACGCCGCGGGACGAGAGCCTGTGCAGGGACGCCGATTTGCGCCATTAGTTGCTCCCTGCGGTTACAACATGGAGGCGAAAAGATGAATTACGCAGATATTAAACAATATGATGTGGCAAACGGACCGGGTGTCAGAGTATCTTTGTTTGTCAGCGGGTGCACGCATCACTGCAGGGAATGCTTTAATCCGGAGACATGGGATTTTAATTACGGCACGCCTTTTACGCAGCAGACGATTGAACAGATCTTAGACTATATGAAACCGGACTATGTAAAGGGGCTGACGCTTCTTGGCGGAGAACCTTTGGAGCATCAGAACCAGAAAGGGCTTCTGCCGCTGGTCAGTGCTGTGCGGAAAGCATATCCCCAAAAGAACATCTGGTGTTTTACCGGCTATGACTATGAACGGGATGTGCTGGGCAAAATGGTTCCTGAATGGGAAGAGACGAAAAAACTGCTTGCCTGCATTGATGTGCTGGTAGATGGGGAGTTTGAGATTGATAAAAAGGATCTGGGCCTTGTCTTTAAAGGCTCGTCCAATCAACGGACCATACTGGTGCAGGAGTCGCTGCAGCGCGGCAGGGTGGTTTTGTGGCATCCGGACAGATAATTCGTGTTTTTTTGCCAGACCGGACAGATAATTCATGATTTTTGGCCGGATTTGCATCAAATTGCATAAAATGGGCGGATTACGGCACATTCTTTAAAATAAAACTTGAAATTTTTACCTAAATTGGGTACAATAGCTTTTGGAATGTGCAATACGCATATTTTGGGAGCTTATGAATAGTTGTTATATGGACATGCTCTGTATGACCAATTATAAAATTTATATTTAGGAGGATTTTAACATGGCAGTTAAAGTTGCAATTAATGGTTTTGGACGTATCGGACGTCTTGCATTCAGACAGATGTTTGGTGCAGAGGGTTATGAAGTAGTAGCAATCAACGATTTGACAAGTCCTAAGATGCTTGCTCATCTTTTGAAGTATGATTCTTCACAGGGAAAATATGACAAGGCTGACACGGTATCTGCCGGAGAAGATTCTATCACAGTTGATGGAAAAGAAATTAAAATTTATGCTTTCCCGGATGCCAATAATTGTCCTTGGGGAGACCTTGGGGTTGATGTTGTTCTTGAGTGCTCCGGCTTCTATACTTCTAAGGAAAAAGCACAGGCGCATATCAATGCAGGCGCCCGCAAGGTAGTTATCTCTGCTCCGGCAGGAGATGACCTTCCTACAATCGTTTACAATACAAACCATACGACATTAAAGCCGGATAATACAATTATTTCTGCAGCTTCCTGCACAACAAACTGTCTGGCACCTATGGCAGATGCATTGAATAAGTATGCAGCTGTTCAGTCTGGTATTATGGTAACTATTCACGCATATACAGGTGATCAGATGACTCTGGATGGTCCTCAGAGAAAGGGCGATCTGAGAAGATCCCGTGCAGCAGCAGTTAATATCGTTCCAAACAGCACAGGTGCTGCAAAGGCAATCGGCCTTGTAATCCCTGAGTTAAATGGCAAGCTGATCGGTTCTGCACAGCGTGTTCCTACTCCTACTGGTTCTACAACAATCTTAACAGCAGTTGTTAAGGGCAAAGATGTAACAGTAGAAGGCATCAATGCAGCTATGAAGGCAGCAGCGAATGAGTCATTTGGCTACAATGAGGATGAAATCGTTTCTTCTGATATCGTTGGCATGAGATTCGGTTCTCTGTTTGATGCAACACAGACAATGGTTTCTAAGGTTGATGAGGATTTATATGAAGTACAGGTTGTCTCATGGTATGATAATGAGAACTCTTACACATCTCAGATGGTAAGAACAATCAAGTATTTCTCAGAGCTGGCATAATTGTTAAAATAAAAAATCATTATGATCCATATGCGGGTCCGGTCTTTTGTTGGGCCGGGTCCGTTTTTGGGTGTGAAAGATATTAAATAAAATGGAGGATTTTTATGTTAAATAAGAAATCAGTTGATGATATCAACGTAAAGGGAAAAAAGGTTTTGGTCCGTTGTGACTTTAATGTGCCGTTGGATGCAGAATTAAATATTACAGATGAAAACCGTCTTGTAGCAGCGCTTCCTACTATTAAGAAGCTGATCGCTGACGGCGGAAAGGTTATTCTTTGCTCACATCTTGGAAAGCCAAAGGGAGAGCCGAAGCCTGAGCTGTCTTTAGCTCCGGTTGCAAAGAGATTGTCTGAGCTGCTTGGTCAGGATGTTAAATTTGCGGCAGATGCCAATGTTGTCGGCGACAACGCAAAGGCAGCAGTTGCTGCAATGAAGGATGGAGATGTGATTCTGTTAGAGAACACCCGATACAGAGCGGAAGAAACAAAGAACGGAGAGGCATTTTCGAAAGAGCTGGCATCTCTGGCCGATGTTTTTGTTAATGATGCGTTTGGTACAGCGCACAGGGCACATTGTTCCAATGTCGGCGTTACGGATTTCGTTGATGGCGACTGTGTTGTGGGTTATCTGATGCAGAAGGAAATCGATTTCCTCGGAAATGCAGTGAATAATCCGGAAAGACCGTTTGTTGCTATTCTGGGCGGAGCAAAGGTTTCTTCTAAGATTTCTGTAATCAATAACCTTCTGGAGAAGGTGGATACGCTGATCATCGGCGGCGGCATGGCATATACCTTCATGGCTGCGCATGGTGAAGAGGTTGGACAGTCTCTCCTTGAAGAGGATTACAAAGAGTATGCGCTGGAGATGGAGAAAAAAGCAAAAGATAAAGGCGTGAAGCTTTTGATTCCGATTGATACCGTAGTGGCGGATGATTTTTCAAACGATGCGAATTTTAAGACTGTAGGGCGCGGTGAGATTCCTGCTGATATGGAAGGTCTTGATATTGGTCCGGAGTCAGCTAAGCTTTTTGCGGATGCGGTAAAAGGCGCAAAGACAGTAGTTTGGAATGGGCCGATGGGCTGCTTTGAAATGCCGAATTTTGCCAAAGGAACGATTGAGGTGGCTAAGGCAATGGCTGATTTACAGGGCGCAACGACCATTATCGGCGGCGGCGACAGTGCAGCGGCTGTTAATCAGCTGGGATTTGGAGATAAGATGACGCACATCTCTACCGGCGGCGGAGCTTCTTTGGAATTTTTAGAGGGCAAGGAGCTTCCGGGTGTAGCGGCAGCCGATGATAAATAATCACGATAGAAAGAAATGAGGATAAAAATGGCTAGAAGAAAAATTATTGCAGGCAACTGGAAAATGAATAAAACTCCGAGCGAGGCGGTTGCCCTGGTAAATGAATTAAAGGATTTAGTAAAAAATGATGAGGTTGATGTCGTTTACTGTGTGCCGGCCATTGATATTGTGCCGGTTGTTGAGGCGGTAAAAGGCACGAATGTTGCAGTAGGCGCAGAGAATATGTACTTTGAGGAAAGCGGCGCTTACACAGGTGAGATTTCAGCTGCCATGCTGGTTGACGCCGGAGTGAAATATGTTATTCTGGGACATTCCGAGCGCCGCGACTATTTTAAAGAGTGTGACTGTCTGTTAAACAAAAAGGTTAAAAAGGCATTTGAGGCAGGGCTGACACCGATTCTTTGCTGCGGCGAATCCCTGGAGCAGAGGGAAATGGGTGTTACCATGGACTGGATTCGCATGCAGATTAAATCGGATTTGGCAGGCGTTACGGCAGAACAGGTTAAGGGGCTTGTCATTGCATATGAGCCGATCTGGGCAATCGGGACCGGAAAAACAGCAACGGCTGATCAGGCGCAGGAGGTTTGCAAAGGGATTCGCGACTGCATTGCTGAGATGTATGACGCTGCGACGGCAGAGGCAGTCCGCATTCAGTACGGCGGCTCTATGAATGCCGGCAATGCGGCTGAACTTCTGGCAAAACCGGATATTGACGGCGGACTGATTGGAGGCGCTTCTTTAAAGGCAGAATTTGGTCAGGTGGTAAATTGTAAATAATCGGTTTTTCCGTTAAAGAAAAAACAGAGAGGATGTCAAAAGCGTTTGCTTTGGCATCCTTTTTCGCTATAGGAAACTGCCTTAAATTGGTACATTGTAAGCGCCGGCGTTATCGGCGCTTTTTTTGTGGAAGATTATGGCGCAAATATTGGCGGTTTTGTGTTTGGTTTTTGGTGTGATGATTTTTTGTTTATGAATGTAAAAAAATTAAAAGTTTGATGCAAAATATTGTGCAGATTGTATAT
>JAJQGL010000113.1:4472-29969 GCA_021200535.1 Clostridiaceae bacterium | reverse complement strand
TGTTAACCGTGGGGTTGTTGGTTCGAGCCCAACTCGGGGAGTTTATTCATAAAGTTGAAGTTATTTTCATATAATTGAATAAAGAGAATTATGGCTCCATGGTCAAGCGGTTAAGACATCGCCCTTTCACGGCGGTAACACGGGTTCAAATCCCGTTGGAGTCATTTTATAATTTTGGCGACTTAGCCAAGTGGTAAGGCACGGGACTGCAACTCCCTGATCATCGGTTCAAATCCGGTAGTCGCCTTTCAGGAAAACGAGGTTGTTTCACTAGAAATAGTGCGATAGCCTTTTTTCGTTGTCAGAATCACATATTGACAGAATTTTGGAGGACAAATTGATGGAAAAAGAAACAAACGGATTATTAAAAAAGACAGGCGTTGTTTGTCTGATTGCAACAATATGCAACTGTTTGTGGGGGAGTGCCTTTCCAAGTGTTAAGCTGGGTTATGCATGGTGCCAAATTGCCGCAGCTGATACCGGTTCACAGATTTTATTTGCAGGCTGCCGGTTTACTTTGGCAGGGGTGCTTGTTCTTTTTTTTGGAAGTTTGATACAGAAAAAAATTTTATTTCCTGCCAGGGCTGCCGTAAAGCCAATTTTTATTCTTGCTGTTTTCCAGACCGCGCTGCAGTATCTTTTCTTCTATGTCGGTATGGCGCATACCACTGGCGTGAAAGGCTCTATTATTACTTCAATCAATGTATTTCTTTCGATTTTGATTGCCAGTCTGTTTTTTCATCAGGAGAAGCTGGATGCAAAAAAAATAGCCGGATGTTTATTGGGCTTTTTCGGGGTTGTCATTGTTAATCTGCAGTCTGCTGCGATTGATGCTTCTTTTGTCTGGAATGGCGATGGATTTATCTTTGTATCTGCGACCTCTGCAGCGATATCTGCAGTGCTGATCAGGAAATATTCCGAAACAAATAATCCGGTTATGCTGAGTGGGTGTCAGTTTGTTCTGGGAGGTATTGCCCTGATTTGCTGCGGCGCTGTGCTGGGAGGAAAAGTAGCCTTTCCTGATTACAAATCGTATCTGATTTTGCTTCACTTGGCATTGATTTCTGCCATTGCTTATACATTGTGGGGGATTCTGTTAAAAAACAATCCGGTTTCCAAAGTCACGGTTTATGGGTTCATCAATCCAGTGGCAGGTGTGATATTGTCGGCATTGCTATTGGGAGAAAAAGGGGCAGTAACGCAAATGACTGCAGTGGCATTGCTTCTGGTATCTGCGGGCATTTTCGTTGTAAACCGTGATTGGGGGAAATGATATTGCATTTTTGTTGTGGATCGTGATTATGTGCGGAATGATGTTGTTCTTTTATTGTCAGAAACGAGAAATTCTGGTAAACTTAAAAAAGTTATGTCTGATGGAAAGGAAATAAAATGCAAGGGAACGATTTTTTAGAAGCAGTTGAAATGAAATTTGGCAGCATGAAGTTAAAGCCAGAGCAATATTCTGCGCTTGGTCTTGCCTATATCGGGGATGATGTGTATGATTTGATTATCAGGACAATTATAATGGGAATAGGAAATGGTAAAGTAAAAAACTTTCATCGGCTGGCCAGTGGCATTGTAAAAGCAGAATCGCAGGCAAAACTAATGAAGGAAATTGAGCCGCTGCTTACGGAGGAAGAAAGCTCCATTTATCATCATGGCAGGAACGCAAAATCAGGTACAACGGCTAAAAATGCGTCTATTATTGACTATCGGGTTGCCACTGGTTTTGAGGCGCTGATTGGTTATCTGTATTTAAAGCATGATATGCCAAGGCTTTTGGATTTGGTTGAAATTGGTTTAAATAAAACGGGGCAGCTGCCGGACAAGCTGTAGATGTTAATATAATATGGAGGAGAAGCATGAGATATGAAGAGTTGACGTTAGAGGGCAGAAATGCAGTGCTAGAGGCTTTTCGTTCCGGACAGACGGTTGACAGAGTGTTTTTGCAGGATGGGTGTCAGGATGGCCCTGTCCGCACCATTTTGCGGGAAGCGAAAAAAACAGATACCATTATACAGTTTGTCAGGAAAGAGCGGCTGGATCAAATGTCAGAGACTGGCAAACATCAGGGAGTAATTGCTTATGCGGCAGCGTATCACTATGCGACAGTCGATGAGATACTGGAAAGGGCAAAAGAAAAGGGAGAGGATCCTTTTCTGATTTTGTTGGACAGCATTGAGGATCCGCATAATTTAGGTTCTATTATTCGAACGGCAAATCAGACAGGAGCACATGGCATTATTATTCCGAAACGCAGAGCTGTTGGGCTGACGGCGTCGGCGGCAAAAGCGTCAGCGGGTGCAATCCATTATACTCCGGTTGCAAAGGTGACAAATCTGGTGAAAACCATGGATGAGCTGAAAAAAAGGGGAATCTGGTTTGTCTGCGGCGATATGGATGGCGAGGTGATGTACCGCCAGAATCTGACAGGGCCGATTGGGCTTGTGATCGGAAATGAAGGATCGGGTGTAAGCCGTCTTGTAAAAGAAAATTGTGATTTTGCCGCATCTATTCCCATGTTTGGCGATATTGATTCACTGAATGCCTCGGTGGCAATGGGAGTATTATCTTATGAAATTGTGCGGCAGCGGATGAAATAAAGAATATGCCATACAGTGAATCAAATAGAGAATATGCGGCAGCGAATGAAATAAAGAATATGCCATACAGTGAATCAAATAGAGAATATGTTACAGCGAATGAAATAAAGTATTCGTTGTTTTCAGCGTTTATGACAGAGAAACTTTTTGTGAGAGGTCAGGGTTAAAGTATCAATGGATCAGAATTTAGAGGAGCCGCTGCGCCAGCAGATTTTGAAGGCGCAGGAGGGAGATGGCGAGGCCATTGCCTGTTTGCTGGAACAATATAAAAGTATGGTCCGGGCGTTAAGCAGGCCGTTGTTTTTAGTGGATGGGGATCAGGATGACCTGGTACAGGAAGGCATGATCGGTCTGTTTAAGGCAATCCAGACGTTTGATGTATCGCGGGGGAGTTCGTTTGAGACTTTTGCCAATTTGTGTATTAGCCGACAGCTTTATTCAGCGATTAAGGCGTCAAACCGAAAAAAAAATATACCATTAAATTCATATATCTCTATCTATACAGTAGATGGAGCTTTTGAGGATGACAAAAGGGATGTGCCGACTGCACTGAATACGGCAATGGCAGACTGGCAGAAAAATCCGGAAGATATTGTTATTGGGAAGGAAAGCGCACATAATCTGGAACGCAGGCTTTACAGCAGATTGAGCAAATTGGAAACACAGGTGTTGGAATATTTTTTAAAAGGGCTGACTTATAAAGAAATTGCAGATAAACTTGGAAAAACACCAAAAACGATTGATAATGCGCTGCAGAGAATCAAAGCGAAGGTGGCTAAGATTTATCATTAAAGGGAGGAGGGATTCGCATGAAAAAAGTTAGTGTCATCATTCCGTGTTATCAATGTAAACAAGTGATTGACCGTGCATTAAACGCTATTTTAAGGCAGACTATGAATCTTGCTGACATAGAAATTATTTTAGTGGATGACGCTTCGCCGGATGATTCTTTTGTGTATTTGCAGGAGTGGGAAAGCCGGTATCCGGATACGATTCTTCTCGTACATTGCGGAGAAAATGGTGGTCAGGCGGTGGCGAGAAATATTGGTTTGGAATACGCAACAGGGGAATACGTTGCTTTTTTAGATCAGGATGATTGGACACATCCCGAGATGTACCAGAACATGTATGAGACAGCAGTTAAATATCGGTGTGATATGGTTTCTGCGTTCCATAGAATGGTGTTTTCTGTTAGCGAGGCGGAGAATGAAAACAATGAGATGGGCAGAAGACAACCCAAATCACAGGATGCATTTTATATCGCAGAGACTGAAGAACAAAGAAGAACCCTGCTGCTGCGAGGTGTAGGTACTTTAGGCGGCAACACGGTATGGGATAAGTTGTTTTTGAGAACATTTCTTAAAAAGAATCATATACAGTTTCCGCAAAAATCATGGATATATGAAGATTTTTATTTTATGGTGCTGGTGTCTTTTTATGTCCATCGTTTTTATATTATGCAATGTAATTATTATTATTGGTACATCAACAAAAATGGAACCTTTTTTCATAGGGATAAAGCATACCATCTTGATAAATTGCAGGTTTGCGAAGAATTATACCGGGAAAGCCAAAAGAGAGCGATTTATGAAAAATATCGGGAAGAAGTAGAGGTCAGATTTTTACTTGATTATTATATCGATGGAATGCATATCATGTTTACTAAGTTTAATCAGCTTCCCGTAAAAAAATATTACGAAATGAAACAGACCGTGCTGGCATATATACCGCAGATTAAAGAGAATAGTTATTTGCAAAATTCAGTGGTTCGAACGTATGACCTTGGATTAAAAGAAGGTAGTTGGAGACATAAATTTTTGGAGACGCTTTTTTATGACATAACACCGGAGGAATTATCAAAATTGGCGAAGCAATATTGGGAAAGCGTTCAGGGGAATTATATAGTCGTTGAGTAGAAGCATTCACTTTAAAGCGGGTGCTTTCAAAAAGGATTATTTATTAAGGGAAATGATAGCAATGATTTGATGGAAAGGACAGGAAATCATGAAATTATATGATAGAATAAATCGGGGAGAACCATATGTGATTGCAGAGATGTCAGCAAATCATGCAGGAAAATTAGAATATGCATGTCAAATTATTGAAGAAGCGGCTGCGGCAGGAGCGGATTGTGTTAAGATACAGACGTATACTGCAGATACCCTGACGATTGATTGTAAAGAAGAACCTTATGTCATTCACGGCGGATTGTGGGATGGGTACAATTATTATCAATTATATCAGGAGGCTACTACACCATGGGAGTGGCATGAAGCGTTAAAGCAGAAATGCGGGGAAGCAGGTGTGGATTTTTTATCTACACCATTTGATATGACAGCAGTCGATTATCTGGAGGAGCTGGGTGCAGAGTTTTATAAAATCGCTTCCTTTGAATTAGTGGATATCCCTTTGATTGAATACGTAGCGTCCAAAGGAAAACCTATCATTATGTCAGTGGGGATGGGCAGTGAGGAGGAAATACAAGATGCATTAAATGCCTGTTACCGGTATCATAATGATCAGGTGATTTTGTTGAAATGCTGCAGTCAGTATCCGGCGCACTATGAGGATATGAATCTGGCAGCGATTCCTATGCTGCGGGAGCGGTTTCAAAAGCATGTCGGCCTGTCGGATCACTCATTCGGTTCTTTGGGGCCGGTAGTCGCCGTATCTTTAGGAGCGGTCGTAATAGAGAAGCATGTCTGCCTGTCAAGGGAAATTGAGAGTCCGGATTCTGGATTTTCGATGGAGATGCAGGAGTTTGCGGAGATGGTAAACGATGTAAGAAATGCATCTGTGATAATGGGGAAGCCCACGTTTGCATTGACAGCGCAGGAGAAAAAGGGACTTAGCGGCCGACGTTCCCTGGTTGCGGTGAAACCAATTCGGACAGGGGAACCATTTACCAGGGATAATGTTCGCAGTATTCGTCCCGCGATTGGGATTAAGCCGAAATATTACGAGAAATTGTTAACGAAAAAGGCGAAACGGGATTATCGGTTTGGAGAACCAATTGACCCGGAGGCATTGGATGAAAATGAAAAATAACCTGCGCATATAGTCCGGTTATTTGCGGAATGCCGTACTGATTGAATATTAGTTGCAAAAAATACTTGAAATATTGGGCTATCTGAGATATAATATCGTTTGTCAGCGTATAAACGTTCCGAAGGAAGCGTAATAGCCTGCATGTAATAAAATTACTGTAATGATATGCAGAGGTTTCGTTTCCGGCGCTGCACAATAAAAATGCTGTCTTGGCGCAGTCGGTAGCGCGTCGCCTTGGTAAGGCGGAGGTCGGGGGTTCAAGTCCCCTAGACAGCTCTTGGAAAGCTCGTATCTGCGGGCTTTTTTTCGATTTTCAAACAGAAATGGGACTGGATAAAGTGCTGCCAGCGTTTCAAGGCGGTTTTCGATTACCCATGCAGGGAGGATGAAGGAGAAAGACTTTGTGGAAGATGGTTTTACTTTGCTATTTTATTTTTATTAATTTGCTGGGATTTGCTCTGATGGGGATTGATAAGGGAAGGGCAAAAAGAAAGCAGTGGAGGATTTCCGAAAAAGGGTTGTTTCTGGCAGCCATTTTGGGAGGAAGCGCGGGTTCTATTTTAGGAATGCGCATGTTTCATCACAAGACAAAACACTGGTATTTTGTCTGGGGTATGCCGGCAATTTTGCTCCTTCAGCTGGCAGCGGCAGCTGCAGCGGTATATTTTTTTCACGGCATGCCTTGACACTTTTAAGTACCTTGGGGAATTGATATTTGAGGTACCAATATAGCGGATCAACTTGTCTGTAAGGACACACAAAATTATAAAGATATGGAGGGATAGACAATGAAAAAGCTTGGTTTTGGAATGATGCGCCTGCCATTGCGGGATTCGAAGGATCAGACAGCGATTGATTATGAACAGGTCTGTCAGATGGTAGATACCTTTTTGGAGCAGGGATTTACCTATGTCGATACAGCGTATATGTATCATGATTATGCCAGTGAGGGAATGGTAAAAAGAGCGCTTGTGGAGCGCCATCCGCGGGACAGCTTTTTGCTGGCTACAAAACTTCCTACTATGATGCTTAAGACAAAAGAGGATCAGGCGAGGATTTTTAAAGAGCAGTTGGAAAAATGCGGCGTTGAATATTTTGACTATTATTTGCTGCACTGCCTGAATCAGGAGAATTATGCAAATAGTGAAAAGCTTGGCTCTTTCGATTTTGTTTTGCAGAAAAAGAAAGAGGGGAAGATCAAAAAGGTAGGATTTTCGTTTCATGACACAGCAGAACTGCTTGATGAAATTTTGACAAAACATCCTGAGATGGAATTTGTACAAATACAGTTAAATTATCTGGATTGGGAGAGCAGCAGTGTGCAATCGCGTCTTTGCTATGAGGTTTGTGTAAAGCACAACAAACCAGTTATTGTTATGGAGCCGGTTAAAGGAGGAACGCTGGCAAAGGTTCCTGCAGAGGCTGAAAAGCTAATGAAGGAATACCATCCGGATGCCTCTGTGGCGTCGTGGGCAGTGCGTTTTGCCGCCAGCCAGAAAAATGTTTTTATGGTGCTTTCCGGTATGTCTGATTTGCAGCAGCTTCGTGACAATACCTCATATATGAGAGATTTTGAGCCGTTAAATGAAGAGGAACAAAAGATTATAGAAGCAGTAAAAGAACAGATACATTCTTTTATAACCGTACCTTGTACCGGATGCAAGTATTGTGTTGAGGGATGTCCGAAAAAGATACCGATACCGCAATACTTTTCATTGTATAATGCGCACAGGCAGCTGCGGGAAAACGACACAACAAAAGAGGATTACAGGAAATTAGAAAATTGCGGCAGGGCGAATGAATGTATTGCCTGCAGACAATGCGAGGAACATTGTCCGCAGCATCTGACGATTGTAGATTATTTAAAAGAGGTATCTTCCGTGTTTGATGAATCATAATTCGCCTCCCTTCTGCGAATTTGGTTCGCTGATGTTTTTTGCGCATTACTATTTGTGCCGCCAGCTAAAAAGGCGGCGGAATGGAGATTTAAATGAAACAGTCTGTTATGACAGCAGAATTTGGAAGCAGTGCGGACAAGGTGTGGAATCAGGTGACAGATTATACAGATTATAGCTGGAGAAGTGATCTTTCTAATGTTCAGATCCATCCGGAGGATGGTTCCTATACAGAGACAGGAAAAACAGGGTTGGAAACTGTTTTTTCCGTTACATTAAGGATTCCTCATGAGCGCTATGAAATGGATTTTGAAAATAAAAATGGTTCCGGTCATTTCGCAGTTATTCTTCAGAAAAATAACGGCAGATCCAAAGTAACGTTTATCAGAGAGTTGCAGATAAAAGGCGGAAAATCAAGGCTGTTTTTAGGCCTGCAGATGAAAAGACAGCAGAAAAGATATGTTAGGGATTTAAAGAGAGCGCTGGGTGAGCTTTGACCTGTGCTTTCCCTTACGAATGAGCGCCAATACAGATAGGCGCTTATAGCAGCGGTAAAAGCAGTTGACGGGAGTCGAACCCGCCTCCTCAGCTTGGGAAGCTGATATACTACCGATGTACTACAACTGCACATATGCACAACGACTATGCAAAAGACCTTATTTCGCTGCACTAGAAGTATTTTAGCACTGATTTAATAAAATGTAAAGCTTTTTTGCCGTCGGATCATTTTGCGTCGGATCATTTTGACTGATCGTATCATTTTGACATTAGCATTGATTTGGATTAATATAGTCTGTAAGCAATTTTGGTATGGGAACAGCGTTTCCGGAATGACCGGACTGTATCATTTATTTTGCGATTTCGTCTGGTTATTTGCAATACGCTGCACGAACAGGAATCAAGGAGGAAAAAATATGCCATTTATTAATTCAAAGGTTAGCGTTTCTATGACACCGGAGAAAAAAGAAACCATAAAAGCAAGGCTGGGTGAGGCGATCACGCTGGTGCCGGGCAAATCAGAAAATTGGCTGATGGTTGGATTTGAAGATGCATATGATCTGTATTTTCAGGGCAATCAAAGCGCACCGTCTGCTTTTGTGGAGGTAAAGCTTTTTGGAGGAGCGTCTGCGGATGTATTTAACAGGATGACAGGCGTAATTTGTAACATTTATCAGGAGGAGCTTGGAATCCCGAAAGACCGTATTTATGTAAAATACGAAGAAGTGCAAAATTGGGGATGGAATGGAGCAAATTTTTAATAGGGCGAAAAATGTGTACGGGATAAGTACACATTTTTACATAAAAAGAATCGAGGTTTGGGATGAAAAGGCTGCAGACAGAATTACGAAGCATTGATCACAAAGGATATCCTGCGTATAAAGGGTTAAGAGGACAATATCGTTTTCAAAAATATGAGCTTTCCATTGATCATGTTCAGGGTGACCCGTTTGCCTCCCCGTCAGATTTGAGTATTTGCGTAAGGGGGACGACAGCGGATTTTCCGGCAGAATATTATCAAAACAAATACAGAAAAACGGCTTTGGAGGATTTCCTGCTGCGCGGATTTTCAGCAGGGCTTGGGAAAATCAGTTTTCAGGCAAGGGGATCCGGCAAGAGCGGATTAGTAGCGGCAAGCTGTCCCGGACAGGAAATTTTAGAGAGAAGCGCCTGTCAGGTGAATTCCTCTAGTGGTGACATCACGTTTCGGTTTGTGGTAGGATTTCCGGCAAACGGACGCTCTGTGCGCGCAGGCGAGCTTGAAAAAATACTATTCAAACTGCTTCCGCCAGTCGTTGAGCGAACCGGCATATATGCCAATTTGAATCAGAAAAGGCTGAAAGAATGTATTGAACTGGCAGATGACCAGGAGGCGATCCGCGAACAGCTGAAGAAAAGGGGACTTGTTGCGTTTGTGGCAAATGGTTCTGTTTTGCCAAGGGAAAGCGGTGTGTCTCAGCGCCCGATGAAAGAGGGGATCGCATTTGTTTCTCCGGAATCTATGGAGGTTGAGCTAATGCTGCCGCACAGAGGGGCATGCCGGGGAATGGGCATTCCAAAGGGTGTTACTTTGATTGTCGGCGGCGGCTATCATGGAAAATCAACTCTTTTGCAGACATTAGAGCGCGGCGTATACCCTCATATTGCGGGGGATGGAAGAGAATATGTGGTTACGGAAAGCTCTGCGATGAAAATACGCGCAGAGGATGGAAGAAGTGTTTGCAGGGAAGATATCAGTTTATTTATCCAAAATCTTCCAAACGGAAAGGATACGTCGTGCTTTTCGACGCTGGACGCCAGTGGTTCGACATCGCAGGCGGCAAATACCGTAGAAGCGATAGAGGCAGGAAGCAGTCTGCTTCTGATTGACGAGGATACCAGCGCTACCAATTTTATGATTCGTGACGAGCTGATGGAAAAGGTTATTTCTGCAGGAGAAGAGCCGATTGTACCGTTTATTAAAAGGGTAGCGCCGCTTTATCAGGAAAGAGGGATCTCCACGATTTTGGTGGCAGGCAGCTGCGGCGCCTTTTTTCATGTGGCGGATCATGTAATTCAGATGGAACGTTACCGTCCAAAGGAAATTACTGCACAGGCCAAACAGGCGGCGGAGGCATATCCGCTGGAGCTTGCGGCGGATGGCAAACGCATGGATTTTGCAGATTCGAGACAGATTGTGCTGCCGGCAGCGCAGGAGCGGACAAAGATTAAAGTCATGGGAACAGATGGCTTTATGTATCAGAAATCACAGGTTGATTTAAGGTATCTGGAGCAGATTACTGATTCGGAACAGATGATGGCGCTTGCCAGGGTTTTGGAATATCTGATTCGCCGTTATGGCGGAAAGCCGGTCACATTAAATGCGGTAACGGACGAGGTGATGGTGCTTTTGCACAAAAGAGGGCTTGGAACCCTGTGTCAGGGAAATGTGACTGCCAATATGGCAATGCCGAGAAAAATGGAAATTATGGGCTGTATTAACCGGTTTTTAAAGGAATAAAGGAAAGCTTTCCCCCTTTTCTCTTTGCAAAAAATTTGATATAATATACTTTAATATTTTTATGATATAGCGGAGCAATTCGTATGTCATATGAGGGGCAAAACACCTTTTGACTCTCATATCATTATTTTATCTTTATGGAGGTACTTATGAGAAGGAAAGTCATAGCATGTTTTGCGGCATATCTCTGCCTTACAGCTGTCTTTTGCACTGGTATTGCAGCAAAAGCAGAGGTGATTCATGAGACAGATCTGGAAGAATATATTATAGAAGAGATGACGGACGCCCATGTGCTTGGGATGAGCGCTTCCATTGTCAATACGGAAAAGGAATTGTACTGTGCCTCATTTGGCATGGCGGACAGCACGGAGTATGATTATGTGCTGGGAGATTTGTCAAAATCCTTTACTGCAGCAGGCATTATGCATTTGGTAGAGGAAGAGGAACTGACACTTAAGGACACAGTATCCGAGTATTTGCCGGAATATTCAGCAGTAGGAGAGGTTACGGTTCAGGAACTGCTCAACCACACGAGCGGCATTGCAGGTGATGAGACGATGTCTGACATTCAGGGCCGCGGCGAAAAGGGAAATTTTGAATATGCCAATGCGAATTATAATCTGCTGGGTGAGATCATAGAAGCGGTTACAGGAATAACATATGAGGAATATATTTCTGACAATATTCTGGATCCGCTGGAGATGACCTCTACCTATTCCCTGCGTGATACGTCCAATCCGGAATCAGAGCTGATTCCCGCTTATCAGACATATTTTGGTTTTCCATTTGAAAAGACATACAAATATGATGCAGAGGATGACTGGATGCAGGTGCCGTCCGGCTATCTGATATCTGACATTAAGGATATGGGAAAATATCTGCAGATGTATCTAAACAATGGGGGCGATCTTTATTCACAGGAAAGTGTGGAACAAATGCTTTATGATGGCGTTGCGGTATCTGACAGTGCATATCTGCCGGGGGATTTGTTTGATGGAGACGCCACGTATTCTATGGGCTGGATGGAGAAAACGGTCAGCAGCCAGACGGTTTTATACCATCTGGGCATTGTAGAAAACTATACCTCTGCGATGATTTTGCTGCCGGAAAAGAATCTGGGAATTGCGTTACTGTTTAATTCAATGGACTCAGTTTCGGGGACGGAATTGATTCAGGAGCTGATAGAGGGAGTTGTGGCAATCGAACTGGAGATGGATACGGCAGATCTGGATGGGAACCAGTATATTACACAGCATGTCATTGCGGACAGCCTTATGCTGATCTGTGCATTTGCATCATGGATGCCGATTTTCCTGATGGGAGTCTGGAAAAGGCGCCGCCGCAACCGTGTATTCAGTATACCGGGAATACTGATTGATCTTCTGGTAAATATTGTTTTGCCGACAGCGATTTTAGTGACTTCGTCAGTCTTTACAGAACTGCTTTTGGTTCGTCGTTATGCGCCGGATATTTATTATATTGGCCTTTTTGTTGTTGCTTCCCTGTATTTGGGTGCGGTGATTAAGCTCGTGGCAATGATTGTATTTGCTATTCTCGGACCGAAGGAAGAGCCGGAGGAAAAGGAAAATCCAGAAGAAATACAGGAAAGTCAGGAAAGCCAGCCGACTGCAGAAGCAGATGGGGCGGCACAGAGTGAAGGGAAAGATGAGCCGCATCATTCGGAGGCAGACCGGAAAGAGAATGCCGGGGTGGCAAAGCCGGAGGAACAAACACCGGATAAAGAGAAAAAGCAGGAAGAAGCGGAAAGTAAAAAGGATATAGCGGAAAAAGAGCCGGAGAGCAAAAAGCCGGCAGAGAAAAAAGAACCGGAGAGCAAAAAGCCGACAGAGAAAAAAGAACCGGAAGCGGCGTCTAAGGAAAAACAGTCTGGGGAAACGCCTCAGCAGAAAAAATAAAATAAAGAAAATGCGCGTGTGAGGCATCTTGACAGTTAGGAAAAAATTTGTTAGTATTATCAAATCAAAGAAAATAAATGCAATGACGAGGAGGAGTACATAGCGTTTGAAAGCCGAGAGAGAAGCTGGCTGGTGGAAAGCTTTGTTTCAGCGGTATGGAAGTAGCCTTTGAGCAGTGAACCGAACGGGGAAACCTGAGTAGGCTTCAACGGAGCTCTTGCCGTTATCAGAGAGACAATATAAAAGACTGAAGAAGGTCGGCGTATTGGATGAGAGCAGGTTTTTCCTGAAATTAGGTGGTACCACGGTAAATTCGCCCTAAGCTAATTATTAGCTTAGGGTTTTTATAATATAGGAAACTTTATTTTTCAATCTAATAGCGCTGTTTAAATGGGAATAAAAGAAAGGCTGGTGTTGTGCCGTGAAAGGGACAGAGATTATTGTTAAAGCGTTGAAGGAAGAGGGGGTTGACATCCTATTTGGCTATCCGGGAGGGCAGGCAATCGATATTTTTGATGCGCTGTATGGACAGGATGATATTGAGGTGATTTTGCCAAGGCATGAACAGGCATTGATTCATGCAGCAGATGGCTATGCCAGATCGACAGGCAAGGTTGGCGTGTGCCTGGTGACAAGCGGTCCCGGCGCGACAAATCTCGTAACAGGAATTGCCACTGCTAATTATGACAGTGTACCGCTTGTATGCATCACCGGGCAGGTTCCGCTCGGGTTAATGGGGAATGATGCGTTTCAGGAGGTTGATATTGTTGGAATTACAAATAGTATTTGCAAATATGCAGTAACCGTGCGGACAAGAGAGGAGCTTCCGCGGATTTTAAAGGAAGCGTTTTACATTGCAAGGACAGGAAGGCCCGGACCGGTTGTTGTGGATATTCCGAAAGATATTCAGCAGGCAGAAGGATCTGACGAATATCCGGACCAGGTTAATATCCGCGGTTATAAACCAAATGACAGTGTACATATGGGACAGATCAAAAAGGCGATGGACATGTTAAAAAAGGCCGCGAAACCGCTTTTCCTGTTTGGCGGCGGCGTTAATATATCTTCTGCAAATGCGGAGGTGACGAGGCTTGCGGAGGTGATGCATGTCCCGGTCATCACGACAATTATGGGAAAAGGCGCGATTCCAAGTACGCATGAATTGTATCTCGGGAATATTGGTATTCACGGAAGCTATGCGGCAAACCACGCAGTGTCAGAATGTGATGTACTGTTGTCAATCGGCACGCGGTTTAATGATCGGATAACCGGAGAGATTAGTGAATTTGCGGGCAATGCTAAAATTATTCACATTGACATTGACTCTGCGTCCATTTCAAAAAATATTGTGGTGGATGTACCGATTGTGGCTGACGCGAAAATGGCGGCGCAAAAACTTTTGGAGTATGCTGTTCCGCTGTCTGTGGACGACTGGACAGAGAAGGTACAGACATGGAAAAAAGAATATCCGATTAACATGGACCGTTATCAGGGGCTGACGCCGGAGAAAGTAATCCGCTATATCAATGAGCATTTTGACAAACCCATTGTTACGACGGATGTGGGGCAGAACCAGCTTTGGACAACACAGTATATCCAGATGGAAAGCAACAGGCATTTTCTCACGTCCGGGGGGCTTGGCACCATGGGTTACGGTTTTCCGGCGGCAATCGGCGCACAGATTGGCAACCCTGACAGCACGGTCATTGCCATTTCCGGAGACGGAGGGATGCAGATGAATATTCAGGAGCTTGCTACCGCAGTTGCATTGGAGCTTCCGTTAATTCTTGTAGTCTTTAATAATGGATATCTGGGGAATGTACGGCAATGGCAGAAAATATTTTTTGACAAGCGTTATTCCAGCACATGTCTGACATATCGGAAAAGCTGCCAGAGAAACTGTTTGGATCCCAATAAATGCTGTCCTGCATATACACCGGATTTTGTAAAGCTTGCAGAGAGTTACGATGCCTATGGGATGCGTGTCTGCAGTGAGAATGACATTGGGAAAGCTTTTGACTATGCACTGGAACACAGGGATGCGCCGACATTGCTTGAATTTATTATTGAGCGGGAGGCTGATGTATATCCGATGGTTCCGACGGGAAAGAGCTTAGAGGATATGATAATGGATTGCTGATTGCAGAGCGAAACGGGGGGTCTGCATGCACATTTCTGCATGCAGAGAAGTGCATGCAGATTTCTGCATGCGGAAATGGAGGCAAATATGGAAATGAAAAAACGATATATTTCACTTTTTGTAGAAAACAGGATTGGGGTATTGGCGAAGATATCTGGTCTGCTTGCAGGGAAGTCGTACAATCTGGACACGCTGACTGTTGGAGAAACGGAGGATCCGACGGTGTCCCGCATGACAATCGGACTGACGATAGACGATATTACTTATGAACAGGTAAAAAAACAGCTCAACCGCTGCGTGGTTGTCATTAAGGTAATAGACTTTTCTGAAGTGCCTATCCACAAAAAAGAGCTTTTATTTGTAAAGGTATCCGGATGCAATGAGAAGGACAAAAGTGAGGTCTTTCGGATTGCCAGAGTATTTTCATTAGAAATCATTGATTACGATAAGAATGCGGTTTTGCTGCAGAGTGTAAAAACGGAAAACGAAAACAATGACATGATCGCCCTGCTAAACCACACATTTCCGAACCGTGTGGAGGTTGTGCGCGGCGGTGCTGTAGCGATCGATGCCATTTCGACACAAAGCTATTAGTACACAAAGCTATTAGTACATTATGCGAAGTCCTTTTGGATAATGGTTTTTTAGATTTCCATTTGCTGCTTTTCCCCAGCCCAGGGAGACGCCCTGATAGCTTACAAGTGTCCAGGCCTTTAATTGCGGGCTGCATGGAATGGTCTCTCCGTGGAGATATTGCAGGGCAGTTGTTTCGTCGCAGCAGATGCACTGCCTGACATCCTTTGGATGAAGCGCCATTGCCAGGGCATGGGAAGGCTCGAAGCGGTTCTTTTTCCGTGTACCCAGATGAAGGCCTGCGCGGACGATTTTTAGTTTCTGCAGGCTGTTCATGCCAGGCGGAATCAGATACAGCTCATTTCCGAAATAAGCAAGATTTTCTGTATGGCGGAGCAGGCCGCAAACGCTGTAGCTGCCGTCAGCTGCAGCGGACAGCAGATATTGGTTCAAAAACTCCAGATACAGAGAGATGTCTGCCGGGGTTTTTCGCTGTTTTGGCTTTTTCCGGCTGCCGGATGGATTTTGGCTTTTTTTGTGCAGCCGTGCAGCAAAATGCCCCTCCCCTCTCAGCTTATGCGGAAAAAGACGCAGCGTTTTTTCGGTTTCTTCTGTACCGGGAAAGCTGCCTGCCGCGGTCAATTTCTTGTCCCTGCTGACAGGGCTGCCGCCGCTCAGTCCGCAGCCGTCCGGGAGAAAATCTCTCCAATCCTCCAATTCGTAGTCGGAATGTGTCTGTAAAAACCATGCAATCATCTGCTCATCCTCTTCCGGTGCAAAGGTACACGTAGAATAAACAATAATGCCGTCAGGGGCAAGCATGGCATCAGCACATTCTAAAATCATTTTCTGACGTTCCGTGCAGAGGGTGATCTGTTCCATGGACCATTCCTGAACGGCACCGGCATCTTTTCGGAACATGCCTTCACCGGAACAGGGAGCATCTACGACTATTTTTGTAAAAAAATGTGGAAAGTGAAGCGCCATCCGATCGGGCGGCTCATTGCACACGATACAGTTTGCCGCTCCAAAACGTTCTATGTTCTGAGAAAGAATTTTAGCTCTTGCCGGAGAAATTTCGTTGGAAATTAAAAGGCCGCTGCCCAGCAGCCTGCCTGCAATCTGTGTAGATTTGCCGCCGGGTGCGGCACACAGATCACAGACAATATCGCCGGGCTCCGGCTCTAACAGGCTGACGACAGACATGGCGCTTGGCTCCTGAATATAATATGCACCGCCCTCATGCAGAATGTGTTTTCCGGGATGTTCATCCGGGTTAAAATAGAAGCCCTCTTCTGCCCACGGAACGCGGGTCAGGCAGAACGGCAGCTGCGCCGCGTTTTCTGCAAATGATCCGGTCTGCTTTTCAGAAAGGCATTTTAGTGGATTGACACGAAGTCCATAGGAACGATCAGCCTGATAGCTTTCAAGAAATTCGGGGTATTCATCCCCCAGAAGTGATTCCATGCGGTTTAAAAATTCCTTTGGCAGTTCCATGTCTTTCCTCCGTTTTGCAGTATTATTTAATCAGCTCCGTGATATCAATATTTTCTCCGGTAATTCCAACGTGGGCACCCTGTTTCGCCTCATCCGTATCCTTATGTGCAACAAGCCATTTATTTTGGGCGAACAGCATATTGTCCTCCTTGTTTTTCGGTGTAATGGAAGGCTTATCTTCATTCGTTCCCTTTGGAAGTACGATTACTACGCGGAATCCCTGTCCGTTTTTGGCACTGCATGGTGCATAGTGAAGCGTAGTCGCGTACAGTTCAACGCCTGTTCCCTTTGGGCAGAGAAAGGCTTCTGTTTTAGATGAGTCAATCTGTCCGTCGATGATGTCCTGCTGGCGTGCGACCAGAAGAATAACATCATCTGCGGCGATGTCAATTTCGCTGTCACGGTGGTATTCAAAGCAATTTAACTTTGTATTTGTTCCGTTGCAGTAGCCGATTTGGATTGGCATACCGCCGTAGCAGTTGTCGCGCAGGCTTGCGTATACATCTGCTGCCTCCAGCGCTTCTACAGATGGGACATAAATTACAGAGTCTGCAGGCTTTTCGGAATTTGCTTCCAGTGTGTTTAACAGGTTCGTAAAATCATACCCTTCTGTTACTTTTCCATAAGCAGCAAAAGCTTTGTCAAAAACGGATTGAATTTTCATAATGATCCTCCATAAAAAATAAATATAGTGTACTGTTTTATTGCTTTTTCGTTTCGATACCAAAGCGGTATCCATTTTTTTATTTTAGCATATTTTTCTCCCATAGAAAAGATTTATTGCCGGACGGCCGGAAAATCGCGGCGCTTCGGAATGGAGAAAAAATGTCAGATTAGATTTATTGTAATATGCGAAAAGTATGGTACAATGATAAACAGGCACACTATGATGATCAGATATATAGTGAATAGACAGGAGGAATTAACATGCGTGTGGCGCTGGGACAGATAGATATGGTCTGGGAGAACCGGGATGCTTCTATAAAAAAGGCTGCGGTCATGATAGAGGAAGCGGCGCAGGGCAGCTGTGACCTGATTGTGTTTCCGGAGATGTCATTTACCGGATTTTCCATGAATCTCAGACAGATTGCAGAAAACGCATCTGAATCTGAAACGGTAAAAAAGATGCAGGCGCTGGCGCAAAAAAATAAAATTGCAATAGGCTTTGGATGGGCTGCGGCGCCGGAAGATGGCTCTGACAGGGGCACGAACCGTTTTACACTTGTAGACGCTGCAGGACAAAAGATTGCAGAATATTCGAAACTGCACCCGTTTACGTATGGCGGCGAGGCGGAAAAATATGAAAAGGGAACAGAGATTATTACGGTGCCGTTCCTGGGAAGGACTGTTTCGTTGTTTATCTGTTATGATCTGCGTTTCCCAGAGATCTTTCAGATTGCAGCGAGAAAGGCAGACGTCTTTTTTGTCATTGCAAACTGGCCGGCAGTGCGAAGCGCGCACTGGGAGACCCTGCTGCGTGCCAGGGCGATTGAGACACAATCCTATGTGGTAGGGGTAAACTGTGTAGGAGTCAGGGATCAGGAGGAATATAATGGCGGCAGCATGGCAGTTGACTCGATTGGAAATATTTTAGGCAAAATCACAGGAAGGGAAGGTATCCTCGTCTGTGATTTGGATGACAGGGCGTGGAATCTGCGGCAAAAATTTAACACGGCAGCAGACCGGAGAGAGGACTTTTATAAGAACTATTTTAAATAGACAGAACTTTGCATTGAAGCAGAGAGGGAGGAACTCATGAGACAATACGAATTGGCGATCCGTATCGCGCAGGTACATCATTTGGTAGATGAGCGGAAATATAAAAAGGCGTTGGCAGTAATTCAGACATTGGATATGCGTCAGGTTCGTTCACTGAGCGATTTACGTGTATTTGCGGAAGTGTATACAAGGACGGAGCAGTTTGATGCGGCGAAGGCAACTTATTTGCGCATATATCGCCGTTCCCAGACGAGAAGAGTGCTCAACCGCCTGATTTATTTATCAATCCGAACCAATGCATTGGAGGATGCGGAAATTTATTATCAGGAATTTGTACGAATGAATCCGAATAAAAGAGATGCGCTGATACTGCGTTACCGTATTGACAAGGCGAAGGGGGTGCCGATTGGGCAGTTAATTGATATTTTGCAGGCGCTCAAGCAGGAAGAATACATTGAGGAATGGGCTTATGAGCTTGCAAAGTTGCTGCACCGTGCCGGACGGCGGGAAGAATGCCTTGCAGAATGTGAAGATATTATTCTTTGGTTTGGTACAGGTGAAATTGTTGAGCGCGCCAAAATTCTGATAGATCATTTAGAAGAGAGAGATCCGATTCCATATTATGATGATAAGGATTTTACAGAGCCAAAGAAAGAAGAGCCGAATCCGGAAGATACCGGTTCGCTGCCGGATTTGAATGAATTTATCCGGGAGCGCAAGGCACAGAAGAAGGAAGAACGCCGGCTGGAGCGGACAATGCGCTATGAGGAGCCGGAGGAACCGGAGATGCCGGAGGAAACGGAAAAAAAGCCGGCGCAGAAACGGAAAAGAAAAGAGAACGAGGTTTCTGGTGAAGAGTTTGTAGACGACTACGAAGAGGACAGCTTTGACATAGATGGGATTGATCTGCCTCAAAAAGCGAAGGAAGGGATTCACAAACTCTCTGATTTGTTTGGCAAGGGCAAAAAAGAAGAGGGAAAACCGCAGGAGGAAAATTTACAGGAAGAGTCAGTACAAAAGGAAAAGCCAGTACAAAAAGCAAAGTCAGTACAAAAAGAAAAGCCAGTACAAAAAGCAAAGCCAGAGCAGAAACCGCCGGAACAAAAGCAGGCGTATGTTCCGCATTCCCAGTCTGGCACGGGGATTACGCAGGATCTGGCAAAGGAGATTTCTGCGATTTATGAGATGGAGCACCGGGAACAGCTGAAAGAAAAGGCGGTGACAGTAATCCAGCAGGAGGATAATCTGGCGTCAGATGTTGTTGATCGGATGGCGAAAGCGATCAAGGCAGCAGAGGACAATGAATATATTCCTGCAGATATTGAGGAAATTCATAGAAAAGAGGATACAAAAGACGTTGGCGAGCAGATTGCAAAGGCAAAAAGAGAAACCAGCCAGAATGCTGCAGTCAATGACAAGGCAGATACAAAAGATGTTTCTGAGGAAGCCGAGGCAATCCGTGCAGAGCTGGAGGAAGAGGATGACACGGAGGGAATGGAGCTTTTTGCAGAGGAAATGCTGACAGAACCGATTATTGAAGAGCCGATAGCAGAGGAGGCACAGGAAGCTATAGATGAGCCGGAAGAGATGCGGGAAGAGGCAGATACAGATGATCTGGAAGAGATGCAGGAAGAGGCAGATACAGATGATCTGCAAGAAATGCGGGAAGAGGCAGATACAGATGATCTGCAAGAAATGCAGGAAGAGGCAGATACAGATGATCTGCAGGAAATGCAGGAAGAAGCAGCAGCAAATGAGATGCATTTTTCAACTGTAGAGCCGCAGGAGGATGAAACAGCGCTGCTCAAACAGCTATTGGAAGGCGATATATATGATCCGGAAGAACAGAAATATTCTACTGAACTGGAAGGGTATCAGGCTCCGGATATTCCGGTTGTAGAAAATGAATATATGGAGATGCCGGAAATCACATATGAAGATTTACCGACGACCCGTGCATTACAGCAATCCTTTGAGAATGTCCTTCACCTGATTGAGGGGGAACGCGATCCATCTCATTTTGTGCTGATGGGTGCCGGAACAGAGCGTATTGTTGGCGTTACAAAGCGCATAGTGCGTGTCATGAAGAATTGCGGATATGCCTCCAGAGGCCGCATTGCCAAAATCAATGCAGCACAGCTCAATAAAATGGATTTGATTGGATTCCGGATGCAGTTAAAAGGGAATTGCCTTTTAATTACAGAGGCGGCGGATTTGTTATTCCCGACGATTACAAAAATATTTTCCATTATGGAAGAATATTATGGAGATTTTGTCGTTATACTGGCAGATGAGGGTACAACGCTGGATCAGCTTTTCCGTTTTGTGCCGGTTCTGGCGAAAAAGTTTAAATATATCATAGATATCTCGAATTATACAAAAGAGGACTATGAAGAATCCTGACAAATGGGGAGACAGCTATTAAAAATATGACATACAATAAATAGGACAGAAGAATCCTGACAAATGGGGGAGGCAGGCTATGAAAAATCATACAAATGCAGTTGTCAATGTGATCGGACACATTAATCCGGATACAGATTCCCTGTGTTCAGCGATTGCTTATGCACATTTGAAAAGAGAGCTGACTGGGCAGGAATATGTTGCAAGGCGGGCTGGGCAGGTTAATGCAGAGAGTAAATTTGTGCTGGATTATTTTCATGCGGAACTGCCGGATTATGTTGGCGATGTGCGGACACAGGTTATGGATATTGATGTGAACCGTGTTGTTGGCGTGGACGCGGAGATTTCGTTAAAAAAGGCGTGGACGATCATGCAGGAAGGCATGCTTCAGACGCTTCCGATTGTGAATAAAGACGGTGTGCTACAGGGGCTGATCACCATCGAAGACATTGCAAAATCCTATATGGATGTGTATGACAGCCGCGTTATCGCAACGGCAAATACGCCGTTTTGCAATCTTATTGAGACATTGGACGGAGAGCTTTTGCGCGGTGATGACCAGGAGAAGATTCATTCGGGCAAATGCCTGATTGCAGCAGCGAATCCGGATTTAATGGAAAGCTATATTGAGAAAGACGACATTGTTATTTTGGGAAACCGTTACGAGTCCCAGCTGTGTGCGATTGAGATGGGGGCAAGATGTATCATTGTATGTGACGGCGCGCAGGTTTCTTTTACGATCAGCCGTCTTGCGGAAAACCATGGCTGTTTTATCATAAAAACGCCATACGATACTTTTACCGCATCACGTCTGATCAATCAGAGTATACCGATCGGTTTTTTTATGAAACAGAAAAGCCTGGTGACGTTCGGGCTGGGAGAATTTCTGGATGATATTCGGGAAACTATGACCAAAAAACGGTATCGTGATTTTCCGGTTTTGGACTGGAACGGCAAATACTTTGGGATGATTTCAAGAAGAAGTCTCCTTGGCGCCAGAAGAAAAAAGGTGATTCTGGTTGACCACAATGAGCCGACGCAGTCTGTAGACGGTATTGAGGAGGCACAGATATTAGAAATTATTGACCATCACCGCATCGGGAGCATTGAAACGATGCAGCCGGTGTATTTTAGAAATCAGCCGTTGGGCTGTACGGCGACGATTATTTATCAGATGTATCAGGAGTGCGGTGTTGAGATTCCGCAGCAGATTGCCGGGCTGCTCTGTTCCGCTATCCTGTCTGACACGCTGATTTTCCGCTCGCCGACCTGTACTGCCATTGACCGCCGGTCAGCAGAAGAGCTGGCAGAAATTGCGGGCATTGTGCCGGAGGAATATGCAGAAAAAATGTTTCAGGCGGGCAGCGATCTCTCTGCCAAATCGGAAGAAGAAATATTTTATCAGGATTTTAAAAAATTTGTGCTGGGAGATATTACTTTCGGTGTGGGACAGATTAATTCCATGTCAGCGGAAGAGTTAGAGGCGATTAAAGACAGGATGCTGCCTTATATGCAAAAGGCGCTGGCCAGCCACGAGGTGGATATGATTTTTTTCATGCTGACAAATATCAGAGAAGAAAGTACAGAAATGCTCTGGGAAGGGACGAATGCAAAAGAGCTGCTTGCAGCGGCATTCGCACTTCCGCAGGACATTGGGCAGATTGTTCTGCAGCATACGGTATCCCGGAAAAAACAGGTAATCCCGGCGATACTGAATGCATTGCAGGAATGACAGATATTATCCTTTGACCGGAGCGGCGCCTTCAATGACGGTTACGGCATCCTGAAGCCAGTCGCTCTGTAGGTTTTCGATATCTCCGGCGTCGCTGGCAGCAGCGATGGCCGGTGTCATAGGGATTTTCCCAAGCACCGGAAGGTGATATTCCTGTGCAACCTCATCTAAATGGCTCTTGCCAAATACTTCGATATGCTTTTTGCAGTCTGGACATTCTACATAACTCATATTTTCAATAATTCCAAGAATCGGTATATTCATCATCTGCGCCATTTTCACAGCTTTGGCAACAATCATTGAAACAAGCTCCTGCGGGGATGTGACAATGACAATGCCGTCTACCGGTATCGATTGAAATACGGTCAGGGGGACATCTCCGGTTCCCGGCGGCATATCGACAAACATATAATCTACATCCGTCCAGATTACATCCTGCCAGAATTGTTTTACGGTACCGGCAATGACAGGGCCTCTCCAGACAACCGGGTCTGTTGTGTCATCCAGTAAAAGGTTGACAGACATAATCTGGATGCCGGAACCGGTAACAGCCGGATAAATGCCTTCTTCATCTCCCAGGGCGCGTTCGTGGATACCGAATGCCTTCGGGATGGAAGGACCTGTGATATCTGCATCAAGCACGGCAGTGTGATATCCCTTTTTCTGAAAATTGACAGCCAGAATGGAGGAAATCATAGATTTTCCCACGCCGCCTTTTCCGCTTACTACGCCGATTACTTTGCGGATGCTGCTTTTTGCATGTGGCTGTTCTAAAAAACTTTCCGGTGTTCTGCTGCTGCAGGTTTCTGTGCAGCTGGAACAGTCATGATTACAATTTTCGCTCATAGTTACCCTCATTTCTGCGCTGCTTTTTTAAATAGTACAGCGAATATTAGTAATTGGCGCTTATTTGCCTGTGGCTTAATATTTACTGTATTTACAGGCTTGCGCGCGCAGCGCAGGCACAAACCTGTGAGTGATTTTGTTAAATCAAACAGCATTATAACAAGATAAAATCAAAAAGTCTATGCAAAAATAGAAAAACAGGTTCTATTGCAATGGTCTGCCGGAATATAGATAAGCTATAAGGGCAAAAAGAAGAAAAGGAAGGTGGCAGAGCAAAAATGAGTCAATATGAAAGAATTGTGTCATACATCTATCAGTACGATCATGACAGGAAAGGGGCAAATACGGGGTTTGCCAGAGTGGAACGCAGGGGAAAGTATTGCCGCATCTTTGTTCAGATACGTTCCTTTGCACTGGATAAGATGCCGCAGGTATATCTTTACAGGCAGCTTCCGGATGGAATAGAGACAGTGTGCATTGGCCAGCTGACAGTACAGGGCAACAACTTTATCTGCAAAGCGCAGAGTGATGCCGGTCAGCTTTTTCAATCTGAATTTGCCATGGATGATATGGATGGCCTGCTGATTTATATGCAAAAAAAACTGTATTTTGCAACGTCATGGAGAAATGATACGTTTCAGATTGGAAACTGGCAGGAAACAGACGAGGCGGCGGCAGCGAGCCCACAGGCCGCAGCCCAGAGTGCAGTGCCGGAAAGCCAGGCGGCAGCGAGCCCACAGGCTGCGGCCCAGAGTGCAGTGCCGGAAAGCCAGGGAGCACCGGGCCAAAAGGCTGCGGTCCAGAGTGCAGTGCCGGAAAGCCAGGCGGCATCACTTCCACAGGCTGCGATTCATAGTGTTATGCCAGAAAATCCGACAGCGCAGGAAACAGCCCGGAAGAACCGGAATGCGGACTTGCAGATGCAGTCGGTTTGCAGCGTGTGTCCATTTAAAAGGAATACATATGACTATGGTAAAAAGATTTTGATGTCGTTTCCATCCATGAAGCCATTTCGGGAAGGAGTGGTCAAATCCTGTGTGCGCATAGAACTGCAGGATATTGGGTGTTTGCCGATTCAGTTTTGGTCCCTGTCGGGAAACCGCTTTTTACTGCACAGTTATTATTGTTACCGCCATCTGCTTTTTGCAAAAAAGCCGGACGAAAAATATGTATTGGGCGTTCCGGGAATTTTCAGTGAAAAGGAAAGAAGAAATGCAGCGCGGTTTGGGTTTTATGATTTTCAGGCGATTGGCGAAGGAGGCAGCAGTCAGGGAGCGTTTGGATACTGGATGATGGAAATGCCAAAGGCGCCGGTTGATTGTGGGGAGGTCGGCCGGGAGCCGTAAAAAGGAATTTTATCTGTGTTCGGTTTGAATCCGTAAAGAGGAATTTTATTTGTGTTCGTTCTGAATCCGTGAAAAAAGAAGATGATCTTTCCAGACACCCATGATTTCTGCATAGGAGCGCAGATAACCCTCTTCTGCGAAGTGGAGACGGTTTAGCAGCCGTATGGAGGCGAAATTGTCCGGCTGGACATATGCCTCTATCCGGTGGAGCTTCATATCATTCATTAACACAGGAATTAAAAAGCCCAGTGCTTCTGTCATGTAGCCTTTATGGCAGGCACTTTGGGCAAGCTTGTATCCAAGGCTGCACTTCTGGAAGCTTCCGCGCAGAAAATTGCTAAAACAGACCGTTCCGACAGGCACAGAAAGATTTTCCGGTTCAAAAAGCCAGTATCGCATATGTGAAAGCTTTAAAAAGGCTCTGTATTCACAATTCAGATTAGCGGCCTGAAACGATTTGGTATAAAAATTTTGCGGGCGAATTGGTTCAAAAGGTTCCAGAAAGTCCCTGTTTTCCCAATAAAATGTATTAATTCCTGCTGCGTGGTCTGATGTCAGTACACGCAGTGTCAGATGTTGTGTGTTATATGAAAACTGCATAATTCGCCTCCATGTTTATTCCGTTTTTTGATTTAATGCTCTTGCGCATCTCTTTTTTTTCCATTACACTATTATACAGCAAAGACAGGCAGATTGTACAATGCAAAATATACAGGAAAATGCAGACAGATTGTACAATGCAAAATATACAGGAAAATGCAGACAGATTGTACAATGCAAA
>JAJQGL010000113.1:0-4372 GCA_021200535.1 Clostridiaceae bacterium | reverse complement strand
ATGTACAGGAAAAGACAGGCAGATTGTACAATGCAGAATGTACAGACAAAGACAGATTGTACATTATAAAATGTACAGACATAAACAGGCAGAAAATGGAGAGAAGGAAAATGGAGGCATCACTTTGGACAAAGGAAGATGAAAAATATATGCGCGAAGCAGTCCGTCAGGCAAAGAAAGCGCAGCAGATTGATGAAGTTCCCATTGGATGTGTGATTGTTTATGAAGGGAATATTATTGCCAGAGGCTATAACCAGAGGAATCGGAGAGGGAGCACCCTGGCGCATGCGGAACTGCTTGCCATTCAAAAGGCGGGCAGGAAGCTTGGAGACTGGAGGCTGGAGGATTGCGCCATGTATGTTACGCTGGAACCGTGCCCAATGTGTGCGGGAGCGATTGTACAGGCGAGGATCCCAAAGGTATTTATTGGCGCAATGAACCCAAAGGCAGGATGCGCCGGAAGTATATATAATCTTCTGGAGGACAGGCGCCTGAACCATCAGGCAGAAACCGTGCGCGGGGTTTTACAGGAGGAGTGCCGGGCTTTATTGCAGGATTTTTTTCGGGGGCTGCGGAATAAGAAAAAACAGTCTGCTTCTTGACACAGGGGAAATCTGAGGCTATAATGAAAAAACGTGTTTAACGAATTTGTCATACAGCTTCCGTGCTAGCCGGGGAGTTAGCGGTGCCCTGAACCTGCAAACCGCTATAGCAGGGGTGATGTTCTGTTTCGGATTTGCTATTTGCAAAGCTGCCCAATGTATGTGGCGTTGACGTTTTGGTCTCGCGCAATGGAAACTCATGAACCGTGTCAGGAGGGGAACCTAGCAGCACTAAGTGAGAACTTCCGTGTGCCGTGAGGTTGCCGGAACTGAGCAGGCAGCATTGGTAACGTTTGTGGTAGCTTTTTCAACGCAGAATGCACGGATTTATATATTTAACCAGAAGTCGGATGCTCCGGCTTTTTTCTTTTGAAAAAAATTGACTGCCCCATAAGAAAATTGTATAATGTATACATTGACAGTAGAGAAATATGTGCGATTGTGGAGGATGTTTTGTGAAAGCAGAGTTGAAGAAAAACAGTTTAAATCAGGTGATTAAAGGCACAAATATATTTGAGGAAGGCGACGCAGTAACCGAAATTGGTCTGGTAATCAAGGGACGGGTCCGTGTGTTTACCGGAGGAGTTAATATGGTACTGGGTTCTGGAAATTTTCTGGGAATCTGTGACCTGTCAGGGGGCACACATAATGTTACCTATACGGCAGAAATCAATTCGGCGGTATATACTTTTTCTGTGTCCAGCTTAAACTCTGCGCTCAGTTCGCTGATGAAGGTAAACAAGGATTATGCCCCTTTGATGGTATCAACGCTGAGCAAGCACATCCGTGAGCTGTCAAAGATATTTGATGAGCTGGAGAACATGGCAAACAGTTTACAGCAGTTTATAGAAGATACCTATCGGGCGTATCAGTCGATTGGAAGGACAACGGGCGTTAAGGCAAATACAATCCGTTCGATTGAGGAGCCTGACACATGGGATAAAAGGGATTCGGTTAATTTGGGGAAGGTTGCATATTACCGCGCCTGCGCAGAGCTGCCGGCAGACGTTCAGAAAGCGTATTTCGGCGCGAATCAGGTCATTACACTGTACCATATAACGGAACAGATTGCTTTGATTAACGATTTGCTGGCGCACTGCAAGGCAGATGCAGAATATTTGCAGAAGCTGGCAGATCCGCTGGTAAAAAATGAGAGAAGCCTTTATATGAGTGTATTGCAGCAGGCAAATGTGCTGCAGAAAATGGGAGAAAACACATCAGAAGTAATGTCTCTGTTTGATGATATCATTGACCGCATCAATACATTGGACAATCTGCTGCATGACCGTGCGGGGATTGATCTGGAGATCGACCATGAATTTATGGAACAAGCGTATTTTGAGCTGCTCAACAGCGTTTCGGGGGAAGCTGGCGGCGCAGCGTCTGCGCTGGATGGGCTTGTGCTTGATGAAAATGCACATGCGAATCCGGAGGAACTGTACGGTGCACTGGATCAGATATTAGATTACGCCGAGCTTGAGCCGGATGCAGAGGAAAGCTTCCGCAAATATATGGATGCATTTATGGCAATGCCGGATAAGTTTTCAACGGAGGACGATGCAAGGACGATTCGCCGCGGCATTATAAAAATATATTACGGCATGTACAAAAAAGTCTTTTTAAAGGACTATAAATCGAATGAGGAAACACCGTTAGCGATTGATCTGTTTCTGCGCTATGGCTTTCTGAGTGAGAAGCTTGTCTCCGATAATGTGCTGGAAGAGCTGCTGATGTTAGATCCCTGTGAAACAGGCAATGGCGATTGTGCCGTATACGATATGAAAGAATGGCTGACTTTGATTCTGCAGGGAAAAAAAGAGCCGTCTAAGAGTGAATTTGATTTAGATTATGACGAAAATCTCCGCGATATGCGGAAAACGGGACAGATTACAGCGGAACAGCAGCAGAAGATGTCTGGGGATTTATATGCCAAAATGGACTACGAGCTGCAAAACATGTTCCGGACAAACCATCGCCTGATGTTTTCGCAGGTGTCCGCCTTTGTTCCTTTTCTGTTTCAGGAAAGCTGTACGACGTCTATCAGCAAGAGCTATCTGTCAAAGGCGAAAATTAATGCTGCGGTTCAGCGTATCCTGCAGATTGATTACTCTGTATTTTACAGGGAAAGCCTCTATGCGAAAGAGGGAAGCAGCTTTGCAAAGGAATATATTCAGCAGGAAGTGTTCCCGGACATTGTTGTTTTTCCGTGCTATGGGAACAAAGGGGTCATGTGGCAGGAGCTGAGCGGAAGGCGCAGAACATCTAAGGGAAGATTTTTGCTCCCGATATTTATGGAGGGCGAGCTGTACAATGAGATGATCAAGCTGTTCGGGCGTTTCCGCTGGGAGCTTTGCAGGACGGTTCAGGGTTCATCCTGGAACAATATACAGATTAAGTCCCTGACCAGTGAATACAGTGATTTTGTACAGTTCTACCGGAAAAACCGGGAATTGTCAGAGGATAAAAAAGAAAAGCTAAAGCTTCAGATTCAGAAATGCAGAAACAATACAAGGGAAGTTTTTGTGCTGGATTATGACAACTGGATCCGGCATGAAGCGCAGGGAGGGCTTACATTGAGCAAACCGGTGCGCGAAATCATGGCGACATATTGCCCGTTTGTCAGGGAGCTTCGCGAAAAAGTTGGCGAGCAGCCGATGTTCCGTGATGCGATGGCGAGATTCCAGAGGGAACGCGGCAAGAAAACCAAGGAATATGATTTGAAATTTAAGGTATGGACGAAAGATGAGGTTGAAGTTCCGGAAGAGGTCCTTTTTACGAAACGATTTTATACTGAGCTGTAGCCGGCATATAGGGTGAAGCGGCGGATTGCTTAGATCCAGCCGCCGTCAAAAATGATTACCTGACCAGTCAGGTAATCATTTTTTTGATTAATCTGCCAGGCAAGCTCTGCTACTTCTTCCGGAGTGCCGGGCCTTCCGGCAGGGATTTCTTCTGAAAGCTTCATTTTTTCCTCCGGCGACAGGAATGCGTTCATTTCTGTATCTATCAGGCCGCAGGCGATTGCATTGACCTGGATGCCGCTTGGGGCAAGCTCTTTTGCAAGCGCTTTGGTGAATGCATTGACGCCTCCTTTTGTTGTTGAATACGCGACTTCTGTGGAAGCGCCGACGCAGCCCCAGACAGAGGAAATGGAAAGGATTTTGCCCGATTTGACAGGGAGCATCAGTCGAATGGCATGCTGGCTGCAGTAAAATACAGAGTTCAGATTACAGGAGATGATCTGGTTCCATTCTTCCGGACGAATGTCCTGCAAAAGACCGATTTTTGATATGCCGGCATTGTTGACTAAAATGTCCAGCGCTCCAAACTCCTGCCTGATTTGGCGGAAAAAACCGTCTGCGTCCGCCGCATTTCCCATATCGCCGACATATGCGATCTGCCGGACGCCACATGCGGCAATTTTTTGCTTTACTTCGTTAAATTCAGGGCTTTCATGGCGGCAGCAGAAAGCAACATTATAGCCTTCCTTTGCATACCGCAATGCGATTGCCCTGCCAATTCCCCGTGAAGCGCCGGTAACTGCTGCAAATTTGTTTGACATAGTTTTCCTTCTTTCTAATCTTATGCCGCGCCCGCAGGAAGCGACGAATGTTAAATCGAATTTATTCGATAGATGTTGGCGGATTCTTTCTCTGACTTGCTTATCAGTCTATCATAAAATGGGAATACTTTACAGAGATTTTTTTTTTGTTATAATCCCAAGTTTGACACTTCGAAAAAGATAAAACGGCTATAACCCCAGTATTTAT
>JAJQGL010000081.1 GCA_021200535.1 Clostridiaceae bacterium | reverse complement strand
TATAAGATTATATCTTATTGGGTCACGGTGTTACAACTATAATATATCACAACAAAGCCCTGGGGCTTGCGCAGGAGCGGCTGGAGCAAATTTGTAACGAATTTCGGATCGTATGTGTGGAACATCATGACGATGCCCAACTGGAGGCGCTTAACACAGCGCTGCCGGTGGGATGCATACAGGTAAACCGCATGCGGACGCTTTTCGGATCAGAGGCAGGGATTTTCATACCGTTTAACGTGAAGGAGTGCCAGATGACAAAGCGTCCTCTTTTCTATGGCATAAACAAAGAGAGCAAACAACCCATTTTGTTGAATCGAAAGGAACTGACCAATGGAAACGGCTTTGTCTTGGCACCGCCGGGATTTGGAAAATCATTTAATGGGGCTAAATTTGAGATTGGCGGTGTACTGATGAATGAAACAGATGATGTGATCATTTTTGATCCGGCGAATGAGTACATTGATGTTGTTAATGCCTACGGAGGAGCAGTGCTTGCTTTTTCCGATACATCCAATAACTGTATTAATCCGTTTGATTTTGATGAAGAGCGTTTGCGGAGCGGGGATATGGACTCTAGGGAATTAAACCGTATCATCAAAGACAAAGCACAGATGATGTTTGCAATCTGCCAGGGAATATTGAAGGAACTGTTCAATATCCATCATAAGAATATCATAGACCGGAGTGTCCGGATTCTATACCATGCGATTGCTGAAATGAAACCGGAGGAAATGCGGATGCCGATTATGTCGGATTTTTATGACGTTATTAGGCTGCAGGAAGGAAATGAGGCAAGAGACCTGGCAGAATCACTGGAAATGTTTGTGGACGGCTCACTTAATATGTTTAATCATCCGACCAATATTGATGTTCACAACCGGATAACGACGTTTAGTGTCCGCGATATTGATGAGGAGTTATGGCTGCCTGCCATGGCAATTATTTTTGATTTTACAACGAAACGTCTGGTTAGCAATTTTGAGAAGGGCATTGCGACCAGGCTGTATACGGATGAGTTCCACATTTTTGCGGATGATGAATACACGTGCAAATACCTGATCCGCTGTTGGAGACAGTGGCGTAAATTTCAGGGGTTCTGTACCGGAATTACGCAGAATATCAAAACGGTGCTTGCAAATCCAAAGCTTGCCACTTTGATATCCAATTCGGAGTATTTGATGCTGCTGCATCAGGCAGATGATGATTTTGCAGTCATGCTTAATACATTCACATGGATGACAGAAGCACATCGGAATTACTTAATGAATGCCAGACCCGGGGAGGGCATCATTAAGGCAGGAAATATCGTGATACCTTTTGATAACCGTGTACCCAAGGATTCTTATGTGTACTCGATTTACAGCACAAATGCAGTAGAAAAAGCAGAACAAAGCAGCTGATGCAAATGCTGTCAGAGATGGCAGCATTTTTTCTGCGTAAATATGGAAAGGAGGCTGCCATGCGCCAGGAAAACAGACGGGAAGAAATGTATTTGAAAAAAAATAGGGAACCGGAATTCAGGAAAGAAGTTGTAGGGAAGATATTGGAAAAAAAAGATTTTTTGGTAAAGCCGGATAAAATACAGCTATTGCGGGAGAAAAAAGAATCCGAGCCGGATATATTGAAAAAGAAAATAAGGCAATACATGGCAAAGAACGAATCAGATCACATTGCTGCAAATCTGTTAGGGGCATCAGGGCTGGGAACAGATGTAGAAAAGAATCCGGAACCGGCAGTTTCCATGCCACTTGTACATATGCCGAAAAAAAAGGAAAGGCCGGATAAGAAAAATATAGCTCTGGAAAAGGAAAAGACCATGCATTTGTCTGCAGACAGCAGGCTGCCGTATTGTCGTGCTGATTTTAACTTGGATGCATTCCATGCAGCTGTACAGCATGCAGACAGGAACACTGCAATTTTGGAACACCGGAATGCTGCGCCGTTATCGGTATCGGTACGAAGCGAGTACCGAGCAGTTTCAGGACTCAGGCCGGCCGGTGTCGGGTCAGCAAAAACAATATTGAAAAGGGCCGCCAGACAGGGGATTTCTGCAGGAAAGCGGGCGGTGCCTGATCGGCCGGAAGATAAAGAACAGAAAGAAGCTTTACAGCAGACACAGAAAGTAGCAGCCTGGCCGGAACAGTTTGTTGCTATTGCAGCGAATCAGAGCGGTATAAAAGGGATAGTGAAAAGAGAATTTTTTTCCGGAAGGACATTTGACGGTTTATCCAATGCACCGAAAGCCAACGCACCGAAAGGCGGCTCATGGAAAGCTCTTTCAAACCGTGGCGGACTGGTCCGTTCAAGATATAGATATAAGATGCCGTTTGACAATCCGGATAACAAAAAAGCCCTGGAGCTTGCGCATCCGTCGCATCTGTCCTCACAAAAATCCGTCATGCTGTTTGATGTCAGGCAGGATTGCCCGGATATCAGGGAGATTTATCAGAATTTAGGTATTATAAACGTACCGGAAAGGGGGAAGCCAAATCTGAAAGGGCATCGTGGCGCGGCAGATTATAAGAAGCAGCTGTTCCAGCCTGACGGCGTTCAGGAAGTGGTAAAACCGCTTTCCGGAGGAATCCGTGTCTTTGAGGTAAAAGGCGGAAGAAAAGCAGCAGCATCAAAAGCTGCGTTTACATCTGGTTCTGCAAAGAAAACTGGTATCAGCCATTTAAAAAAGCAGATGCAGATTAGATTTTCCATGGCAAAATCAGTCATCCCAGGGGCAGGCGCTGCACAGGCTGTGAGAAAGATAGGCTCTGGGGCTTCCAAAGCAGCTGGACGGATTCCGGAAATGCTCCAGCATGAGAAGAAAAGGAGCAATGCAGGGCTTGCTGCAGGGATGCTGTCGCTCGCATTGTTTCCAGCTTTGCTGCTTCTTCTTTTTCTTGTTTTTATCAGTATGTTTTCCAGTAGTGCTGCCACAGTGAATACTTCATCTTCGTATACGGATTACACGGCAACCGCAGCCGAAAAAGAAGCGTCAGAAAAGATCTGGCTCTATTTACAGGAATATGGTTTATCTGATATTACTACAGCGGCACTTATAGGAAATTTGTATCAGGAATCTTCACTTAATCCCCGCAGCGGTGAAAATGAGAGGCATGTCGGTCTGGTACAATGGTCGAATCCGGGAAGATGGACTTCGCTGGTTAATCAAGCAAGATCGGAAAAACGCGATAAGTGGGATATGGAGATGCAGCTTGATTTCATGATGTCTGAGCTGCAAAGCGATGATTATGGGGGTTATTGGGATGTCCTTGATTTTTGTGAATCCTGCGGTAATCTGGAATATCTTTCAGAGAAAGAACCTGGTGCAGTGTGGTATGTGGCACGGTACTATGAAATTTGTATTTCCTCTTCACAAAAATATGGGGTGCAGGATTATGACAAGAGGCTGAGAGCGGCGCAGCGATATTACAAGTGGTATGTAGAGGATGTTTCCGATACAGAAGATACTTCCAATAACTAAAGCAGTTTTGGTAAAAATATCAGTATTCTGCAAAAATTTCTTAAAAACTTCATTTTAAAGGATTGTTTTTCGAAAAACCGTTCCGTACCCTATGTTTTGCAGGCTGTTAATGCGCACAAGGGAAGGAGGTTAAATTGTAACAATTTTAGTATGGCTGTATTTGTCCATGCTTTTGGCAATGCAAAAAAGAAAGGAGAACTTATGAAAAACAGTAAAAAAACCAAAGGATTATTCCGGCGTGTTTTATGTAGTGTGCTTGCACTGGCAATGGGATTAACATGCGGTGCATTTAATGGGTTTGGGACAGCATCCGCTGCGACAACGTATTATACCATCACATTGGTATCAACAATGGGCAGCTGGGCGGATGGCAGTACCAGCAAAACGGTAACGGTTAAGGAGGGGGATACCCTTGATTTGGAAAGCCAGTTTATTCCGTCCTGCAGTACGCGAAGCTTTGCCGGGTGGTCTACGTCCATCTCTAATGTAATGAGTCCGGGCAATTTGATAGACTCAATTACACCTACTTCAGATAAATGTGTGTATGCCTGTTGGGATACGATTGATGATGAGGACAGTTACCAGCTTGTTCTTTATGGTCTGAAGAAGTTCAGTGACGGAACGATTACAATAAATGGTCATGATGTGCCGAACCTTCCGTTTTTTCAGAAGATTGCGGATGGGACATATGATTATAGGGTTTATTACAGTTCCGGCTACACCCCGAATGCGGTTGTATATGTTCCGGCCGGAACAACCATAAAACTATCTGATTTTAGTTTTACGGTATCGGAAGGATACTCGTGGTCATCTTCCAAAGGATGGCAATATTATTCCACTGGCAGAGAAAGCGGCTATTATAAAAAAACGGATACGTTTACGATGCCGTCTAAGAATGCAAATTTAATCCCGTATGGTATTACAGCAAACTTCTATTACGTATACTATTATGCTAACAGCGGGAGCGGCAGTATGTCATACCAAACCATGACATACGATACAGCCGAAAAGCTGACGGCAAATGCATATACGAGAACCGGATATACCTTCCAGGGTTGGACAACAGCTTCGTCCTCATCAGCGGTAACGTATGCCGATCAGGAGAGTGTAGTGAATCTGAGCAGTAAGTCAGGGGATACGGTTAGGTTGTATGCGGTCTGGAAAGCAAATTCGTATACGGTAAAGTATAATGCCAACGGCGGAAGCGGGACTATGCTGGATATGGCAATGACGTATGACACTGCGGCAACCCTGACAGCAAACGCTTTTTCGCGGAAAGGGTACACCTTTCAGGGCTGGTCAACAAAAGCGGATGCAACGGAAGCCACGTATACAGATCAGGCAAGTGTAAAGAATCTGAGCAGCACATCGGATGATGTGGTAACATTGTATGCGGTTTGGGATGCAAATACGTATACGGTAAAGTATAATGCCAACGGCGGAAGCGGCAGTATGTCAAATAAGAC
>JAJQGL010000111.1 GCA_021200535.1 Clostridiaceae bacterium | reverse complement strand
GATTGCGCTCATGGTTGCCTCTGTGCCGGAGTTGCCCAGACGTACTTTTTGTACAGACGGCATCGCTTCACAAATCATTTCCGCCAGTATCAGCTCCTTTTCGGTCGGCGCGCCAAAGGTCAGCCCGTGCCGGCAAGCCTCCTGCACAGCCTCCACAACCTGCGGATGGGCATGTCCCAGAATCCCCGGCCCCCAGGAACAGACATAATCTGTATAGGTGTTGCCATCCACATCCGTAATCTGGCAGCCGCTTGCTCCCTGAATAAACAATGGCTTCCTGCCAACTGCACGAAATGCACGCACCGGACTGTTTACCCCGCCCGGAATACGCTGCAGTGATTGATCAAATAACTCGTCTGAACGTTTTGTATTTATCATGTACAACCTCCTCTGCTCCGCAAATAAACGAACCATCCGCTTTTTTCACATTTTAAGAATCGTCTGTGCAATTCCTGCCACATCCTGTTTCTTTCACATTTCAAGAATCGTCTGTGCAATTCCTGCCGCATCCTGTTTCTTTGCCGTTACACAGACCGTCAGTCCGGCCTGCCTACATGCCTTTGCCGTCTCCGGTCCAATCGCCGCAACACGGATTTGTGCTGCAGTCTCCGGCAGCATTTCTGCCAGCGCGCGCGCACCGCTTCCGCTGGTAACAATAACATAATCCACATCCGCGCAGACACGCTGCAGCTCATCCTTTCTTCTGTAATCTGTCCGGGTCTCATACAGTTCCGCGCAGTCAAAGGATATCTCCCGCTCTGCCAGGGCATGCTCCAGATGCCTTGCCCCCTGCGTCCCCCTGACCAAAAGAACGCTTTCATCCCCGGAAAGCGCCGCTGTCCATTCCAGCGCAAGCTGGCGTGACGTAAATACCGACGGTACGAAATCAGCGAAATAACCATATTTTTCTAATTCCTGTTCTGTGGAAGTTCCCACAACCGCAAAGCGCACTGCACAAAGCATCCTTCTGTCCAGCCAAAGCTTTGCCAGACGGTCAAAAAACGCCTTTACTCCTGACGCACTGGTAAAAACAATCCACTGGTACTGCTTTACGTTTTGCAGCATCCGGTCTGCATCCTGATTTTGCAGCTGCGTGGTCTCAATCAGGCTGAGCGCAATGCACTCCGCCCCAAACGGCATAAAAGCCTGCTCCAGCTGCTCCGCCATTTTTCTTGTCCCGGTAAACAATATCCTTTTGCCGGAAAGTGGCAGCACACTCTGCCGGCCCATATTCTGCTTTTCTGACACAACCTCTCCAATGACAATAACAGCCGGCGTCGAAAGCTTTTCCCGCCCTGCCAGTCCGGCAATATTTTCCAGCGTGCCGCACACACACCGCTGCCTTGCCGTCAGTCCATTGGAAATGACCGCTGCGGGTGTATCCGGCGCCTTTCCCTGCAAGATCAGTTTTTCTGTAATTTCACCAATATGGCGCAGCCCCATCAAAAAGACAAGTGTCCCCCTCTCGTTCGCCAATGCTTCAAAAGAAAGATTCTGCCCTGCCTTATCCGCACCCTCATGCCCGGTAATAATATGCAGGGAGGAGGCCGCATCCCTGTGTGTCACCGGAATACCTTCCGCCGCCGGAACACTGTAACAGGAAGAAACGCCCGAAACCACATCAAATGGGATGCCCTGTTGCTTTAATACGGCGGCTTCCTCGCCTCCTCTTCCAAAAACAAACGGATCGCCGCCCTTTAACCGCACAACATAGCATCCCTCTTGTGCATAGCGTATGAGAAGTTTGTTTATCTGCTCCTGGCGCATCGCATGTGCGCCTGCCCGTTTTCCAACATAAATAAGCTCTGCAGACAAAGCTGCCTCATTTAAAATAGAAGGCGAAATCAGATTATCGTATAAAATCACATCTGCCCGCCTGACACATTCCAGAGCCTGTACCGTAATGCTCTCTTTTCTGCCCGGTCCGGCACCGACTAAAGAGACAAACCCGCTTGCCCCAAGACGGTTTACCAGTTCCCTGATTCCCTCTGTAACCGCTGCCGGACCAGTCTGTTCCACAAACACTTCTGCATAGGTGGCTGTCTCAGATGACGGCTTTACATACATTCCCTGTATCCGCAGCTTCTTCCCTGCATTCCGGCACAAAACGCCGCATGGCGCATTGCAGCTTCCCCCGAGCTGCCGTAAAAACTCACGCTCTGCAAACAATGCCGTCTCCGCCTGCGGGTCATTTAGCCCCCGCATTGCCTCATCGAACGCACCTTCCCTTGTCTCCACGGCAAGAATTCCCTGTCCTGCTGCCGGCAAAAAAGAATCCGTATCCAAAAAATCATACTGCAAATCCGGCTCCTGCAAAAGTCCCAGCCGCTTTAATCCTGCAGCCGCCAGAAGAATGCCGTCATACTGGCGGTCACGCAGCTTCTGCAGCCTTGTGGGAACATTTCCCCGCAGCATGCGGATCTCTGCGTGCGGATACTGTCTTTTTATCTGTAATTCCCGGCGCAAACTGCTTGTTCCAATCACACATCCGTCAAAACGCGTTCCTGCCCCGCGCCGTTTCACCAAAACATCCCTGGGATCCTCCCGCTTTAAAGCGGCACCGATTACCAGTCCGGGCGCAAGCTCCATGGGAATGTCCTTTGCACTGTGGACTGCCATGTCAATCTCGCCATTTAACAGCTTCTCTTCCAGCTCCTGTATAAAAACGCCCTTTCCGCCAAAAGAAGCCAACGACCGCCCTAACTCTCTGTCACCCTTTGTCACAATCGGCACAATCCGGATTTCCTCCCCCGGAAATATCTTTAAAAGCTCTTTCCTGACAAGCTCTGTCTGTACCAGCGCCAGCGCACTCTTTCTGGTTCCAATCCGTATCATAGTCCTCTCCGTTCCGCAATAATCCCCTTTTTTCTGCCCGGTTCACACGCCTCTGTGGCTGCTCATACAGCCCCAAAATGCTTTCCAGCTCTTCTCCGGTCAGCACGCGCTGCTTTTCCTGCGCAAGGTGCAGCATTTCTTCCAAACACTGCCTTCTTCCGTCCCCGGTCTCTATCCTTTTTTTTAGCTCATTCCGCAGCTGTCCCAACTGTTCTGACAGCGCGCCATAATAATCCGGAATCTCTTTTTCAATCGTTTTTCGCAGCTCTCTGGCAAGAAGCGGACTGTTTCCGCCGCTGCTGACGCCGACAACAAGCTCTCCTTTCCTGACCAGAGAAGGAAAGTAAAAGCTGCATTCTGCCCTTTCATCTACTACATTAACCAAAATCTTTTTTTCCCGGCAAAACTGCGAAATATTCCGGTTAAGCGCCGAATCATTTGTCGCTGCAATCACCATGCAGGCATCCTCCAAATCTGTTTTCTGCACATCACGGCAAAAAATCTGCAGCCGACGTCCCTCTTTCTCCTTTCTTTCCCGAATCGCTTCGCAAATATCCGGTGCAACAACACGGACAACTGCCCCAAAGGAAAGCAATGTCCCAACCTTGCGGCATGCCACCTTACCTCCGCCAGCCACAACACAAAGCTGCTCTTTTAAATCAATAAATAAAGGAAAAAATGACATATCCTGTCTCCCTCCGCCTCATTCCCTGCTCCAAAGATAACAGTATGCCTGCGATCTAGCGGCAAAAGGCTCTGTTTTTAACAGCTCCCGCACCTCCTTTTTGGTATACCAGCCTGGGATGATCTCCTCTGCCGCTGAGGTGCTTTTCCGAAAAGCTCCCCTGGCACGTCCCACAATACAGACGTTGGTTTCATTTGAAAAACCTACTGCGCTATAGCTGATTCCAATCGAATCCTCAATGCATGCAAGCTCCAGCCCGGTTTCCTCCCAAAGCTCTCTCTTGGCGCTCTCCTCCGGCTTCTCACCCGGGTCAATCAGCCCCGCCGGAAAATTATAAACCCATTCTCCGGTAGCAAGACGAAATTCCCGGTTAATCAAAATCCGTTCTCCCGCCTCATCATGCATAATCATAACTACGGCATCCGGTTTTTTCGGCACAAGTTCTTCCTGGCTGTGAATCTCTGGATCTCTGCTGATCATCTCATACACCTTTTTGCTGCCATCTTCCATCTCGTAGGTAATGTCATACCGGTGGATAAATTTTCCCTCCAGCTTTTTTGTAATCTTTTCAAATTTCATTTTCAGCCTCCCAATTCTGTCTGCACTGCCTGTAACGCCGCCAAAATCACCTTGTCCATATCATAATAGCGGTATTCGCCCAGCCGTCCGCCAAAAATCACGTTCTCCTGTGCTGCCGCAAGTGTCCGGTATTTTGCCGCAAGCTCTTCATTCTTCTTGTTGTTGACCGGATAATACGGTTCTTCCCCCTGTTTCCACTCACTCGGATATTCTTTGGAAATCACGGTTTTTGGCTGTGTTCCAAATTCAAAATGCTTATGCTCAATAATACGGGTATATGGGACTTCCCGTTCTGTATAATTTACCACGGCATTGCCCTGATAATTCTCCATATCATAAATCTCATGTTCAAAGCGCACACTGCGGTATTCCAAAACACCATACCGGTAGTCAAAATACCGGTCAAGCATACCGGTGTAAACAGTCCGGTCTGCAATATCCGGATGCTTCTCCCTGTATGTAAAATAATCTGTCTCCAGAAGGATATCGCTTCCCTCCAGCATTTTTTCAATAATTGGGGTATAACCGCCAATCGGAATCCCCTGATAGCGGTCATTAAAATAATTGTTATCATAAACAAACCGCAGGGGAAGCCGCTTGATAATAAACGCCGGAAGCTCCCTGCAGTCCCTGCCCCATTGTTTTTCTGTATATCCTTTTACCAGTTTTTCATATACATCTGTCCCTACCAGCGACAGAGCCTGCTCTTCCAGATTAGCAGGCTCTGTAATCCCCAGCCCGGCAATCTGCTCCCTAATCTTATCCTTTGCCTCCTGCGGCGTCTTAATCCCCCACATTTTACTAAAGGTATTCATGTTAAACGGCAGATTATACAGCTCATCCCGGTAAACAGCAACCGGAGAGTTGATGTAGTTGTTAAACTCGGCAAACTGACTGACATATTTCCAGATCCGTTTGTCGGACGTGTGGAAAATATGCGCGCCATACTGGTGTACGTGGATGTCCTCCACTGTTTTACAGTATATATTTCCTGCAATGTGATCCCTTTTCTCAATCACAAGGCAGCGCTTTCCTGCCTTTGTCATCTCATGGGCAAATACTGCCCCAAACAACCCTGCACCCACTATCAGATAATCATAACGCATCCCTTTTCCTCCATATTGTAACGTTTTTCACCCATTTTTGTATCTCTCTTATTTCCGGAACATACAAGATATATGTTATCACACTGCCATATCTGATTCAAGAAAAACAACCTTAAGATTTTTAAACGGTGATGCGCCTGTTGCAGATAGTATATCTTCTTTTTTAAATAAAAAACTTTTTCTGATAAGGCTCCGTTTGAACTGAAGTCAGAAAATATCCAGTCTGGTCAATCACTTTTTTCAGCTCATCCTCTGACAGTGGTTCCTCCGCCACCAATTCCGTCCGGTTTTTTTTGTGGGATGATTTTACCTTTTTCACCGGAAACGCCCTGCGGATTGCATCGTTTATATGAGACTCGCACATACCGCACTGCATCCCCTCAATCCCTAATGTCATTTTTACCATTTCTCTTTTCCTCCTTATTCTGCATTTTTCAGCGCCTCATCCATTGGAATCTTCTGAATCCTGCGAAACTGCAGTAAAGCAACTGCGCTGTAAACAAACATTACCAACAAAAACATCTCCGGATAAATTTCCGGCGCAATGTAACATGCAAGCCAGCCGCTGAAACCAGACATAAAAAACCGGTAAATTTCTTTGATAAACACCGTAGCCAGCACACATCCGGCCGCCATAGACAAGACAACCATCCATGTTGTCGCCAGAAGGTACAGCCTCGCAATCTCCCCATTGCGGTATCCCAAAATCTTTACCATGGAAATCGAGTTGGTGTTCCGTTCTAATATCAGCTTCGTCAGAAGATAGATCAAAAGAGCTGCCAGTGCAACTGCAAACACATCAACCAGATAAAACATATCTCCCATGGACGTATTAAGCTGTCTGGACAATTTTGTCAGATCATCCACGGTAATACAGGAATCAATATATTTATCGTCAATATCTGTGATTTCCTGATCCGACAGATAGCCGTTAAAATATTGCTCTGACGGAGAAAAAAGACGGTCTAACACCAGCTGTATATCTGCCGCTGTATCCATCAGCTCAATCTTTGCGTCAAACACCGTAACAAACTGTTTATCCAGCATAAATACAGCAAGCGCTCCCGGATAGTCAATCACCCCCTGCACCCGAAAGGAATAGGTTTCACTGCCGTAGCTCTCCTGCAGTGTGATCATCTCTCCCTCCCTGACCTGATATTTTTCGGCAAAACCATCGGAGATGCAGACGCCCTCCGCCGGCAGTTCTGCTTCCAGGTAACGGCTGTTTTCCTGTATTCCATATACACTGATCTGCTCTTTCTTTTCTCCTGCATTGTAATCCAGCGAGGTCAGGCAAAATTTTTCTGCATGCTTTGCATTTGTTCCAACCTGTGTTTTTAAAATATACTGGTAATCTGCTAACCTGCTTTCTGTAGCAGTTTCCTGATAATTTGATAAAAGCGGGGTCATCATCATGCCAAACAGCAACAGGACATCCGCAAAAACAATTCCAACAAAAAGTGTCAGATAGCTTGATTTGTTCTGCAAAATAATACGAATCCGGAATCGCCGGATAAATTTAAAATCCGGCAGTTTCACTGCCCTTTGTTTTGTTTTCCGGCCCAGATCACGCCGGATAAACTGCAAAGGCGTCAGCCGGAGCATGCTAAGCAGGGAAACAGAATTGGCAGCAAGCATAATCAACAGGGGAACCACCGTTGTCAGCAAAAACGCATTGCCGTTCCATATTGTCTGATAGGCTGTCAGGCTGTAGCTTGCGTAATATAACGATGCAACAATATTCTTAAAAACAGTATAGCCAAGCACATTTCCGGCAGCCGCCGCTAACAGCGTGACAAGCATCGGCGTTGTCATATAATGCCAAAAAAGCTCTGCCTTCGTATATCCGGATGCGCGCAGTGTTCCAATCACTGCTGCTTCCCGTTCAATCGTATGGCGGATCGTAACCGAAAAAACAAACGCCAGAATCACTATCAGTATATACAGCAGCACAAGCATCATACTCTGATCCCCGCCCATATCGTCTCCGGTAAACTGAATTGCCTGATTGCTATATCTCGGAATATAATTTTCCAGGTTTAACTGCGCCTCAAAAACAGCTTCCGCCAATGTCTCCATAAAAGCGTCGGACCACTCTTTTTCCTGTATTTCATCCTCTGGCTCTTCGGAATATTTCCACGCATAGCTGTAACGCAGGTTATCCCCTGAAAAAGACGCAAATCCTGCATCTGTCACAACTGCTACGCCAAACTGAATCGAATCAAACATCATATCGCTGTTGTCAGAAAAAAGCGCGCTATAATCCGACAGCGCCACCAGACCGGTCACAGTCTGTTTCCGGCTGCCCACCATAATCTCGCTGCCCACCTCCAGATTGTTGTTTTCGGCAAACATGCGGTCAAGTGCAATTTCCCCTTCCTTTTCCGGAAGCGCTCCGTCCATCAGGCAGACAAGGTTTACATCTGTCCGCTCTTCAAAAATCCGGATGGTACAGTTCGTCTCCCCATCCATTGTGCAATCTGCGGCTTCGTCCTGATACAGGTTGGGATACACAGTAATATCACCGTCCTCAAGCTGTTCAAAAAAAGAGTCCTCCGGTTCGCTGTCCACCTCAAAATGACCGTCCTCGATATGGTATTTTTCAAAGCTCTGGTCATAAGCGGTCATCATGCTTTCCCCCGCCACCAGAAAACCCGATACAAATCCAATCGTTGCTGTCATAAATAAAAAAATAACCAGATATTTTGCAAACTCACCAAAAAATTCTCTTGGCAGCCTTTTATGTAATGGATTTTTCATGGCCGCCCCCTTACCAGTCAAGATCTGCCGCAGCAGTCTTAGCCTCATTCTGATAGTTCCTGCGTATCTGCCCGTCGCGAAGTTTTATAACCCGGTCAGCCATATTTTTAATCGCATCATTGTGCGTCACCATAATCACAGTATTTCCGTACTTCTGATTGATATCCTCAATCAATTTCAGAATTTCTTTTGATGTAATATAATCCAGTGCGCCGGTCGGCTCATCACACAGCAGGATATCCGGATTTTTTACAATCGCCCGTCCAATCGAGGTTCGCTGCTGCTGGCCTCCCGACAGCTGGTTTGGCAGCTTGTGCTGATGCTCTGCCAGGCCTAGCGTCTGCAAAAGTTCATCAATATCCAGCGGGGCATCGCTCAGGTATGCGCCTACTTCAATATTCTCTCTGACATTCAGATTCGGTATCAGATTATACATCTGAAACACATAGCCCAAATGCTTTCTCCTGTATTCGGTTAATGCCTTCTCCGACATATCTGCCGTTTTTTCTCCCTGAATGGAAACAGATCCGCTGTCTGCGGCGTCAATTCCTCCAATAATATTTAACAGCGTCGATTTTCCAGAACCGGATGGCCCTAGTAAAACACAGATTTCCCCCTTCTCTGCCGCAAAAGAAATTCCTTTTAGCACCTGTATCTGATTATAATGATTTCCAAAGCTCTTCTTCAAATCCCTGATTTCCAAAAACATAGCTCCCTCCTTCCTGTGTCAAACTTCGCCTCCATGTTGTGACCGCAGGGAGCAGCTAATGGCGCAAATTGGCGGAGCCTGCGACACCAATTTGTAGTTTGAAAGTCTTTAACTTTCCAATTTTTGACCTATTTAAAATAAATAAAAAACCTTTTAGGGTTAGTTTTATCTAACCAAGGAATATAATACCTGTTTTTGAAAAAAAAGGATAGATTCTTATTCGTCTTTTTTTCTCATGTAAAGCGGTACACAAAAAAACGCTGTATCAGTTCAGCGTTTTCCAAATAAATCGACTGTATACGCAGAATGGATTCAAAAAAGATCTGGTACGGCAAAAATCCCTGTTGACACTTTTTATTACATATGTTATATTGTGATTATGTTATGATATTTCTCCGAAAGGAGAGATCTTATGAAAACACGTTCTATTTTTCGGCAAGGAAGCCTGCTTCCCTGCGTTCGGCTAAGTATGCTGCTTTGCATACTATTTTCTCTGGTACTTCCATCCCCTTATGCCATGCGCACGGCGAATGCCAAAACACCCGTTTTTGTCATTCTGTCCGCTTACCGTATGACTATGAAAATCGGGGAGGAACAGTATCTCGCCGCGATTGCGACCAACGCCAAAACCCCCTCGTTTAAAAGCAGCAATACAAAAATTGCCTCCGTCAACTCATACGGGCTGATCACGGCAAAGGCAGCCGGTACCTGTAAAATCACGGCAAAAACCTCGTCTGCGGAAGCCTCCTGCCGGATCACGGTCTCAAAAACAACCATCCGGCTCAACCATACTGCACTTTCTCTGGAGCATGGGGAAAGTGTCCTGCTGAAAGCTTCTACATCAAATGGCAGCACACCGGTTTACCGCAGCAGTAAAAAAAGTGTTGCAACCGTCGATGAAGACGGCATGGTCACTGCAGTGAAACCGGGAACATCGACAATATCGGTCACCGCAGACAAGTCAAGCGTTTCCTGCAAGGTCACTGTGAAAAACCCGACGATTACATTGTCAAAAACCAGCCATATCATGTACCGCAGGCAAACACTGCAGCTAACGGCAGCTGTTTCCTCCGGTATTGAGCCAGTCTGGAAATCAAGCAAAAGCAGTGTTGCAACCGTCGATGAAACAGGGCTTGTCACCGCTTACAAGCACGGTACGGCTATTATCCGCGCCACAGTGGACGGAATTACCCGGAGCTGTGAAATCACAGTTGCCGCTCCCACAATCACTTTATCCGACAGTGAGATCACACTTCAGGCAGGAAAGTCAAAAAAGCTTGGCATGACCTGTTCCTCTCCCAATTCTCCGATCTGGAAATCAAGTAAAAAGGCAGTAGTCACTGTTGATCAAAACGGTATTCTAAAAGCCAAAAAATCCGGCACCGCCATAATCTCTGTCACAGAGGACGGCACAAAAGAAACCTGTACTGTCCGCGTCACAGCATGAATCTAAAATAAAATTACAAAACAGGAGAAATATCATAACTGTTTTTCACATTCAATCTCACGGACCGCCTGATTGATTATCTGCATATACTCTTTCCGCCGCAGCCTGTGATATTGCTGCAGATAGAGAAGCTCCTGCGCACTGACAAGACGTACTGCCTCCACTTCTTCCTTTTGCACCCTGCAGTCCGCAATCGAAAAATCCTGTTCTACAAAATAGACATCCGCAAAATATTTATCCTGTTTAATTCTTGTAATATACTGTATCTTTCCGTCTGAAATATCAATTCCGACTTCCTCTAAAGTTTCTCTTCTCGCCCCTTCCATACTGTTTTCGCCGCTAAGCACCGCTCCTCCGGTAATATCCCAGACACCGGGATGGCTCTCTTTCTGACGGGAACGCTTTTGAACCAAAAACTTCTTTTCAGGCGTATACAGATAAATGTGCACGCAAAGATAATATTGGCCGGACAGCGGAATCCCGCGCTTCATCGTTTCCCCGGTTTTTTCTCCCCACTCATCATAGACATCCCAAACCTCTGCCATTGCAGCCTCCCGTCTCACATTATTCTAATACCATGCGTACAGCGCCATACATGCCGGCATCATTCCCCAGCTCTGCAAGGCGGAATTCTTTCCCCTGCAGGGCAAACATAACGTTTTTTTCGTATTCTTCGCGGATTACGTCAATGACAACCGGGCCATTTTTTGAGACGCCTCCGCCAATGACAAACGCTTCCGGATCAACCACCGCTGCAACATTGGCAAGCCCCATTCCCAGATAAACAGCAAATTCTTTTACAACCTGCCCTGCCAGCGCATCCTGCGCCTGATATGCATCAAATATTTCTTTTCCCGAAATCGCATCCCTCGAAAACTGCCGCAGATACGAATCCTGATCCGACTGTTCCAAAAGCTCCAAAGTTCTTCTGGTAATTCCGGTTGCAGAAGAATATTGTTCCAGGCAGCCCTTACAGCCACAGCCGCAGGTTTTTTCCTCCTTTGGATTCACTGTAAGGTGTCCGATTTCTCCTGCCGCCCCATTGCTTCCCGTCAGAATCTTTCCATGCTGAATGATACCGCCGCCAACACCGGTGCCCAGCGTAACCATCACAATGTCCTGAAATCCCTTTCCTCCGCCGCGCCATTGTTCTCCCAATGCGGCCACGTTTGCATCATTGCCGACACATACCTTTTTTACTCCGCTTAACCGGCTCACCTCATCAGACACCGAAAAAATTCCCCAGCCCAGATTGGCACATTTTAACACCCGGCCATCCTCTGTAACCGGTCCCGGCACTCCCATGCCAATCCCCAGAATATCTGTTTGTTCAATGCCCTTTTCCTTATTTTTTTGAGCAATCGATTCCACAATGTCAGGAAGAATTTTCGAACCCTGATTCTCTTTTTCCGTCTTGATTTCCCATTTTTCAAGAAGATCACCTCTGTGATCAAAAAGCCCCATCTTGACTGTCGTTCCCCCGATATCCACTCCATAAATAAACTGACTCATCCTTTTTCCACCTTTCTATTGCAATCTAATGCATGCATATGTTAAGGTTATCATAGTTTTTTAACCGAGGCAACGAAAATTTCAATCTGATATATTTAAGATATATTTAAGAGCTGGTTTTGCTGCGGTAAAAAGCACCAAAAAGCACAAACGGAGGACAATCATGAAATTTAAACTGAACCGCGAAACGGCACCCCATTTCCTGATGATGCTTGGCGCTGTACTGATGATGGGGTTTTCCCTGTCTTTGCTTGTACTGACACACTTTGGAACAGACCCTTGCTCTGCAATGAATTATGGAATCACCCGTTTTGCTAAAATGGCATTCGGAGAACGCCTTACCATCGGCGGCTTTTCCTTCCCGATCACGTTTGGAAACTGCCAGCTTGCCTTCAATCTGATTCTTCTTTTTTTCATGCTGCTCTTTTACCGTTCTGTCATTGGCTGGGGAACGCTCGGAAATATGATTCTGGTTGGATATACTGCTGATTTCTTTTCTTTTATCTGGCATGATGTCTGCCGTTTTCCCCAGACGCTGGATTTTTCCGTGCGCGCAGCCATACTGTTTCCGGCACTGGTCCTATTTGTCACAGCCGCAGCCTGCTATATGCACAGCGGACAGGGCATGGCCCCATATGATGCCATCCCATTCATTCTGGATGACATCATACAGCAAAAAACCGGCAAAAAAAACTTTTTTAAACCGATTCGGTACTGCCTGGATTTCGTCTGCGCTTCCATTGGCTTCTTTACCGGAGGGGAATTTGGCGCAATCACGGTATTAATGGTTTTGACACTGGCACCTGTCGTACAGTTTGTCGGCACGCTTTTCAAACGTCCGTCCATAAAAAAAGCAAACTGCTGAGTTTGCCCTTCTCTACCAATATTTTTTCTTTTTAAAAATAATTAAGCTGACCGCAACAATCAAAATACTGCAGCCTATTACCACCGGATAGGCATAGCGCAGCCCAAGCTCCGGCATATAGGTAAAATTCATCCCATACCATGCCGCGATCAGCGACAGCGGCAAAAAGATTGTCGTCACAACCGTCAGCATCTTCATCACATTATTCTGACGGATGCCGATTTCAGACTGATAAACCTCCTGCACCTGCATTGCATATTCACGCAGTGCCTTTGTCTCCTCAGCAAGCCTTCTGACACGGTCCGCATAGATATGAAACGACTGCAGCTCCTCCGCCCCAAAAAAGCCCGCCCCATTTTCCAAAAGCTCTTCTCCGATCTGTGAGAGCTGGTTATAGTAGTGATAAAATTTAGAGATTGCCTTTTTTATCTGCAGCATCCGATAGCTGAATCCTTCCGCCATCCCCTGAAGCACCTTTTCCTCAATCACGGCAATCTCAGCCTCAAGGTGCTCCAAATACAAAAAGTCGTCAACTAAAAAGGATTGCAGGAAATCATACAGAAAACGTTCAATCGAATATTCCTTTCCCTTAACCCCCTCTGAAACTGTTTTGACCTGCTCACAAATGCTGCCGTCTGCATCCAGAAACAGCACTCTGTTTTTTAGGATATACATGGCAAAGGCAGTTTCTGCCACATCTTCTTTCTGCGGCACGCACATTGTTCCAAACAGAAAATCCCGGTAGCTTTCCATTTTGCAATAATGAATCGTATCGACGCGGTGCCATATCCGGAATTTCTCTTTCCATCCGTTGTCTCTTTGCCACTCATCCATTGTCAGAATACAGACGCCCTCTTCCTCTTTAAAAAAAGTTGCCTCATCTGCCTTATTCATCCCGTTTTCCCGTACTGCATAAAATACACCCATCACAATCCTCTTTTCTGCGCTGTTTCCGGCCGCTTCTGCAGGCATCCGGGCACGTCAGCCAGTCAACGGTTTTCTTCCCGGAAAACCTGTTCCAGCTGCCTGTATAAAACCCTGACATCAATCGGCTTGACCAAATGGCCGTTCATTCCGGCAGCACTGGATTTTTCCCGGTCCTCGTCATAAGCATTGGCTGTCATCGCAAGAATCGGTATCGATTTTGCATCCTCTCTTTGCATCCCGCGAATCGTCTTTGCCGCTTCCAGCCCATCCATTACCGGCATACGCACATCCATCAAAATCAGGTCAAATGTACCCGGAGCATTCTGGGCAAACACATTTACACCCTGTTTTCCATCCGCCGCGATTACCACCTCCGCATTTCTGTTTTTTAACAGCTTTGCTATAATCATCTGATTCATGCTGTGATCCTCTACGACCAATATCTTTTTCCCGGAAAAATCGTATTCTTCTGCGCCTTTATTTTCCTTTTCCTGATCCTCTTTCGCATCAACTAATGGAACACGCAGTGTTACAGTAAAACAGGTTCCCTTGCCAAGCTCACTTTCAACCGTCAGATTGCCGCCCATCTTATCGACAATTCCTTTTGCGATCGACAACCCCAGTCCGGTTCCCTGCGTAGATGCCACCACACGGTTCTCCTCCTGTGTAAACGGCTGAAACATCTGCTCCTGAAATTCCCTGCTCATGCCAATTCCATTGTCCCGGACAATAAAAACCGCCTCCATTTGCGTGCCTGTGTCCAAAATTTTACTTTGCTGGATGAAGCGAACCTCTCCGCCCTCCTGCGTATATTTTACCGCATTTGACAATAAATTAAACAATACCTGGTTTAAACGCACAACATCTACATACATAGACTGCCAGGAACCATAATCCTCCTGGATAAACTGAATGTTTTTCTGCTGGCACAGCGGTGTAATCAGTGTAGTAATATTTTTCTTTAACTCATTATAGGCATATGGCTGTGGGTGAAGGGAAAATTCACCGCTCTCGATTTTCGCCATATCCAGTACATTATTGACCAGATTCAGCAAATGCCTGCTGGAAATTTCAATCTCTTCAATATAGTCCATCACCGCGGCATGGTCATTCTGTTCTTCTTTTGCCAGCTCTGTCATACCGATAATCACATTCATTGGCGTGCGGATTTCATGGCTGACCGTAGAAAGAAATTCACTTTTTGCCCCGCTTGCCCGCTCGGCAAGATTCAGCGCATCTTCCAGCTGCTTCTGCTTTTCCATCTCTTTCTCAACAACATCATGTATATCCGACTGCGTCATCAAAATACAGGGCAATTCATCATGTGATAATGTAAAACGAAGCTGTTTTCTTCTTCGTTCCCCATGGCTTTCCTGTACAAAATCAACAACATATGTCGATTTCTTTTTCAGCATTTCCTGAACCTGGCCAAATCGGATTTTCCGGAAAAGAGTTTCTCCCTCCTCTTTGTCAAGCCGGCGGCAAAGCCCGCGTATCATTTTGTCATATTCCTGATCATATTCTGACATCCTCTCCGGATGTGCTTTTCCCGTAATAATATGGATATGTCTTGTATGTGTAAAAATAATTCCAGCCATCTCGTAATCATTTTGCAAAATGGTATTCATGGCCAGCTGGTTAATATAATCAATGGTATGGTCCCTGTTATAAAAAAACGCAATGACATCCCTGTTTTCCGGCCGTTCCAGTATTCTGCAGGTAACCCGGTTACACAGATAGCTCCCGCTGTTTTTTACCTTTGCAATATAGTGCTTCTCACAGCTTTGCACGCCATTTTTATACAGCCGGTACAGGTTTTCTGTACTCAGCTCCTCGTTATCCTCATCAGAGAGCAGCACCTCATCAAAATAATACAGCATTCTCTCCCGATAATCCTGTATCCCGTCAATAATCTGCGGATCAATCTGAATCCCGTCAATCTCCATGCTCTCTACCTTTTTTCTCGACAGATTAACCCTCTCTGTGACAAGGAGCGTATTGTCCTCTTCCGTCAATACCCTCTGCTCCTCCTGGTAGAGCTGTTCCTTACGCTTCTGCTCTGAAATATCCTTGCTGGTACAAATCGCACGAAGCGGTATATCCTTATCCTTTTCAATAATGGTAAAATGAAACTCAAACCAGATATATTCTTTCCGCTGCGGCGACCAGATACGCATCTGCCCTTTTACCTGCTCCTGCCCCTCATACAATGCGTCAAACATTCTGCGGCACCGCAGCCAGTCCTCCTCCAAAATAATCCTGTGCGCAAACAGGCTTTCCGGCAGCTTTTCCAATTTATTGCTGAACATACCGAAAACATTGGCCGCCTCGTTGCCCTCCTGACGCTCCAGCGTTCTCTCCTGCAGATTGATCTCACAGGAATAAATTCCGTTCTGCCGCATGATCAGCGTCAGCTTTTCCTCCAGTTTTTTGTATGCTACCGCATCTTCCTCTGTCGTAATCGCATACGAAGGCTTGTTTTCCGCATCATAAAATGTAGTAAATTTAATCTGCTTCCATTCATACCGGTTTGTGCGCAGATTTAAAATTCTTGCCTGAAAGGAGACGTAACGTCTGCCGGATTTGACTTTGTTTACACTCTTGCGGTAAACCGGAATATCCTCCGGATATACCATGCCTTTCTCAAACCAGCTTTCCGGATAATTTTCCAGCTTAGTATTTTCCATCTGGTATTCCTCGCTGGTCTGCTCATTCATATAAATACAGTCGCTGACAATATCATAATTCCAATAGTGGATCCCGGAGTGAACCACAGCCGTATCTAAATTTTTCTGACTTTCCAGCAGCCGTTCTTCCATGCGCTTCTGTCTGCTGACATCTGTACAGCAAAGCAAAATCTGCTTTGCGCCGTCCCGAATTGCAATGCTGTTTGCCTGCACCAAAAGCCAATACATTTCCCCCGTCAAACGATTGCTGCACCGAAAGGTTCCTTCCTGCGCAGCAGACTGGTTGACTACCCTGCTCCAAAAGCTCAGCACATCTGCCATATCCTCCGAATGAATCACACTCTCAAGCATCGGAATCGTAATCATTGTTTTCTTAGGCAAATCCACATCCAGCATCTCCTGCAGACTCTGATTTTCAGACACCACAAATGCATGGTTGTGACGCCACTCAAGAATCGCCACTCCTACCTGAAGCTTGTCAATCAGCTCATCAATTTTGTCATATTCCCCTCTTTGGTCTGTAAGCGTTTCCTCTTTTTCTGTTGTCCCATATCCGGTCTTTTCCTCTGAACCGCTTTGCTGTGTGGTCTGTTCTGTCTGTCCTGCCATCTGATACCATCCTTTTCTACGCTGCCACCAAACAATCTCTCTATGCTGTTTTCTGTAAAAAGTTCCATCCACAGGAGCGTTTTCCAGCCTATCAGGAAAAAATTTTCTGATAAGCAAAAAAGAGTCCCTGCGACACACATATTACCATGTTACCACACCGAAACTCTTTTCTCAATGCAATTTTGCATGCAAAACTTTGCATGCAAAATTGCATATAAACTTGCAGACCTGCTTTTTTGTTGATTTGTTTTTGTGCTATTTTATTCTTTTTTAATCGTTTTCAGAAAATATTCATGGATTCTGCAATCCCCCGTCACCTCAGGGTGAAAAGACAGGCCAATCTGATTTTTGTACTGTACCGCAACAATCCGTTCTTCTACCTCTGCAAGAACAGAAACACCGTCTTTTACCGATTCAATATAAGGCGCACGGATAAATTCCATCGGAAAACTGCCAATCCCTGCAATCTCGCCCTGATAAAAAAAGCTGCCAAGCTGCCTCCCATAAGCGTTGCGCCTAACCGTCACCGGAAGCGTCCGGAAATAACGCTTATCGTCATTGGACAATTCCTCTGCCAGAAGAATCAGGCCAGCACAGGTTGCCAGCACAGGCAGGCCCTGCCTGATTTTTTGCTGCAGTATGTCAAACATAGCCAGCTCTTCCAGCAGCTTGCCCTGTACGGTGCTTTCCCCTCCGGGGAGTACCAGTCCGTCAAAATCCTGCTCCAGATCTTCTTTTTTCCGCAGCTCCACAACTTCTGCTCCGAGATTCCGAAGCATTTTTTCATGTTCCAGAAACGCCCCCTGCAATGCTAATACTGCTATTTTCACTCCTTGCCTCATTTCTGTAAACCAGTCCAGCCGGTTTACCCTTTCTGTTTTCCTTTTTATTTTCCTCTCTCTGCCATCAAAAGCTCAATCTCATCTTCATTGATTCCAACCATGGCCTCACCAAGATTTCTGGACAAATCGGCAATCATAGCCGCATCCTCAAAGTTTGTCACCGCCTTGACAATCGCATTGGCACGTTTTTCCGGATTTCCAGACTTAAAAATACCAGACCCGACAAAAACGCCCTCTGCTCCCAGCTGCATCATCAAAGCCGCATCTGCAGGCGTTGCCACACCGCCGGCTGCAAAATTAACAACTGGAAGCCGTTTTTGCTCGTGCACATATTTTACCAGCTCATATGGCACTTCAAGAACCTTTGCTTCATTAAAAAGCTCATCCTCACGCATGGCAGAAATTTTGGCAATCGCACTGTTCATCATACGCATATGGCGAACCGCCTGCACAACATCCCCTGTTCCCGGCTCTCCTTTTGTGCGAATCATAGAAGCGCCCTCATTGATACGGCGAAGCGCCTCTCCCAAGTCCTTTGCACCGCAGACAAACGGTACGCGGAATTTCGTCTTATCAATATGATAAACATCATCTGCAGGCGACAATACCTCGCTCTCATCAATGTAATCAATTTCTATTGCTTCCAACAACTGTGCCTCCACAAAATGGCCGATTCTGCACTTTGCCATAACTGGGATAGAAACCGCCTCCTGAATCCCACGGATCATCTCAGGATCACTCATTCTTGACACACCGCCAGCTGCACGGATATCTGCCGGAATACGCTCAAGCGCCATGACTGCACACGCTCCCGCCGCCTCTGCTATCTTTGCCTGCTCCGGTGTTGTAACATCCATGATTACACCGCCCTTTAACATCTGTGCCAGCTCTTTGTTTAATTCATATTGTTTACTCATGTCTTTCCGCCTTTCCTTTTTTCCTATAAATTTTTTGCTGCAGCTCTTTTACTGCAAATCTTTTACTGCAAATCTTTTTACTGCAAATCTTTTTACTGCAAATCTTTTACTGCAGCTCTTTTTTTTCTGCAAATGCAATATGGTTACTGCCGGTCAAAACCTTCAGCGATTTTATTTATAGAATACTCCACTATTGACTATATTAAAATATCCAATTAGAATATAGTCAGTATGGTCAGATTAGGAGGTTTTATCAAAATGCTAACATATTCTTTCACAAATATAGGGTCAGATCCATTGTATATCCATCTGTATAAATGTATTAAAAATGACATTATATCTGGCGTTTTAACCACTGATATGAAGCTGCCATCCAAAAGAAGCTTTGCAAAAAATCTGGGCATAAGCACAATTACAGTAGAAAATGCATACGCCCAGCTCCAGTCAGAGGGATACATCTATTCGCTTCCGAAAAAAGGATTTTATGTAAGCGCTATTGAGCCGGTTTCCGCTCAGGCTTTGCCGGTTTCCGCGCCGGAACAGGAAACACCGCTCTCTCAGGACAGAAAAACCGGTGCAGCAGTCGACCTGGTCAGTAACCGAACCAGCATAGACTCGTTTCCTTTTTCTGTCTGGGCCAAAATTATCCGGGAAACCATTTCCGAAAAAAGACAAGAGCTTATGACCGCCCCTCCATCCGGCGGCATAATGGCGCTGCGAAGAGCAATCTGCGAACATTTGAAAGCATACCGGAACATGGACATTGCACCGGAACAGATCATCATTGGCGCAGGCACAGAATATTTATACGGCCTGCTGATTCAGCTTTTGGGCTTTGACAAATCCTATGCCATAGAAAATCCCGGCTATCGGAAGCTGCTGCAGGTGTATCAGAGCCATCACGTAACCTGCTGTCCCATCCCGGTTGACCACGAAGGGATAGACGTCCTTTCTTTGAATCAATCCGGTGCCGACGTTGCCCATATTACGCCCTCGCATCATTTTCCCACGGGCATTATCACTTCCATCAGCCGGCGCTATGAACTGTTAGGCTGGGCAGCCAGGGAAAACGGAAGATATATTATCGAAGATGACTATGACTCCGAATTCCGGCTGACCGGAAAACCAATTCCTCCCCTGCAAAGCATTGACCACTCAGAAAAGGTAATTTATATCAATACATTTTCCAAGAGCCTCTCCTCTACTGTCCGCCTAGGGTATATGGTTCTGCCACCCCAGCTTTTGGAAAGATACCGCCAGAAACTGCATTTTTGTTCTTGTACGGTATCAAACTTTGAGCAATATACCCTGGCACATTTCCTGTCAGAAGGCCATTTTGAAAAACATATCAACCGAATGCGGACCCACTACAAAACAGTGCGTGATGAACTGCTCTTAGCCATAAAAAAAAGCCCCTTTGCCTCCCGTATTCACATTTTGGAGGAGGACGCCGGACTTCATTTTCTAATGGAAATTGATACCAGCCTGTCCGATCATGAGCTGATAGAGCGCGCGCAAAAAAACAGCATCCATCTGGCATGCCTCTCCGAATATTATTTTGGAGAGGAGCAAAGCCGTCCGGACCATACCATCGTTGTCAATTACTCCGGCCTGACAAGGGAACAAATCCCTGAAGTGGCAAAACGGCTGCAATGCTTTTTCGCTGACAGTATCTAAAAACCAGTTCTTAAGTTGTGCTGCAAGCGTCATCTGTAATACTGCGCCTGCGCGCTCCAAAGCCTGTAATATAATCCCGCCTCGTCCGCGAGTAGCTCCTCATGACTGCCGCGCTGCACCGCGCGCCCGTCGGATATCACAAGGATGTCATTGCAAAAACGGCAGCTTGACAAACGGTGCGAAATATAAACAGCAGTTTTGCTTCCCACAAGCGCGTCAAATTTGGAGTAAACCTCATATTCCGCCACCGGATCAAGCGCTGCGGTTGGCTCGTCCAGAATCAAAAACGGGGCATCCCGGTACAGGGCACGCGCCATGGCAAACTTTTGCGCCTCGCCGCCAGAGACTTCAATCCCGGCGCTGTCAAAATCCTTGTACAGGATCGTATCAAGTCCCTGCTCCAAGCGCGCGGCATAGTCTGACATGCCCATTCGCGCAAGCGCGCTGTACACTCTCGCTGCGGAAAAATGTTCGCTCGCAGCAATGTTCTGCCCCAGCGGCATAGACAAAAGCTTAAAATCCTGAAATACAACGCCGAATAATTGCAAATATTCCTGATAATCATACTTGCGGATGTCGATGCCATTCAGTAAAATCTCACCCTCGGTCGGATCATAGAGACGGCAAAGCAGCTTGATGAACGTGGTCTTGCCGCTGCCGTTTTCCCCTACAACCGCAAGCCGCTCCCCAATCCGGAAACGGATGGAAAAATCCTTTAAAACATCCTGACTGCTGCCCGGATAGTGAAAGGATACATGCCGAAACTCCACCTCAAAGCGGTCGTCGTCCCTCTTTTCCGTGTGCAGCGTCCCCTCGTATTTCCGGTTTGGAATATCGAGAAAATCAAAAAATGCTTTCAGATATTTTGTGTTCGTCGCAAGCTCCGTAAATGTAAACACCCACTCGCTGAAATACTCAATCAGAATCCCTATTGCGCCCGCATACAGCACCACATCTCCAGCTGTCATGCCGCCCTTTAACGCAATTACGCCGAGCAAGAAATAGACAAAGCCCAACAGCACTGCCCGCATGACGCCAAGAAAAAACTGTATTTTCTCATCAATCTCACAGATACGTCCTACTTTTTCTGAAAACGCTGCAAAAAGGTCACGAATCCGCTCCATTAAGATGGGCTGCTGCCGAAAAATCCGTATATTCTTTGCATTCTCTGCTTTTTCCAAATAGTTTTCCACATACCATGTAAAGGAGCGGTTTACGGGTATCATATCATTTTCCAAAGAAAAACACTCCTCCTGCCAATGGATATTCTGCCGATAGGAAAAAATCAGCACGCCTGCAAACACGACCATAAACAGAAGCGTTATCAAAAACATGCCCATGGAATTTCCTTCCGGAACCGTCATGCTTTTATAAATCATCTGCACCAGATAAACCACCGAAATCAAAACCTCTGCCGTCGTCCTGACAACGACCTCCACCCTCCAAAAAAGAAAATTAATGCCTCCGCCATTCCATGTGCGCATCATCTCATCGAGATCCCGCCGCTGGTTCTGCACTTTTTCAGACTCCATATATTCATAATCCATGTCCATGATTTTACTGTTTAGCGCCATATCCGCATGCTCCCATACATTCGAGCCAATATAGAACAGGATATAATCGGATGTAAATTTTACTACGCCGACAAGCAATCCGCCGCCCGCCATAATCGCCAGATCCCGAACCAGAATCTGCGCGGAGGCATGCGCCTGCACCGCATCCGCCAAAACGGCGAGCAGCCACACATTCCAAAAGACATAAATTGCATTGATAACTCCGATAAAAAGCATCAGAAACACACCACGGATTTTGTCCCGCGCGATAAAACGAAGTCCCCGCGTATTGATGCCAATCATTTCCTTTAGGCTCATTTTTTCTGTATTCATACTCTATACATCCTCCGTTCAGCTGTATTCCGACATTCTATCCGCCACACTTCCTTCCACGGATAAACATCACTGCCTTTGTTCACGATAATAAAAGCTCTGCATCTGAAACAGCTTTGCATACATGCCTTTCTTTGCCAGCAATTCCTCATGCGTTCCCTGCTCCGCAAAGCAGCCATCCTGCAAAAGCAAAATCCGTGTACAAAATCTGGTGCTGGACAGGCGATGTGATACAAAGAAGGAAAGCTTATTTTTTGCGAAGTCCGAATAGTGCCGGTACATCTCGTATTCCGCCAGCGGATCAAGCGCCGCCGTCGGCTCATCCAAAATCAAAATCGGCCTGTCCTGGTACAGGGCGCGCGCCAGCACAAGTTTCTGCTTTTCCCCGCCGGAAAAATCGACCGCGTCCTCATTGATATCCTTTTCCATCAGGGTATCCGCGCCATTCGGAAGGGAAAGAAGCTTCTCTTTGATTCCCGCCTGCTCTAAGCAGTGCATCAGTCTGGCATCATTCTCCTGCATACCGCAGATAATATTTTCCCTGACAGACACCGGCAAAAATCCAATATCCTGAAACGCGCAGGCAAACCATGCGTACCGTTTCTCAGGCAGCATTTCCCGCATATCCACGCCGTTTAGCAAAATCTGTCCCGCGGTCGGCGTGAGCAGGCCGCAGAGCAGCTTCATCAGGGTTGTCTTTCCGGCTCCATTTAACCCCACCACCGCAATCCGTTCGCCGCTTTTGACTGTAAGATTCAAATCATGCAGCACATCCCTGTCCGCGCCTGGAAAACGGTAAGAAACAGACTTTAGTTCCAGCGTGACGCCACTTTCCCACGCTGCCGGTTCTGGCAGCTGTTCCTTTCCATCGCCCTGTCCGCAGCCTGCTTTTTCATCAAATACGCCGTTCTGCTCAAGACTTGCTATCGTTTGGCTATCCCCGCAATTCTCACAATCCACAAAATCTGCAAATTTTCTGTAAGTGAGATTCATCAGACGCAGGATTACCATTTTCTGCGACATGGTAAGAAAGGATGCCATCATAGCGGATGCTGCCCCAAAATACAGTACCACATCAGAAACCGTCATCTGTCCGTTCCACGCCCGATACAGGAAAAATCCGCAGATGCAGGCAATTTGCGCATAATGAATCACATTATTTGCCACGGCAAGACCGCCGGTAAAGGTAAGCTCCTGCTTTTTGTATCCCAGCCGGATGCCGGCATATTTTTCATTCATGCCAAGCAGCCATGGCTTCATATTGTAAAGACGGATATCCTTTGCGTATGTGAAATCTCCGGCTCGCTTTCTGGTATAGGTCTCTTTTTGCGCCGCATCGGCAACGGCATCCCAATTTCTCATTTCACGAGCGCCAGTTTTACTATCCAAATATAGAATCAAGATTGGCGGCAGTAAAAGCACCGGAATCAACATTGGCGAAATGCGTGCAATCATCACAAGATACAGCAGGGTAGAGCCCATATTCGCAGCCATCGCCAGAAGCTCTTTCATATAATCATTGACCGGACTGATATTTTTCCCATCCATCCGTCCGCCATAAATCGCCTGCTTTGCCTGGTCGCGCGCAGAGCGGAATTTTGGATTTTCGATTTCTTCATAATCCACGGTAAGGAGATGTTTCGCATAGTCCTGGCGCATCCCCTGAAGCAGCAAATATCCATACCTTGCAATCCGTACCTCAAGCCTCGTCTGCAGCAGCAAAAGCAATAGCAGCGCGGCAGAAATGCCAAGCAGTACCATCCCCATATGCGCTGCCGTCTGCCCGGCTTCCAGCTCCGCTAACACCGCCTTTGGCAGATAGATGCGAAGCAGCCCCAGCAAAATCCCCAGCGGCACATAAAACAAACCGCACATAAAAACCGCCGGATTCTTTTTCCACTGATACCGCAATAGTGATTTATCTTTCATATGTACCTCCTTTTTTACATCTATAAAAAGGATATCATAATCAGAATTATTCAGGGAAGTTTTCTTCATAAGCGGTCATTTTTAATACATAAACGGAACAATGTAAGACGCTGTCGAAAAATAACTTACAGAACAATGTAATGTGCTGTCGAAAAATAACTTACAGAACAATGTAATGTGCTGTCGAAAAATAACTTGTGGTCAGTCTGAATGATTCCGAACGCCTTTACTTTTCATACGGAACCATCAGCTCTGTCTGAAACACCCCCGGCTCGTTGTTCCGGCTCAAATAACCGTTATGACGCTTTATCACCGAATCAATATTCACCATTCCAAATCCATGCTCCGCGCCTTTGTGAGAAAGGTAGCCGCTCGCGCGTTTTTCCAGACCTGTCGCATTGGAAATAGAAAGATAAAACTGCGCCTGAAACAGACTTGCGTAAATTCGGATAAAACGCTTATCCTGTTCCCCAATCGCCGCGCAGCTTTCGATTGCATTGTCCATCAGATTGCCAAACAACACACAAAATTCCACGTCCGAGACCGGCAGTTTCTCCGGAATGCGAAAGGTCGCGTCCACTGCAATGCCTTTTTCACGCGCCAGTGACAGCTTGCTGTTGATAATCGCATCCGCCATGGCATTACCCGACTTCACAGAACGGTTCACCGCCTCAAACGCTTCACCCATCTGCGTAATATAGTCGCCTGCTTTATCCAACTCCCCGGCATCCACGTACACCTTTAATGCCTGCATATGGTTGCGCCAATCGTGCCGCCAGCTCCGCAGTTCCTTATAGCTGCTCTGAAGCTCCTCCATCTGCCGCTCCATCAGATGACTTTGATACTGCGCAAGCTGTTTTTCTACAATTTTCGGAACCAGCACACCAAAAACCGCAGCAAAAATAAACAGAAATAAAATGATCAGAATAAGATCCCCCGACATTACACTTCTCCCTCCCTGTAAAAACAAATAAATGCCTGATTCAGCTCCCCATACTGCCTTCTGCTGACCGGCACATCCCTGCCGTCCGTCAGATGGACGTGATCTCTTGTGATAGATTTCACATGGAAAAGATTTACCAAAATGCCCCGATATGACGGCACAAACCATTCCGGCTGCAGCTTTTTACCCGCTTCCTTCCATGATTCACAAACGGTATAGGAGGTCTCCGTTGTCGTATAAACACACTGACGCTGAAAAACCTCCAGCGTTATAATGTCCTTTTGCAAGATCCGAACCAGCCCATTCTCTGTCCTCACCACCACACAGGGTTCCTCTGCGCAACCCGATCGACGCGCAATGCGATCGAGACAGGCTTCCAGCCGATTTGCAGACACGGGTTTTAGCAAATAATGCACTGCCTGCACGTCGTAACCCTGCGCCATATAATCGTCAATGCCTGTCACAAACAGAATCGGAACCGTATCCTTTCGCCCGCGCAGCTTTCTTGCCATCGTCATGCCGTCTTCTCCCGGCATCTGAATATCTAAAATCAGCGCGTCCATCCTCTGATTTTCCTCATAGGAAAACCAAAATTGCTCCGCATTTTCATAGAGAACCGTTTCCACCGTAAGCGCATTGCGGATTGCCCACTCTTTTATTTTTTCCTGAAGCCACAAACCTTCCTCGCGGTTGTCCTCACAAATTACAAAATGCATGACGATACCTCATTTCATCCTATTTTTTTGACACCCGATCACATCAAATGCAAACTATTTTTTCAAAGTTTCTGTTCCCTGAATTTTTCAAGTAGTAATACATAATTTACAAGCCGTTCAAATAAAAATACAAAATCAGGTGATTTTACCGAAATCAGTTCCCCACTATGGAATTTAGCTAAATGTACTTTTGCATCTCTTCCTACTAAAGAAGGGTTGTTATTCTTAACATAATCAAGCACTTCACTAATTTTTGCACTACCCTTTCTGCCAACATTAATTTTCCCATTATGTATTATTTCATAACATATGTTGTTATTTTCCTCTTCGATTATGAGATTATGGTCACATACAAGCTGTAGTGCATGATGACATTTAATGCCGTCATTCACAGCAATGGCAAGCATAGTCTTATCACCTTTAGCAGACCCATATCTGGCAACAGCCATACCGATTTCAAAACTTTGTCCGGCGGCATCCTTTACTTTAAATACTCGATAATTGTTATTATTAAATTTACCTCCGCCCGGTACCGCAATTTCAAGTGTCTTTACTCCTATATCGTCTATGAGAGAAAACCCAGAATATTCATGCGGCTCAAGATGGGTGTGAATATCTCGCAAGCCATCACAAAGATTTGCAATAAAAGGCAACATCTGATTCGGCGTTGCTTCTCCAATGTAATCATAAAAATGTTTTCTTATATATTTTATATTTTCCAGATTTTTCAAATCCGTTCTCTCATACACCGTCTGCACCTGCGGAAGATGATTTTCAAAAGAACGACACATCTTTCGATACGTTCCGGGGCATTTTACAGCGACATATCCTCTTTTTTTGTCAAATGCATACGAAACTAAATACTTTCCATTTGTTGCAAATGCATACTCTGAATTCAATGCTTTGGCATAACGTAATGCCTGCGAAATAACATCCTCACTTATGGTAATATGCGCTGCCTTACACTCAATTACTGCCAACACTTTATTCCTATCCGGACGTAATATCAAAATATCCGCACGGTCATTTCTTCCAATATATCCATATTGTTTCATGGATACCTCTGTCCGCATATTATGAACCGGCACCAGCTTTGTCAAATGAAAATAATTAAGAACAGCCTGTCTTACTCTTTCTTCCGGAGTTGCCTTAACTTCTTTTTTTCGACATTTATCATATAGATATTCCTTATTACCCGACCTAACAATTCTCGGTTTGAGAAGCAACCTAAGTGAAGTTGAAATTTTCTTTACAGATTCATTATCCATATTTTCTATCTCCATTATTTTTAACTAAGCGTTTCAACCATTCGATTCTGCAGCACGAACTCTCTTCTGCCTGCAAATAATCTGTTTCAACATCATCATATTTTTATCAATTTCGGCAAGAACATTTCCGTTTGCTCCTAGCGCTTTTGCCACTGCATAATCAGAAAACGCTCTATCATATATTCTACTATTCTGGTATGCTCGTCCTCTTTCAAAATAGGTGCGTACACTCTTTTCAATTTGTACTGCTTTATTCATAATCCATATTGCCCGATATGTTCCTGCATTTTTTTGTGCTAAAGAAATGACATTTTCCACACTCATATTTTCTAAAGCTGCTGCACACTCTAATGCATTATCAGCAAATCCAAGCACCATGCAATCTTGTGAATATAAGTTTATGCTCTGTATTATATCATGAAGCTAAGCTTCATGATCGTTATCTACACACGCTTCGCGTGGCAGTCTTTATTATATCATGAATCTACGATTCATGATCTTGTTGCACCCTCACATGCAAGCATGCTCGGTCTGCTTATCATTATATCATGCAATATCTGATTATCTACTGCATTTCCCCAACAAATGCCATCCTCAATTAACTCATCAGGTTCCTCTTCCGGCGCAAATGCAAATAAAGCACCTGCCGGATAAAAAAATGTACCGTCTTTTTGAAAAAATCTATACTGATATTCAACATTTATATACCCAGCCTTCGTAAAATCCTCATTTGCTGCAGCATGCGAAAACATAACATTCCTGCAAACACCTACTGCATATAATATTCCCTCATTCTCAACTACCCAAATACATTGTTTAATAGGTCTAGCACAGTATTCCTTTGGCACATCTTTCAGCGTGTATCCGAAAAGTTCATGATTGCAATAGCATATATCTTCCCAATAGGGCATATCACTATTTGCATTATATGGGATTTTACAGATAACTGTTTCTTCTTCATAGTTAAGAGACGTTTGTATCTGTGGCTCTCCCTCCGGTATCTCCAATGAATCAAAATAGCTTTCTAACTCGGCATTGTACTTATCGTAGTCCTTAAAAAGCTTCATTTTATTTTCAAAATCTTTATTATGATCCCTAAATAGTTGATGTGTATATTCATGATAAATTACAGACTTAATAGCATCTGTACTAACCTTTTCCGTATCAAGGACCCGACTAATCAAAATTTGGTTTACCCAATACTGATACTCACCAAATGAGGCTAAACGTATCTCTTTCGTCCATGAGATAGCAGGCAACTCATACCCCTCATTCTTCCCGTATTCTTTTATAACTTCCGCTAAAAGCTCCTGCAAATCACGAATCATATATTTCTCCTTACTATTAACTAAACGTTTCTATCATTCGGTTCAGCACTGCATCTAGCTGACCGGACTCATACCTTTTAACCAACGAACCGTTTGAAAAATGCTCCTCACAAAGAAGCTTTAAAAATATATCTGCCTTTTCCCTTACCTTTTACTGCCTCAACTACTTCCATATCCCTCAATTTTGCCATAAAATCTCTTGATGTCGTAGTCGCGCAGCCAAGAATTTGTTGTATCTCTGGAGCACCAAATACCTGTTTTGCATCAATTTCATTATATATTTTCATCAACTTCTCTTGCGTTGATTGGTTATATGATTGTTTTTCGATTGCATGCTGCATCATTACAATAGAAATTTTTTTGTTTTCAATAATCGGATTTTGGTCTTGAATAGCCGGATTTTCATTCTCAATAATCGGATTTTTAGCTTGAATAGCCGGATTTTCATTCTCAATAATCGGATTTTGGGCTTGAATAGCCGGATTTTTGGCACTAGCGTTATAAATAATCGTCTTTAAAATAAAGGCATCAACATAATATGTCGGATCTTGTAAGCCAACACTCTCCAACTCAGTACACATACGATCAACACCCTCACCATATTCTTTAACATATTTATAAGCCTTTAAGTATTCCGCAATTCTTGGATTTCTTGAAAAATGCGTATGCCGAATATTGTTAGCTCGAACCAGACCCGGAAGTTTTCCCGGACTTTCAACCACAATACGGTCATCAAACATTTTCACTTGTATTTCTGTTCCAGTAATATTATAAGATCTGTGTGTAACAGCATTTACAATAATCTCTTGACGAACAAACCTAGGATATTCCTCCTCCGTAACAAACAATCCATCATTTCCAAGATAAGTCTTTTCTTTTATCTGTGTATCCAAGTACGCAATACAGTCTTGAATCATCTTAAGTATTGTTCCTTCAAATATGACGTCTTTTATGACATTCATTTCCGTCCCAACTTTTTCTTCTGTTCCATCAAAACGAATGAATCGAATTCTTGCACGAGGAAAATAAAGCTGAGGATTCTTACCAAACAAAAGAATCGCAGCTGCGCTTATTATCTCTTTTCCATTCTTTACCTTAACAAAGCCTTTATTCTCTTTTAAATATTCCAACGGTGTTTTTCCATAATCTATTGTATTAGTGTATGCTTGTACCATCTTCATGTCGATATCATCAATTGTCGCATCCGGCACACTTTTATCTTCGAAATATCTTTCACCCTTATCATACATCAACTGTGTGCGTTCCTCAAAAGTAAGTTTTTTCGATTTATCTCCTACTCTAAGAAATGCTTCATCCGCTTGATTCGCATGCACAGCCATACTGGGTTCAATATGCATTACAATAATGTGATTATCTCTACCTTGCACATCAACACACGGAACTTTCTGTATTTCTACTGGAATAGATGGCTCACAGTAATCATAAGAAGCTCTAAGCAGCTCATTGACATTTTTTACATTGTAATCAGTTCCATCGATTCTTTTTGTTTTATCAGAAATGCCTATAGCAATATCACCACCATCCGCATTTGCAAATGCGATAATTGTCACCGCTAGTGCTTTGGCGTCAATATCGGCAGATTTTCTGTCATATATCTGCTTTTCTTGTTTTGTCTTGATTTCCTCTAAAGTCATATTTGCCACCTCTCGTTTTATGAAGAACTCCAATATACAATTTCTCTTAAATTCTACCATGATGACATGTATTTTTCCATTCTCTCGTTGTTGTCTTCGCAAAGGTTCTGTTCCATCGCTGATCTTTATCGTCAGCATTTTATCTTCTTTAAATATCAAAAATTTCTACACCTTCCATCTGGTTTACATGTTTTATCCCCCTAAAAGGCGGCTTTGTATTCTCCATCTTCCGCATTCGGATCTCCCTTTCCCCTGACAGCCACATAATTCATTTCAGGCACCTCTACGATACCTGGTGTCTTTGACGGTAAATAAAATTCCTTATACTCTTTCTTGTAATCAAATGCCATGATCCGTTTTCTCCAGAATTTCCTTTTGTTTTTTCCTGCTGAACCCTGACAGTACGAGAAAGTAAGACTTATCCAGCATATCTTTTAACAGATCATCTGGGACATTTCCATCCGGTTTTACAGAATTCCAATGTGTTTTATTCATATAGTATCCAGGAATAATGTCCTCGTACTGCTGCCGCAGGAAATCTCCTTCTGACG
>JAJQGL010000015.1 GCA_021200535.1 Clostridiaceae bacterium | reverse complement strand
CGCTCTGCATGGAATGTGAATTCATCGAATATCAGGATGGAGAATATGGCTGCGGAGTTATTGGCAAAGTAGTCAACACTACGGCTGATGAATCAGTTATGGATGGCGACAAGGTAGATATCACAAAAGTAGCAGCCATTGCGTTCGATCCATACACACATGGCTACTATAAGGTCACTGAGAGAGTCGGGAATGCATTTAAAGATGGCCTAGCGCTGAAATAAAATCTTTAGTGTATTGCCAATGCTACTGCAAAAACTGAAACATTTTGAAAGAGCGGCATTTCACTGCCGTTCTTTTTCATGCCCATTTGGCGGCGATTGGATATACTCTTTTACTGCGCGTTATATTGCATTTTTTGCATCAAAAAAAGACCGGCTCAAGATACCGCTATGGCATCCCGAACCGGACATTGTGCTATGATAACTCTTTATCGGTTATCTTGTCTTTCACAGGCTTCGGGACTATCTGCAAAGAACCCCGGCACCTGCTTGAAGCCAAAGGAATCAACAAAGAATGCCTGATCCTGTCCGTTCTGGTGCAGTACAATCACATCGCTGACACTCAGCGAAGCATCATTGCTGTGCTTCTTCCCACTTTTTTCATTTTGCCGTGTATGATTTTTACCGACATTTCCATCTACCACCTTTCCGAGAAGCAGCTATTTCTGTGCGTCCACCGGAAGCACCATCTTCACATATGCATCCAACATTTCCGACGTACTGTTATAGTACCTTACATTCTTATTCAGTGACGCAATCTGTTCCATTTCCTCAGCAGTAAGAGTAAAATCAAATATGTCAAAGTTTGCTTTGATATGATCCGGATTTTTGGAACCTGGAATCACAATGTTGCCAGCCTGAATATGCCAGCGCAGGATAATCTGCGCGCTGCTCTTTCCATATTTAGCTGCAAGGCTGTCAAACAAAGGTTCCTCTAGCAATGCCTTATCACCATGTCCTAACGGATACCACGCCTGAATTGCCATATTTTCCCTTGCCAAAAATTCTTTCAATTTCTTCTCCTGAAAATAAGGGTGCACCTCTGTCTGCAGAACAGTCGGTTTTTCAAAACGTGTATCATATCTGTACCAGCCATATTTTGCGTCTGTATTATGTTTTTGCGCATAATTCTTTGCAAAAGTTTTATTCGTGGCAATTTCTATCATCTCCCTGATAATGCTTGAAGATCCTTCAGGCAATCCTCAACAATATTCCAGTCCACGCTCCTTCTTCCTTTGAAACGCAGATCATTGATGTCGAGGAAATAAAAAGGCTGATGAGCGACATGATCGTCAATATTGAAAAGCCCACAGTTTTTCTGCTTTATTTAGTGATAATGTTGCGAAAGTCCTCCATTTCAATTAAATTTTCTCATTCCCCTGTCGATATGCCACAGCAATCCTCAACCTCGCTCACCCATTCCTGCAAACAGCAAACGAGCAATTCTTCATGTTGAAGATCATGGCGTCTAATATCCGGATTGGAAAAATGCTGACGATAACGTGCTTCGTATTGTTTTCCCATCTTCGTGGCGTAGAAGCAATGAATGACCGTGCCATCCGCACAGATTTTATCATCCAGCGGCGTTACGAGATCGGAGTAAAACTGGTTGTAAATACTGTCCCGTTTGACAAATGCCATTTGAGTGGTTCCAATGCCAAACAGGGACAGCATTTTATCCAAATAAACCCGTTCCTCTGGGGGACGTTTTTCCACCCACCTGTTCATCCAATTTGGAAGCTTACCTTTGCACAGCATTCCCTGAAGAATAGGAGCCATCAAACGCGCCTTAAGGCTTGCCGCAAAGGAGCTGCTCTGGTCTAAATCCGAGCTGCCGAGAATGCCGTGGTCGATGTGTATCCGCCCTCTCTGCACTAGCAGCCCCACAAAGGAACCTCCCAGAGAGCAACCATACGCGCAGCAAATTTTTCCGTCAAAACGCTCTTGTATGTACGCCTCTATCTTCTCTGTTTCCTCCGTCATGGATGGAAAAACTGTGTCCTCCGCCTCGTCAAAACCGTCATAGGAAACGCAGACCACATAGAAGCTTTTCTCCAGCAGCGGAACCACCTCACCGAAGTTATTTTTCCAGTGGCAGCAAGTCCCCGGCAACAATAAGATAACAGATTTATTTTTATCTCCAAATTCATAGGTTTTCATAGCTTATCTCCTAAAACAGATTTTTCTCTGAATATTCAAACACTCCAAATACAGATAAGAAGCTATCTCTCCATTAAAAGCTTCATTTATATATATTTCTTGCGTTTCTTATACCCACAGTCGCAATAAGGACCACGTAGCATATGGGAAGAACACACGCCGCATGACAACAAAAATCTTATGCCATTCCGTTTCCCGGACGCTACTGCAAGCATTTTCCTTCGGTCTGTATTCTCAAATATCTCCATAACTATTTCTGTCCCTTTCCAGGCTTCAGCGGACAGCTTCCGTTCAGTGCATACCGGCAGTCGCAGCAGTCATCACCGTATCCCAGCGTTTTGGTCCGATGAAACCCATTTTTCATATAATAAGCAACGATATAATCTACCGCACAGATTCCCGGCAAAATTCCCTTTGCATCAAATCTATCAGCATAGGCAATAAATCCGCATTTCCTGATTTTGATCATAAACTCATTCTCGTTTATATCCCTGTACTCAATCTCCCAATCAAAAGGATGCAGACTTCCGTTTTCCTGTCGGAGTATATGCTGCTTCGCCTTTTTTCTGAAACTGTTCAAATATGCCTTCCCGACCATGTGCAGAAGCGGCTTCGGAACGGTCAGCAGCATTTTCTCATTCATGTGCCACATAAGCTCATCCGCCCGCTTCTGATCCATTCCCAATTCCATCATTGCTTTGTACCATGCAACATAAGAGGGCGCATAGGCGTAATTGAAGGAAAATATACTTTTTCCGATATCAGGAGTTTCCTTAAGCACTCTCCTGAACCAGGAATTTGACCTGCTTTTGAATTGTATATAAAAATTCTTTCCATACGTCCGTATAATCATTTTCCTGCTTCTTGTCATTGTCAGAAGATATATAAATCTCATCATTGTGCCAGCCCCTCCAGCCAATTGCAGATGGTATCAAGAGCAAGCTTCCCATTTCCCACATTGCAGTGGTTTTCCGCTTCTTCTTTTTCGGTAAAGAGTCGGAAGGTAAGACTTTTTATGTTGGTGAACATATCAATCTCCCTGCCGATCATATGGTAGTCAATAAAGTGGTCTCTGCTCGCCCCGAGTATTAAAATATCCTGAGTAACTTTACCGGCAATCGGTTCAAGACTATAATCCGCCAGCTTTCTTGCATAGCCATAAGCGCTGTCTGCTTCATACGCATACATTCCATGCTTGAGACCCCAGTCAATCATCGGTTCCTTTTTCGCTTTCATATTGAATATCAGGTTAATTATGCTTTTGGCGTGCAGCTTCATAAGGAAATAAAACATTTTGCGAAGCGCAGGTGATTGCCCTCCGATAATTACATCCAAAAAGGATGGAAATACACTCCATGCAACAACTTTTGTTATACGTTTATCAAATGCAGCCGCTCTTGGTGCGAGATAGCCACCTAATGATACCCCAATAATTGTCACATCGGACAAATTGAAAAAGTCCAGTATCGCTTTAACCGGTTTTTCCCACTCGTGAGTGAAGTGCTTTCCTTGTGTGCGAACTACGCCGCCTTGCCCTGGTCCTTCAAACAGGTATACTTCAAATCCCTTTTCCTGCAAATACAGCAACGAAAACAAAAATTCCTCAAAATAGCTGTCATTTCCTCCATGAAGAAGCAGTGTCCCCTTGCTGTTTCCTTTCGATTTTACATGCATAACGGGCAGCTTCACGTCCTCATATGGTACTTCACGCCTGCTGATACGGGGATTTTCTCCCTCAAAATAATCCGCATAATATTCATAAAAAAGAGCAGTGGCCTTTTCGTAATATTTTTTCTTATCAGGATCTCCATCGTACATAAAGAACTCGCTCATGCGGTAATAAGCAATGGCGTTTTCAATGCGCTCCTCCGCCATCGCTTCGTCCCCGAGTGCAAGCAGCTCACGTTTCCAATCTTCACTGTTTTTTATTTTCCCGCTGATTCTTTGAACATCCTCCAAACGTCCGCCGTCCCAATTTATGACACGGTTAAGCTGATAATTAAAGTTTGCTTCGCCGTTCAGCCTATACACGCCTTTCTTTAGCGTAACAGGCTTTGAAATATCGTATTTTTTCATAAATGCTGACCTCCCTGTTGCTTGACACATTCCGCATAGGCTAATGTGATACGAGCTGACATTTCCTCGAACTTTACAACCTCCCAGCCGTTTGATTCGAGGAAGCTTTTGTACTCCTCCACGCTCCACTGATGTTCAAAAATCATAGTCAAGCCGTTCAATCAACTCCATTGATTTCTTATCGCAGAACAAATTCGGAAACTGCTGTGTACAAAGTTTCCTTGCATACAAAGGAATAACAAGCGTCTCCTGAACAGTATTTTTTTCAATATGTATCTTCTCCATAAAACTATTTTCCTTCCGTTTTTTGTTAGTGTCAACTAACTTATATTATAGTAGGAATTAGAGAAGAAATCAATACTGCGCCTGAACGTACTATAATCCAATCAGGCAAGATTTTGTATTTGCCAGTCGGCGCTCTGTCCTTGTAGCTCCACCATCCGATGGAACGCACCATGCTTCTCCATCAACTCCGCCGGTGTACCTTCTTCTATTACCTGCCCTTCTGACAGGACGATAATCTTGTCTGCATTTTCCACAGTGCGCATCCTGTGGGCGATAACCAGAACCGTCTTGCCTCTCTGGCAGTGAAGCTCACATTCTGCAGAACATCCTTTTTATCGTAGGAAAAACGCACATGGTCAAAAACAATGTCGTGCCCATTGGGTTTAAATTCTGTCGTACCCTCGGCAGTCGGCGTGTCGTACAACTCGTTGATGCGGTTCTTAAACGCCTGAAAACCGGATTCATTGTTTTCAAATGCAAAGGCTTTCTTG
>JAJQGL010000035.1 GCA_021200535.1 Clostridiaceae bacterium | reverse complement strand
TGCGTGTTTTCCCGATCAAAAAGTCCATGCGCGTCAACATGGTGCCAGTGGATTATGTTGCAAAGTCTATTGTCTGCATTACCTATGCCAGGGACGCTGTGGGGAAAACCTTTCATCTGACTGCCCCGGCCTCTGCGCAGCCGACAGTGACAGAGTTGATTGACGCTGTACGGAACTGGGTAGAGAAAAATCTATCGGTCATCCTGCCGAAGCCTTTGTTTCTCACAGTTCCGTTCCTCAACAAGATTGGCGCTTCATGCAATCTATCAGAAGATAAGCCTGCGAAAAAGAGCATCTTGACCAACATGCTCTCTTTGGCTCCTTATTTTAAAGAGGATAAAATATACGACACAACCAACACCCAACGGTTTATGGGAGTATATCATCTGGATTGGCGGGAGTATCTGCCAAATCTTCTGGCCTATGCCTCCGGCAAAAATTTTCTCGACCACAACAGCCGGACAGTGTTTGAACAGGTGCGATTTTGTCTGAACCGGAAGAATGCATCTATTACCTATTACGACGTAACCAGCGACGGCATACGGGAAAGCAGCGCTTCTTCTGTCAGTGAGAGCATTGAGGAGACGCTTAGGGCGCTCCAGGCCCTTGGCATTGGTTCGGGCAGCAAGGTTGCTATCAGCGGAATCAATAGCGTTACATATTTCGTTTTGGATGTAGCCATTGGCCTGTCTGGTGCGGCAAGCGTGCCGCTGTATTATACCACTCCTGCCAACGAACTGGACGAACTGCTGCAAAAAAGCGGCGCTAACTACTTCTTCATCGGGGACATTCGCATTTTATCCCATGTCAGCCAAATGACCTTTGGTGGAACAATGGTCTCCTTTACGGAAAATGCTCCTCTGACGGAGGAGGCTCGCGTAATGTCATGGGAGCAGTTCCTCTTTCTGGGGAAAGAACGGAAACTTGCACCTGCGCAGGTTTCTTATCAGGATATGGCCACTCTGCGTTATACCTCCGGTACTACTGGCAATTCCAAGAATGTGGCTTTTTCTCAGGCTCAGCTGCGCTGGATGGCCGAGACAATGGCATCCCTGCTCAGCTTCAAAAGTCGAACAAAACAGGCAGCCTATCTGTCCTTTTTGCCGATGAGTCATGTGGTGGAGGGAATACTGGGGGCTTACACGCCCTATTATCTGGGCGCACCGGTGTCTCTCTATTTTCTCAATGATTTTGACAAGTTGGCAGAGACGCTGCCTAAGGTCAGGCCGACAATTTTCTTTTCTATCCCCAGATTTTACGAGAAGATTTGGGATCAGCTGGCCCAGAACAAGCTGGGAAGTATCTACATCTCCAGCAAAAGTGCTTCTTTAAAGGGCATCCTGCGCCCGATATTGAGAAAGTCGCTTCTGAAAAAAGCCGGACTGGATCGATGTGACCAGCTGATTGTTGGTTCTGCGCCGGTCAGCCAAAAACTTCTGGAAAACTTCAGAAAGCTGGGCATTGAGATCCACGATGCCTACGGATTGACGGAAGCGCCGCTTATCACTCTGAATCGGCTGGATGCCAACGACATTACGACAGTTGGTCCGCCGCTGCCGGATACGAAGGTGACGCTGGCGGAGGATGGCGAGATTCTGGTGGAAGGTCCACAAGTAGCTTTTGGCTATGATGGCCGTGAGGACGCTTGTTTACATACGGGGGACCTGGGAGCGATCACGGCAAACGGCCATCTCCAAATCATCGGACGGAAGAAAGAAATTCTTATCAATTCTTACGGGAAAAACATCAATTTGCAAAAAGTGGAGACCCTTTTGCGGGATATTCCCAGCATCAGTGAGGCTATGCTGGTAGGAGAACAACGACCCTACCTCGTCGCTCTGCTCTGGCAGAAGAGTGAGGAGCCGGCTCCGGATGAAAAGACATTGGCGGCTGAGATTCGGTCTGTCAACGAACAGCTTTCCCATCCAGAGCAGATCAAGCGGTATGCGCTGATGTCCAGCCCATTAAAAATCTCTACCGGAGAGCTGACTCCCAACTTGAAGCTGCGTCGAAACAATATCGTGGAACTGCACCAGCAGACCATTGACGGACTGTACGAATCTACAGCTGCTGCAGTTGGGAATGTTCTTTTGATTGGAGTGTTGTGATGAACCGACTGATCTATTGCATATTGTCCAGCAGACCTGGCGTACGCTTGGAGCTGCAAATACTCCTGCGCCAAACCGCTAAAGCCTTTGGCGTGGATGCGCCGGAAATACCGCCAATCGCGGAGCGATTCTTCAACTGCAGCGCGTCCTGCCGCCGGTCGGAAGGAGGGGGCGTTTTCAGGTCTGCCGCTGAGTGTTCTGCTCCAGAACTGTTGAGAGTCTATGCGCAGTTTACAGCGGAAGAAGCTGTGCGCGTTATACAAAATGGGGATGACCTTGAAACGCTGCGTCAAACGCTATATCAAATGGCCTATAATCTGGGGAGCCATCTTCGCCGGTGGCTCAGTCCCAAAGATGAGAAGGAGTGTCTTGCCATTGTTACCCTGCTCTATCGCAACATAGGCATTCAGATTGAAGAAGAAGCTCCTGGAACATTTTGTGTTCGTAAATGCTTTTTCAGTGATTTCTATACACCGGAAGTTTGCTCTGTCATATCTGGCATTGATCGGGGAATTTTTGCGGGCATTTATCGGGGTGGCAAGCTGGTGTTTCGTGAGCGTATCACGGAAGGATGCGACGTATGCCGGGCTGATTTCAGATAAGGGATAAGGCCTGCAGGCCGGAAAGGAGATACTGTTAGAATGAAACAAGCGATTGTAATAGGCTCTGGTGCTGGAGGCGCTATGATGGCAAAGGAGCTGCAAGGCAGTTTTCAAGTGACGATATTGGAGGCTGGGGATGAATTTCAGCCATTTACTTTTTCCATTGACAAGCTGGCCGGGCTTCGCAAGACTGGGTTGTTTTTGGATGAGCGGATGATTTCTATGCTGTTTCCGGCCATGCGGGTGCAAAAGGCTGCCTCGGACATGGTATTGGTGCATGGCAGATGCACGGGCGGCACCACGACCCTTGCCACCGGCAGCGCACTGCGGTGTGATGAAGGTTTGCTTAAAATAGGTATCCAGCTGGATGAGGAATTTGAGGAGCTTGCTCAGGAAATCCCTCTCTCTACTGACCACGAGAAATATTGGTCATCTCAGACGAAAACCCTTTTTGACGCCTGTGCGCAGTTAGGATTTAAGCCAACGCCCACGGCCAAGCTGGTGGACTTTGATCGCTGCGTCCACTGCGGGCGCTGTGTGCTGGGGTGCTGTACAGGAGCAAAATGGGACAGCCGCAGGCTGTTGGCGGAGAGTATCGAAAAAGGAGCCGTGTTAAAAACTAGCTGCAAAGTGACAAAGCTCGGCATTGATTGCAGTAACAATACCGTACATGCCGTCTATGCAAAAGAAGGCAGGAAGCAAATGGCTTACAGTGCTGATCTGGTTGTCCTGGCTGCTGGGGGTCTTGGCACTCCGATTATTTTGGAGCGTTCCGGGATAACCTGCGAGGCGGCACTTTTTGTCGATCCTGTGCTTTGTGTGGCCGCACCATATCCAGGAGCAGGACAGGATTGTCATATTCCCATGCCATTCATCATGCAGAGAGATGGCTATATGCTCTCTCCCTACATGGACTATCTTAGCTTTTTTTTCAATAAGTCTTGGCGTATGCCATCCAGCGATATGCTCAGTATGATGGTCAAGCTTTCGGATGCCAGCTTTGGTATCAGCCGCACCCGAAAAGTAGAAAAGGAGCTGACCCTGACAGATCAAGAACGCCTGAAAGCGGGTGTGTCTGACTGCAAAACGATTCTGAGGAAGATGGGCGTTGCCGAGGGTGATATGTTCCTCGGCACTCTCAATGCAGGGCATCCCGGCGGGATGTTGCCGCTGACATCGGAGGAACAAAAAAGTTTTCACAATCGTCGCTTACCTGAAAATCTGTATATTGCCGATGCCACGCTGCTGCCGGAGTCGATGGGGAATCCGCCGATTTGGACGATCCTTGCTCTGGCAAAGCGCATCGCAAAAGTGTGTATGGCGGCTGCCGTCGATCTGTAGATCTGGCAGAAGAGCTTGGTTATGCCAAGGCAAGCGTCAGTGTAGTAGTGTCAAAAATGAAGGCGGAGAATCGGTTCCGGGTGACTCGTGCCGGATTGTTGGAACTAAAAGTACCGGAACGAAATCTACAAGTGGGAAGAAACTTACGGGGAAATGTAAATCTGAAAGAATGCGGATAGAGACAGATTTGGAAAGAGTAAGTTCCATACTGGACTGGAATTTAATTTTGCAAGTGAATGACAATGGTAAAATCAAAAGAAATAATTGATTTATTAAAACAGGTTTTGTATAATGGTGCAAGGTAATACTTTAGTAAAAATCTGAATGCAGGAAGGAGATATATGATGGTCCCCTGGGAATTATCATATAAAGGGATTATGCATGTAACGGAAAAATTATTAAAGCCTTTGACAGAAGCAAAGTATTTGAATGCGGATAATGCGGATCGGTATCGGAGCATTATGCGCATTTTTTATGATAATTATGAAAAGCTGCGCTATTGGATGTACCAAGAGGATGTTTACGGGCTTATGATTCAGGAGCCATATTTTGCAGATTATCGGATGGAGCAGTGCCAGCAGGATCTTGCTGCGTTGACGGAATGGAAAAATCTTACAACCATACAGGATACCAGAAAGGTTTCTTCTATTGAAGAGTTTAAAAATAAAAAATACCGGTATCAGATGTCGGAATACAGTGTAGAGATTGAGCGGTTAGTGATTCGTTTGGAAAATTTGTTTGTTGAGGGGGCATCTCTGGAGCCAACCTTGTTGGAGCGGATACGCCGCAGTATTGAAAGATTTTCTGAAATAGTAAAAGAGGATACCAATACAGTTTATACATGGTGGAATGATTTGAATAATGATTTTATACGCCTGAATCAAAATTATCAGGATTATATCAGGGATTTGAACAGCGTTAAAGCAGAAGAGATGATGCGTACAAAAGAATTTTTAATATTCAAGGATAAGCTGATAGAGTATCTTAGGAATTTTATAAAAGGGTTACAGCAGAATGTGGGAATTATTGAAGAAATTTTGCGAACGCTGGATCAGGATGTATTAAATCAGGTTATGGAACAGGTTGTTGCATATGAATTGTCAATTCCGAGGATAGACGTAGAAATGTCGCAGGCGCTATTAGAAGAGAAAAACCGAGGAAGGTATGAAAGCATTTATAACTGGTTTGTGTCGGAAAACGGACAGGAAAATGAGGCGGGAAAACTCTTTGATGAAACAAATGAAATTATTCGCAGAATTACCAGATATGCGGCTCAGTTAAGTGAAAAAAATGCTTTTGGGGCAAACAGGAGAGAAGAATATAAAAAGACGGCAGAGATTTTTTTGAAATGTGAGAATTTATCGGAAGCACATAAAATGTCGGCTATGGTATTTGGATTGGAAAAACCGTTCCATTTAAAAACAGAACAGAACCGGGATACGGACAGTATGAACCGGGGCGTTTATGAAGAACCGGCGGATGATATTTTGTTGAGGCCGAGAGTGCGTACATACCGGGAAAAGTCAGGGAGGACTTCGATTATTAATTCCCAAAAGGAAAAAGAAGAAACGAGAAAGCAGATGATGCAGCAGATGAAAGAGGACAGAAAAAAGCTGCAGCGATTAGAGAAAGACGGGAGGATTGATTTTGCAGAGCTTCCGGTTATTGAACCGAGGGTAAGGGAAATTTTGCTGAAATGGCTGTCAGATGCCATGGAAAATTCGTATTCTGCCAGAACCGATGACGGAAGACAATATATTCTTGATACGGGGCATATTGAGGAGCAATGTGTGGTGCATTGTGTGGATGGTAATTTTACAATGCCCAGATTAAGTATTATTTTTACAGATTAAAAAAGAAAGGATTTTGCGGAAATAAAAAAGGTATGATTTCATAAAATATGATTTCATGAAATTATATTTCAAAAAGATACGGATTTTGTATGGAGGGATAGATGGAAGAACTGGAAGTATTGTTAGACAGGCGCTGGGTTTTAAAATCGGCGGATAAGGAATTGTATTATAAAATCAGGGATGCAGTCGGAGAAATTCGCAAATTTGCATCGGAGAAGCTGGGATGCCAGCTGATAGAAAATTCGCTTTTGGTTAAGCTGGAGAAGATTCCCGCGATTCCGGAGCCTTCCATGGGAATTTTGGAATTTACATCCCGGGAGGAATATGCGTTTCTCTGTATATTGCTGATGTTTTTGGAGGACAGAGATGCGCAGGAACAGTTTATTCTTTCACAGCTTACAGAATATGTTGCCTCAAATATGCCGGGAGGCACTGTGGACTGGACATTGTATACAAACAGGAGACGGTTGATTAAGGTACTTCGCTATGCGGTTTCGCAGGGTTTAATTCAGATTACAGATGGAGATGATGATGAATTTATGGGAGGCCAGGAAGGGGAAGTGCTTTACGAAAATACAGGCGCTTCCCGCTATTTTATGCGGAATTTTTCGAAAGATATTATGGGATATTCCAGTCCGGAGGATTTTCAGGAGAGTGAATGGTTTGAGGTAGATGAGGATCGGGGGCTTGCAAGGCGCCAGAGAGTGTATAAACGTATTCTTTTTTCTGTTGGCATGTATCGGGAGATTGATTCTGAGGAAGATTTTGAATATTTAAAATATTATGGCCGGCGGTTAGCAGAAGATTTAGAAAGAAATTTCGACTGTCAGGTCCATATTCATCGTGGAAGCGCTTTTTTTCTGGCGGGCGAGAGCTGCCGGATGGGTATGCAGTTTCCGGGAAACAATGTCATATCTGATATTATTTTGCTGTGTTGTGCAGATATCAGAAAGAAGGTTGAACAGAAGGTATGGACGGTATTGCCCAACGAGACCATCCTGGCTGACCGGATAGAATTTGAAAAACTGATTCGAGGAGTAAAGGCAAGGCATGGAGGCGGTTTTACAAAAAATTACCGGGAGATGCCAGATGGAGAATTTGTGCAGGAAGTGATGCGGTCTATGGAGCAATGGTCATTGATCCATAGACGGGAGAGGGAACATCAGGTGGCGATATATGCATCAGCAGGGAAGCTGCAGGGGCATTATCCGGAGAATTTTGCAGGAGAAAATAGCGGAAGCGAGGAAAAGTAGATGAACAGCAGATGGCAGGCAAGTAAAATTGGATTGGTTAATTTCTGGTATTATGATGAGCAGGAGTTTCCGTTTGTGAAAGGGAGGATGCTGCTGCGCGGTGCAAATGGTTCAGGGAAATCTGTTACGATGCAGAGCGTTGTTCCTTTGCTTCTCGATGGGAATATGAGCCCGGAGCGTCTGGATCCGTTTGGGTCGCGGGACAGAAGGATGAGCAGCTATCTTTTGGAGGAAAATGATGAGAGGGAGGAACGGACGGGATATCTTTATCTGGAATTTAAGCGGAGAGAGAGTGAAACGTATCTTACGGTGGGAATGGGAATTCGTGCGAGACGAGGGAAGCCGTTGGATAAATGGTATTTTGGTCTGAGTGACGGGCGCCGGATTGGTAAGGATTTTCTGTTATACAAAGAATTGGATGAAAAGGTGACGCTTTCAAAGAAGGAACTGGAAAATCGCATCCAAAAGGGCGGGCAGGTATTTGACCGCCAGATGGATTATATGGAATATGTCAACCGGCAGATTTTTGGATTTGAGACAGTAGAGGATTACAAAGAAATGATTGACCTGCTGATTCAGCTGCGCACGCCCAAACTGTCCAAAGATTTTAAGCCGTCGGTAATTAATGATATTTTGTGCGACTCACTGCAGCCCTTGTCTGACGAAGATTTGCGTCCTATGTCAGAAGCGATTGAAAATATGGATACTATGAGTATGAATCTAAAACGCAGACAAGAGGGGAAACAGGCTGCAGAAAAAATTAATAGAGTCCTGGATAAATATAATCGCCTGGTATTATATGAAAAAGCTGGAAATTATCAGAAGAACAGGAAGGAGCTGGATGATCTTGAGCAAAAAGAAAAAGAGCGGGAAATTTGCTTAAGAGAAAGTGAGAAAAGAGTTCTTGAACTGGAGGAACAGCAAAACAGTCTGGATGCAAAAAAGGAGGCGAAGGAAAAAGAAAGGGATTCTCTTGCTAAGAGTGATGCTGTGGCACTGAAAGACCGGGAATTGGAGCTGGCTGACAGGATACAGGAGGGAGAAAAAACGCTTCAGGAAAAGGAAACGCAGCTGCAGGCAAAAAGAGAGCAAATCATAGAGCTTGAGGCAAAAGAAGCGGAGGAGCAGAACCGGGAGTACCGGAAAGAGCAGGAATTAAAAAATTTGTTGGAGGAAATGAAAACAGAGGCGGAAACCATGGCCTTTGAAGAGCATATTTTTTTTGAAGAAGAGTTTGCGCCTGCTTTTAAGAAACCTTATTCTTTCGAAGTACATCGGCAGCAGTTTGAGAAAACGCAAAAAGGGATTGCAGAAGGGGTGTCATTATTAAGGGAGGCAGATGCAGGACACAGGCAGGTGGATGAGCTTCTGGAACAGAGAGGAAAAAAGCAACAGGAATGCGACGGTGCGCAGCATCAGGTAACAGAGCTTGAAACCTTGATGACCGAGGTACAGAATGAATGGAAAGAAGCGGTCTATGCCTGGGGCGGACAGAATCAGGAGATGGTTATTCCGGGAGAAGTCTTAAAGCAGATAGCTCAGTATGCGCAGACATATAGTGAAAAATCAGATTTTGCGAAAATCCGTCAGCTGGCTGCAGATATATGGTTTAACCAGAGCCGTGAATTGGATGGACAAATACAGGACGGGGAGAAACAGTCTGCTGAGTTAGCAGCATCTTATGAAGAGTTGCAGCAGGAGCTGGAGGATTGGGAAAACCACAAGGAACCGGAACCTGTGCGAAGTGAAGCGGTTATTAAAAACAGGGAACGTCTGACGGCGAACAAAATTCCATATATAGAGTTTTATAAGGTATTGGAATTTGGAGGTCAGCTGGATAAAGAAACCTGTGATCATTTGGAAGAGGCATTGCTTCAGATGGGAATTTTGGACGCTTTGCTTGTAGAGGATGAGTATCGTGAGCAGGTCATGAAGATGGATCGGGGATGCTGCGACAGATATTTATTTGTTGGCAGGCACCGTGCAGAGAAAAGCATTCTTGACATACTGGATTTAAATGATTCCGTCAATACTATTTTTTTGAACCAAAAAATCACGGGGATACTCGCAAATATTGCTTTTGACAATGACGGAACGACAGCTGTTTACGCAGATGGAAGGTATCAGATTGGCGTACTTTCAGGAACGATTACAGGAGAACATGAGGCAGGTTTTTTAGGGACGGAAGCGAGACAGAGGAACAGGCAGGAGAAAATAGAGACTTGCAGGGAGGGAATGCAGCAGATTGAAATGGAATTGGAACAAATCAAGCATGAAATCAAGGCGCTTTCTGCGCGTAAAGCACAGCTGCAAAAAGAATACGATGCATTGCCGCCGGACACCGATATGAGAGAAACGTATTTTATGCTGTTGGGGGCTGTGCGAAAGGCGAACCAGCAGAGGGAAGAGTTAAAGGAATTGGAGGAAAAAATCCGGGAGAAAAAAACAATCGTTGAAGAGGTGCAGAAACAGGCGCTGCAAATTGCTGAGCGGTTATATCTGTCCTGCGATTATGAAATATTTCAGGAGGCGGACAGAGCGGCAGCTGACTACGGAAAGTATTTGTATCAGTTGGAATCCGGACATGAAGTTTACCTGCAGATTGTATCGCATCTTCTGGAAATCGGGGACCGTAAGGAGGATTTGGATAATGACCTGGATCAGATTCGCTATGACATGGGAAATACAAAGAGGACATTACAAAAAGCGCAGGAAGAGAAAAGGTCGATTGAGGAACAGCTTCGCCTTACGGATTATGATCAGATCAAGGAACAGCTGGATAAATGTATTCGCTGGCTGAAGGATTATCCGGATGCAAGAGGACGATGCATAGAAGAAAGGGCAAAGGTGAAAAGTCAAATCGAAAATCTGATGCTGCGGGCAGAGCGGGAGAAAGAGCAGCTTGCAGAGTGCACGCGCAGAGATCAGCATCTGCAGAAATGTTACGAAGCGGAAAGAGCGTTACAATATGTAAATTTTCCGGAGGATATGGATCTGGGTGCAGAAAATGTCATGAATTTTTTGGCTGTGGATTGTGAAAGTCTGAATAAGGAAGATATTATTGCTGACCTAAACCGGATGTACTTTGAAAATCGCGGCGCTTTAAATGATTATCAGTTAATGCAGACGGAACATTTTAAGGAGTTGGATGAGCAGGCAGAAGTGGGGGATCCGGCGGCGAAAAGGCATGATATTGTCGCCCGTTATCAGGGGGTTAAAATTCCATTTGGCAAGCTTTTGTCGCACTTGGAAGAGGATATCAGAGAATTGGAGGATTTGATCCGGGCAGGAGACAGGGAACTGTTTGAAGATATTTTAGCAAATACCGTCAGCCGGAAAATCCGTGCGAAAATTAACGCTTCGAATGCATGGGTGGAAAAAATGAATACCTTAATGAATTCAATGAATACGTCCAGCGGTTTGAAATTGAATCTGCGATGGCGCAGCAAAACGGCAGAGACGGAGGAACAGCTTGACACCAAAGAATTGGTAGAACTGTTGAAGAAAGATTATCGCCTTATGCGGGAAAATGAGGCGGCGAGGCTGTCGCTGCATTTTCGGTCAAAGGTAGAGGAAGCCAGAAGACATGCAAGAGAAAGCGGCGGAATGGTTTCGTTTTATCAGGTGATGAAAGAAACGCTAGACTATCGAAAGTGGTTTGAATTTCAGCTTTATTTCCAGAAAAGCGGAGAACGGCAAAAAGAGCTTACCAATAGTGTGTTTGGGACATTTAGCGGAGGAGAGAAAGCGATGTCTATGTATGTGCCGCTTTTTTCAGCAGTTGTAGCAAAATATCAGGGAGGGCGCGCGGACGCGCCGCGCTTGATTTCATTGGACGAGGCGTTTGCCGGTGTTGATAACCGGAATATACGTGATATGTTTCGGCTGATGACAGAATTTGATTTTGATTTTATTATTAATTCGCAGGTGCTGTGGGGAGATTGCGATACACTGGATGCGCTTGCCATTTATCAGCTGCTTCGCTCTGAAAATGTGAAATTCGTGACGGTGATGTCCTATCTGTGGAATGGAAAAGCAAAGGAGATGTTGGAAAATGAAAGACAAATGGAGCAGCGAGCCGCAGAACTTGTCTGAGAAAGCATGTGTCGATTATTTTCGTGAATATCCGGTTTTTCAGCGCTTGTTAAATGGTTTCCGGGATAAATATAATTCGTATGGCTCGTTTTCGGGTACGGTAGTCATACGAAATGTGGCGGAGGAAGAACGTGATATTTTGGAAGGCTTTTTTCAAAAAAATTTTCATGGCCAAAAAAGTATTTCAGTATCTGCAAAACGGTTTGAGAAGGCGTTACAGGAGAGCTGTTTTGCAGAGGTTACGCCCAGACGTCTGCTGGAACTTTATTTTTGTGAGCCGATAGCAGGAAAAAAGGAGCGGAAACAGAAAGAAGAACAGATGTGGACGCAGATGTATGAAGAGGTGCTGGAATGGGCAGGAGAGAAATTTGCGGCAGGGTGGGTCCGGAAGATGCAAAATGAATCCCCGCGAGGCAAAAATAATATAGAAGAAGTGAGAAGCCAGGTCATGCTCGGAGTAAGGATGATTGATTCTTTCCCGGCAGAACAGAATCGTATGGAATATCTGGCGGTGTTTGCAGCACGGGTAACAGGAAATCCGCATGCTTTTGATGAGGGAACAAAAGAGGGCCAGCTGCTTTATCAGACCATTCAGTGGTATGCTTCAGAAAAGCAAATTTCTATTAGCGGAAATGATCTTTTTCCGGCGCTTTATAAACAGCGTTTGTGCCTGCTGGCCGGGATTTTGCGGGATGATATTTCCAATTATGCCATTCTTTCCGGGATTCATGCGGTCAAAAAGGACGGGCGGTTTCATGCGGGGATAGAAGGATTTTTTCAGGAAAGAGATATAGTGCAGGTGCCGCTTTCCGTCATTGCAGGCTGGAAGTCAGTCCGGTGTCCGGAACAAAAAATTTATATTGTAGAAAATCCTTCTGTTTATGCAAATCTTTGTGAAAAATTCCGCGGTGAAAGGGCATGTATGTGCATGAATGGGCAACCGAGGCTGAGTGCATTGCTCATCCTTGATCTTTTGGCAGAAAGCTGCACTAAAATATATTATAGCGGTGATTTTGATCCGGAGGGGCTTCTGATCGCACAGAAATTAAAGCAATATTATAAAGGAGAGTTTTTGTATTGGCATATGTCAGTAAATGACTATGAGGCATGCCGGTCCGAGCAGCCGATATCAGAGAAACGGCTGAAAATACTGAATCGCATTACGGATGCTAATCTGCTGGAAGTGGCAGCGGCAATCCGCAAAACGGGAAAAGCCGGATATCAGGAGAATGCTTATAAATATCAGCAGCCGATACCAGGCGAAGAAGCTGGAGAGTCGATTCGTGGAGCTGGAAAAGCCAGAAGACCCGCGAAAAATGCGAAAAAATAGAAAGAATTACGTAGAAGGAGATGAAATTGTGGCAGATCATAACATTACACAAGACAAATTTTTAGAGCTGCGGAGCGGATTTGAAACTGCGTACATAGATGGAACAGTTGCTTCAAATCTTGCATATAAGCCGCAATTTATTTCAAATAATTACAAGCAAGGCAAGAAAGTGTTGTCATCTATTGAAGATGAACTAATGGTGTGCGATCAATTTCAGATCAGCGTTGCTTTTATTACTATGGGTGGAATTACGCCTTTGTTACAGACATTAAGGGAACTTGAAAGAAAAGGAATTGAGGGAGAAATTCTCACAACAAATTACTTGAATTTTAGCGAACCGAAGGCCCTTGAAAAATTAAATAATCTTTCGGATATTACATTGAAAATGTACGATGTGGAAGCAGCAGGAGATGGTTTCCACACAAAGGGCTATATTTTTAAGAAAGAAGAAATATATAGAATCATTATCGGAAGTTCTAACATGACCAGAACTGCACTTACGAGTAACCGTGAATGGAATACTCGTATTGTGTCGACAGAGAAGGGTGAAATTGCGCAGAGTATTGTCGAAGAATTTAATGAGTTATGGAACAGCGTGTATTCCTTAGATTACGAAGAGTTTTACGAGAATTATAAGGAACGTTATAAAATCATCAAAAAGCAAAGAGAGATTGCCAAGAGTGAAGAAGTTCCATCGGTAGAGAAGTATCGCTTGCAGCCGAATTCTATGCAGGTTGGTTTTATTGTAAATTTAAAGAAAATAATTGAAGCTGGTGAAGAGCGAGCTTTGTTGATTTCTGCAACGGGGGATTGTGCTATATTAATGACAGGTTAGCAAGAACCGCATAAACAAAGGTTTTTGGCTGATTTAGTCCTACAAAAAATGCCGAAGGACAGGGCGTTTTAAGTTGGGACGGGCCCGTTTTTAACATAAAATATCGACCTTGTGCATTAATATAACACGAGGTGTCCAGACTGTTCACAGGCAATTCTCAGGCGTATTATGCTCTGGGGTACAACTGAATATGGAAATTAAGGTAGGACTTAATCGGAGATTCTTGACGGCCGACGGGTCCTTTTTTGTACCCTGAAAGCTGTACTCCGGTTAAGTCTAGGCAGAGAAAATGGCAAAGAGGTGAAAACAGGATGGCAGTGAGAAAGGATTCCAGACTGCTGACGATCGGAGAAGTGCCGGCAGGTTATGGGAGAAAGGCGACGCCTCAGCTTCGCATTCAGGGACTCTGGATGCAGACACTCGGATTTGAGATCGGGGACACCGTGCAGGTGAAGTGTGAGGATGGGAAGCTGGTCATCACACCGGCGGAGGCAGTGAGTTTCTGAAAAACAATGTCAAACAGAAGGAGGCAGGCATTTATGGCAAAAGCAGTTTTGGGAAGAACAATGAAGAAGATCAGGGAACTGAAAGTATTTGGGCAGAGCGGTTATCATTACAGAACCATGCCGAAGGGACTGTGGCTGAAAGATCTGGGATTTGATATCGACTCCCTGATCCGGGTGGAATGCGAGAATGGAAAGCTGATTATTACGCTGGATCATGAGCGGGAACAGCGGATCGCGGAGGAAAAAGCGTTTATGGATGGGAAAATGGAGAGCATGATGAGTGGCTTATTGGACGGAAAACGCTGCGTTTAAGCAGCAAAAAATAAAATAATAGTTGACAAAAAGCAGCAAAACGAGTAGAATAAACATGAGGTGGTGGTATGTTTGATTTGGGCCAGTTTGTTAAGGCTAAGAGGAAAGAATTAGGGCTTTCTCAGGACAAGCTTGCAAAAGCAAGCGGGGTAAGTGACAGCACAATTAAGCGGATCGAAGATGGTTCCAGAAAGACTCCAAACTGGGAAAATCTGTGTAAAATTGCAAGGGCTCTTCAAACTCACCCGTTTGAAATACTTTTGAAAGCAGGTTATATTGAACCTTCGGATATTCAACCGGATATGAAATTACATGGGTTGGAAAGTCTGAGTGATTCAGAAATAGGAACAGTGCAGCTTTTTATTGATTTTTTAAATTCAAGAAGGCTGGCTGGTGGTGCCGGAGAGGATGGCGGAATATGATATTTAAATTAGGAGAATTGTTCTGCGGCCCCGGCGGAATCGCCTGGGGAGCGACGCACGCAGATATTGGTGATCCAGAATTTGCGATTGTTCATCAATGGGCAAATGATTATGATGCGAGCACATGTGAAACGTACAGGCATAATATCTGCCCGGATGCTCCACAGACTGTCTATCATGAAGATATTCGTAAATTTGATATGACGAAACTGAAAGAGATTGATGCTCTGGCTTTCGGCTTTCCCTGTAACGATTACAGTGTTGTAGGAGAACAGAAGGGTATGGACGGGGTATATGGACCTCTTTATTCGTATGGAGTCAAAGCTTTAAAGATTTTTCAACCGAAATGGTTCCTTGCAGAGAATGTTGGTGGCTTAAGAAACGCGAATGAAGGAAAAGCATTTACAAAAATTTTGACAGAACTTCGTGATGCCGGATACACGATTACTCCGCATTTATATAAGTTTGAAGAATACGGTATTCCGCAGGCACGGCACAGGATTATAATCATAGGAATTCGGAATGATATTGATGTTGTATATCATGTGCCATCGACTGAGCCATATAAGGGTATAGATAATTCGTGCAGGAAGGCAATAGAGGATCCGCCAATTCCAGAAAATGCTTTTAATAATGAGAGGACAAAACAGTCTCCAATGGTTGTTAAAAGGTTGGAACATATCCTGCCGGGACAGAACGCTTTTACAGCGGATTTACCGGAAGAATTACAGCTGAACATTAAGGGCGCTAGAATCAGCCAGATATATAAACGTCTTGATCCCAATAAACCATCATATACAGTTACAGGAAGCGGTGGCGGAGGCACACATATATATCACTGGGCTGAACCCAGGGCATTGACGAACCGGGAGAGAGCAAGGCTTCAAACATTTCCTGATACGTATGAGTTTAAGGGGAGCAAGGAAAGTGTTCGTAAGCAGATAGGAATGGCGGTGCCGTGCCGTGGAGCGCAGATTATATGTGAAGCTGTATTGGAATGTTTCGCAGGGATTGATTATCCTTATATTGAAGCAAATATTGATGAATAAAATAAAACCAGGCTGTATCCATGAAAAGGTATCAGCCTGGTTTTATTTTATGATATCTGTGTTGGCGTAACGACTGAAAAATCCATATAATACTGTTCGTCGTCGATCTTGTAGAAGGTTACGTCTGTCCTTCCATATGTTTCAAAATCAGCTTTATGAATATAGGCTCCGTTGGGAAGCCCCATTCGGTTGCGGAGATATTCTCCCAGCTGTGCATTGCTGGCTGGCGTAGTAATAGCTTTGTCATTCATCTGTTCGACGCGGAGCAGAAGTGCGCGGTGGTCATCAGTTAATGCAATGAAGTGCTGTTTATTGAGCGGGAAAAAGCCGCTTTTTGCAACAGCTGATGGGAGCGGTATGTAGGCTTCATTCCTGTTTCTTCTGCCCCGGTGTCCCCAGTTGGGTCCGGAACGGGTTCCCGTTTCATTTCCTTTTCTGGTGAGCCAAGAGAGACTTACTTGATTTGTTCTGCCATCAGCCGTCCTTTCTGTATTAGATGCCTGGTAGGAACCATAAATTCTAACTTCCTCTTCAATCTCTGCATAATTGCAGTAAACGGAACGATCAACAGCACGGTTATAGAATTGAAATGCATCCACAGCAGAGCATTCATGGATCTGTTCCTGCTGCTGAAGGAAAGAGGCCTGCGTAAATTCTAAAGAGCCGGAAAAAGCGCAAAGTGGTTCCTCTCCGTTCATCCATATATACAGATTGTCATGGATAGACGGCTGTCTGGAAATATAGCTGCAGGAAAAATGATAATCTCTTCCGGCATAATTGTTTCCATGAAGCAATTTGAATCCTTCATGGAATGTCAGCGGAATTCCCTCATCAGCTGTCATACCGACTATGAGTTCCACAGAAATTTGGGGTATGCTGCGCTCGTCATAATTCGTTAGAAGCCATGAGGCCATACCTGGAGTGGCGTGTGCTGATATAATGCAGAGCCGGTTTCCACCAGTATAAAATGGATCTATCAAAACCTTCTGCGCTGTATCTTTTGTATACATGAGCCGCCTCCAGTTTATTTATCATTATCGGTGACATCATAATACATAATGCCGTGAGGGAGTTTAATGTTTGGCACCCACAGTGGTCTGCCGCCCCATCCTTTGGTTCCTGTAACCTGATACATGGTAAGCACAGCTTTATCTGTAAATGATGCACCCAGCTGCCAGTCATTTGGCGACAGTAAAGCGCCGGTTCCCTGGGCAACGTTTCTGTTCCGGCGGACAATAAGTATGCCCTGTCCTGTCGGCTGTTCGGAGAGAATAGTTTCCAAAATTGACTGAAATGCTTTCAGCTTAAAATCAGGGCTGGGAATAATGTGGGATAAAATTTCTTTTATCAGCCGCAGACTGACCTGATAATATGGTTCTTTATCGGAGAAAACATCCAGCAGTTTTGAAATTGTTTCTATAGAATCGTTATCCGGATATGACGGATAATAATTTGTACCGCCTGAAAGAATCTCCACATAGTCATTATCCAGAACATTTTTCCTTGTAGGATTCAGACCTTCTGGATAATATATTTTAATATCTTCAATTCCGCGTTCAACCTGGGCAATGATGGAGTTGTTGGTTGCATTGATATCTGCGAAAAGCTTGTACAGATTTTCATCAATATATACCATCATCATTTCAGGATCGCGGTCATAGCCGAACATACGGCTGTGCTGCCACATAGTATCGGCCTGTGGTTTTTTACTGGTCCGGGTATAATAAATGGTCTGCAGGCTGGGAAAAGTTACGCCGCGTCCCAGCGTATTGCCGCCGATTACAAAGTTGCATCCCTCAGCATACTCGGAGCTGTCTATGTCATTTTTCCCATTCATAATCAGGATTTTTACAGTATTAGGAATAAGCAGTTCCTTTGCTTTTTTCAGGACAGTGCTGAATGGAAGTTTGGCAGATTTTTCGGGAGTAATGCTGTCATAATGCCTTTGAACCTCTGTTTCAAATTCCTGATCGGAATGATCTCTGCACCACGCAAGCTCTTTGGCAACTTCATCTGCAAATTTATTGTGTGTAGCAACGCGGACACTTGGATGGAACAGACAGTTGGATACTCTGCCTCCGGATAACAATATCTGGGCAGATACTGTCAGGTGCCTTATGACAACATCGCGTGTCGGTTCTGATATCTGCTCAAGAAAAGAAACACACTGAGGTTTTCCGCTTATAGGGAAAAAGAAATCGCCTCCGAGATACGCGCTTCCAGGCTGGAAGTAATATGTAAAATAAGGATGCCAGCCAGACATTGTTGTCTGGAGCAGAAGAGCCTGTGGTGTGCCTGTTACCTGCAGGTATATGCTGCTGGAGGCCCCATTTTTGATGATATCAAGGTATTTGTTGATAGAAGACTGCCGGTCACGGTTTACCAGTGTATTCAGAGAAGCCGCATCAGCTTCGTCATCGATAATAAACAGTGGATTGCCTTTCATGAAGCCAGTGGAATTCAGAATGTTTGCCCATAGTTTTAAAATCCTGACATTCTTTTTCAGTACAATAATGACGGGCTGAATGAGATTGTTATCTGTAAAGATCCGTGCATCATTTTCTCCACAGATACAGAAGCCCTTCAAATCAGATTTCACTCTGTCAAGGGTCTGCTGTTGAAGAACAACATTATCTGTTGTAAGAAGCAGGAAAGCTGGAAATCCCAGATCCGCCGCCTTGCACATAATTCCGAACATCTGGCCGGTTTTTCCAGACTGCACATTCCCGAAAAGAAGGCCGATTTCATGGCTTGAAAAAGAGAACGCCTGGATATGCCGGCTGCCGACTTCTTCTGCGGTTTTGGAAATAGATTCAGCTAATTTTTCATTTCCTCTGTCTGTAATTGTTTTCAAATATGTTTTTAAATACTGCATACGCTGAGGCCTTTCTATTCTTCGTTATTGGAAGCTGTAAAGGAAAGCATCCACACATCAAGCGGGTTTCCGTTTTCATCAAGGGCGGTCTGCCCAGTCTTTTTGAAAACAAGTGTGTCACATCCGTATTCCTGAAGCATTTCCTGAGTGATCATCCCCAGACGGTCGGTATCTTCTGCGGTATTGTTGACAGGCTTCACAATACCGGCGGCGGCCAGGCGGCCTTTCAGCCATCTGCCCATAATAAGTTCATCTCCAACCGCGCTGAACTGCTTGTTGTTGTCGCTGGTAGTATGAGCTTTAAACCAGTATCCGTCATCTGTCACCACAAAAAATGGTTTGTTTTTCTCAGGGTAACCTTCCATTCGGTATACATCAGCGCCTACAGTAAGCTGCGTTTCATACCAGTCGCGGGCTTTACGCTTGCTTCTGGGAGCAGCATAGCAGACATTGATGTTTGATTTTGTGTAGTGCTTTCCATCGTCTATATGCCTTTCATCAGAACTTGGAACTTTTAATTTCAGAAGGAATGACATATAAGCCTGACATCTTGCGTAAAAGTTGATGTTGGACTGCGGTACAGCCGTCACCAGATCTATTCCATCAAGAGCGGTATTCTTTTCACGTACAAGCGGCATGTTTTTAATATTTGCAATATTGTCAGAGCAGTTCGGTGCTTTCAGGTCTTCAATGTGTGCAGCAATTTCGGCAACTTCATTTTCATCCGTGACGAGTGCAGATACCTCATACTGCCGGCGGTTGGATGCTTCCGGTTTGATCACTCCAAGATTGGCCGAACCTATGACTGCGGAAAATGGTTTTCCATTTTTATAAAAGCAGTACAGCTTTCCGTGGTATTTAAAGGTTTTTACAATACGAATTTCTCCGATGCCTGTCTCTGACCATTTTTGATTCAGTTTCACTGCAGTATGGTAAGAGTTTTCCGGCATTCCTTCAATATAGTACATTCCGATAGTTAGGCAGATCCTGCCGATGCTGTTTTCGCTGACAAGCTGGTCAAGTTCGCTGAGTGATGCAAGCGATATGTATCCGACAGCAATTTCTACGCGGTCAGCCATTTCTATCTGCTCATTTATGCAGTCAATAATCGTTTCCTGCCCTTCGCGCGTGCCGAGCGGAAGGATATTGGAGTATACGAGCTTCATAATTTGCCTCCGGTTATTATGGTGTTTCTGTCAGTATACCATAAACATAAGGAAATTCCCACTGATTTTTATTTCATTTGGCCTTTAAATTAGAAATATGAAAAATATTCTTGATATTTTGAAAATATTGGTGACATATTTCAAATGTGATTGACATTCAAAAATCGGTTTGGTATCCTAAAAGTAATTATTTGTGGTGAAGGAGTGTTTATGAGCAGGTCAGAAAGTAAAGGGGAAAATTTGTACGACTGGAAGAAGCAAGAACAAATAAAATTATTGATATGATTCAGCTTCTTGGGAATTGTTCAAATACAGGTACGTACGAGTATACGCAGAGTGATGTTGACCAGATTTTCTCTGCCATCGAATCGGAACTGAAAGAAACGGTTTCAGAAAATCGAAAGCTCTAAGGGTACGAGATTTACGTTGAAATAAAATGATTAATTGGGGATAACTGGCAGACATAGGATGAAGAAGGAAATCAATGGACAGGCTATGAACAGAAATGGGATTAAATGGGATCGTGAAGAAACTATACTGGCGTATGATTTATACTGCCGGACTCCGTTCGGCAAAATAGGTCAGAATAATCCGGATATCATTGAACTGGCGGAGCTTCTGGGCCGGACACCGGGATCTGTCGCATTGAAAATGCATAATCTGGCACATTATGATCCGGAGCTTAGAAAACGAAATGTTACAGCAATGGCACACGGAAGCAAGCTTGATGGGGAAGTTTTTGAGGAATTCAGCAAAAACTGGACGGATCTTTCTTATCAGGCTCAGTTGATCCGGGCAAAGAAACAGAACATGGATATTGGAGAAGTTATTGATATTCAGGATATCGAACAGATCCCTTCAGGTGGATACCGGGAGCAGATGATGAAGGAAAGAGTTGGCCAGTATTTTTTCCGAATGTCGGTGCTGAATTCGTATGGAAAGAGATGCTGTGTTACAGGCCTGTCTAAGTCTAGCTTATTGATTGCAAGCCATATTAAGCCGTGGCGTGTCAGTGACGAGATGACTGAAAGAACAAATCCCAGTAATGGCCTCTGTCTGAATGCTTTTCATGATAAGGCTTTTGATATTGGATTGATTACATTAGACAAGAACTATTGCATAGTTGTTTCAAAAGAATTGAAAAATGCAGAGATGGATTTAAAAACAAGAGACTGGTTTATGGGGTATGCAGGGAAACAGATTCTGCTCCCTGATAAATTCCTGCCTGGCAGGGATTTTATAGAATATCATAATAACATGATTTTTCAGGGGTGATCAAGTGGACAATTTAACGCCGAAACAGCGCCGGAAGAATATGAAAAATATCCGCTACAAAGATACAGAAATCGAACTGCTGTTAAGAAAGGCGTTGTGGAAGCGGGGATACCGTTATAGAAAATATTATGCGGATCTTCCCGGAAAGCCTGATATTGCCTTGACAAAATATAAGATTGCGGTGTTTTGCGATGGAGAATTTTTTCATGGGAAAGACTGGGAGGTACTAAAACCGAAATTAAAGAACAGCAATAATGGCGAATACTGGATATCTAAAATATCCCGTAACAAAGAAAGAGATGATGAAGTCAATAAACAGCTTCTCTTTCTGGGATGGACGGTGATTCGTTTCTGGGGTAAAGATATAAAGAAAAATACAGATGAGTGTATTCAGGTAATTGAGGAATGTATATTTGACAAAATGGTGGAGGAAGGTTTGAATATGGATGATATGTAAAACTGCATATTAGCAGGGAGAGGAGTTATGTATGGGGAGAGTCATTCTTTTCGAGAGTATGTGGCGTACACATTTGACAATCAGTTTTGGGCGGCGGCTGAGGAATATCTGAATGATAATCTGGATTCTCTGGATATTGAACTGCGCCGGATCCGCAGGGCAGGAAGATTTGAAATTCAGAATGTTCATGTGGAACATGTCTGGATGGATGACATGCCGGAAATGAAGATCCAGTTTGACGTGGCTGTTTCGGTGACTTTTGAACTGAAAGAGGGAAACTACCGTTACGACAGCAGTGAGGATCATACTATCTGGCTGATGGTTCGGTGCCGTGGGGATCTGGATTGTGATCTGAAGAATTTTGTGATCTTCGATGTCAGCGATTATAAGGGGAAAATCGGTCAGAAAACCCAATGGATGATGATTTGGTTCCGGTGATTTATAAGGAAAATCTGGATACAGTGGCGGAGCAGTTTCTGAGAGACCATTACAAGAAGGCGCTTTTGGAACCGATATGGGTGGATCCGATAGAAGTTGCTAAGAATATGGGGCTGACTGTCAGAAGAGTGTATATTACTAAAGATGGATCCATTTTCGGCAGAAGTTATTTTTATGACAGGTATCCGTTGGTTGGAAAGGTTATCTGTGGAAGCTGCAATCACAGAATGTCGCATACTTATTCTGGAAGGTCAAAGTATGAATGTAGTCAAAAATATTTGCAAAAGAATCTGACAGGATGTACCGCTGGTTTACTAGATGAAGATATCGAAAAGATACTGCTTATCTTGCTACAGCAGGTGGAGATGTGTGCGGATGTGAGCAAACTGAAAAAAGAGGAACGCGCCTGGAAGAAAGAACGCATACAGGAGGCTAAGAAACGCCTTCGGAAATTGGAGAACAGTTTGGAGACTGTGGAATGTGATTTACAGATGGCTTCTGAATCTTAACGAACACAACTGACAGATAAGGAAACCTATCTGGAACAGAGATTGCTTTACGAGAAGATGATTTGTGAGATGCAAACGAACCGAGACAAACAGTAGCAGGCAGTAGATGTCATGGAGGCGGAATTTGAGCCGATGATTAATGGAAAGCTAGATGAGAAAATTACATTTGGTCATCTGACGAAGGAGATTGTAGATGTATTTGTTGATCAGGAGATCGTGTATGGTTCGGAGGGGTTGGAGATACGTTGGAAGTTTTCGGAGTAGAATGAGTGGCAGAAATAGAGGAATACTAAAATTTAATTTTCATTAATAATTAATGGAACAGTCTTTTGCGACAATAATGATTAGCTGAAATTACAATTATTTTAAAAGTTAAATGTTGCAATTGTAGAAAATTAGAAGGCTATAGTTGTAGAGTAAAGTGGCGTAGTATGCCCAGCATGATAATTGAGTATTGTTTCTGAAGTATATAAATCATTGACTTCTATGCAATGAAAAATACCATTTTTGTATATTGATAAAGAAACTATTTCTGCTGGATAAAAGGCAGAATTTAATAGTGTACAACTATATTCTTTAAACATATTATGCGATAAAGGAATTGTTGCTATAATAGATATGTTTACCGGAGTTACAATTGTATAATCCAAAGTTGCAATAGTTTTTTTTAAGTCTTCTAAAGTAGAAGGGGTTTTGATTAGGTATGCAAACATAGTAATCACCTCTGAAAGTTTTGAAATTGATGTGTTTATGATATAATATATAATTATATTATGTGCTAAAAACTAAGGAGGTATACATGAGAAAACTGATGTATATAGACATATTTGCAGGATGTGGAGGATTGTCGCTTGGACTTCAAAATGCAGGATGGACAGGCTTGTTTGCTGTAGAAAAAAATAAAGATGCTTTTAGCACATTAGAATATAATTTAATCAAGAATAGAGGACATTTTGAGTGGCCTGACTGGATTGAAGAAAAAGAGATAGATATTAATGAATTATTAAAAGAAAAAAAACAAAATTTAGAAAGTTTACAAGGGGAAATCGATTTATTAGCTGGTGGACCGCCATGTCAGGGGTTTTCAATGGCAGGAAAAAGGGATAAAAATGATGCAAGAAATAAGCTTGTGAAAGCATATATCAAATTTGTGAAAACTGTAAAGCCTGCAACAATAGTATTTGAAAATGTTAATGGATTTACAATGACATTTAAGGACAAAAATGGAAAAGAAAAAAAATATTCCAATTATGTGGTTAATGCGTTGAAAAGACAGGGGTATAAAGTTGAATCTAGGATAATAGATATGACAGAATACGGAATTCCACAGAAAAGAAAGAGGTTTATTTTGATAGCATCTCAAAAATATAATCCAAAAGATATTTTCAGTAGGATTCAGAACAATAGAGATGACTTCTTATTGTCTAGAGGAATTGCTATTACAAACAATGTGAAAGATGCTATAGGGGATATTGAGAAAAAAAATGGCGTTGTTGACTCGCCAGATTCCTTTAATTTCAAAGCAGGAGTATATGGTGCTATACAGTCTGGATATCAGGCATATCTAAGAAGAGGTGTTCAAGGCAATGTTGTAGACAGTCATAGATTTGTGAATCATACAGATAGAATTGTTAAATTGCATAAGGAGTTACAACAAAAAGCACCAAAAGGGAAAAGAATTACACCTTCAGACAATTATTCGAATCTTTTAAAGAGACGAGGTGTAACCGTATTGTCAGATACAATGCCAGCACCAACTATAACATCGATACCAGATGAATTGATTCATTATGATGAACCAAGAATTTTAACTGTTAGAGAACATGCTAGAATTCAAAGTTTTCCAGATTGGTATAAATTTAAAGGTAAATATACTTCAGGCGGAAAGAGAAGAAAACAAGAAGTACCAAGATATACACAAGTAGGAAATGCTGTGCCACCATTATTTGCAGAACAAATAGGTGAAGCTATAAAGGAAGTGATAGAAAATGAACGAAAAAAAATTATCATTTAAAATTAGTACCGCATTAAAAGATATAATTGGAAAAGATCTTATTAGTGATAAATATATTGCAATATTTGAATTGGTTAAGAACTCATATGATGCACTTGCACATAATGTCTTAATTGAATTTATAGCGGATAGAGAAGAAACATATAATAAAATTATTATATGTGACGATGGTATAGGCATGGACTATTCAGATATTGTAAATAAGTGGTTATTTGTTGCTTATTCTGAAAAAAAAGAAAAAAATAGAACGAAATCCTACCGTGAAAAGATATATAGAAGCGCTGCAGGTGCAAAAGGAGTAGGTAGATTTTCGTGTGATAGATTGGGATCAAGCTTAGATATAATCACTAAAAAACAAGAAGAAAAGAGTTTCAACAAATTGTCTATTGACTGGGATCAGTTTGATATAGATGATGAGAAACAGTTTGGTGAAGTAATAGTGGAGTATGAACAATTGCAATCAGAAGAAGGTATTCGTAAAAACGGAACGAAATTGATTATTTCAAATTTAAGAGAGCATTGGGATAGGGCGGATATAATAAAGCTAAAAAAAGCATTAATGAAACTTGTTAATCCAGAATTTGATGATAAAGACGATAAATTTTCAATACAAATTAAGTCCGATATTGACAAGGTATATGATGAAAAGGTTGAGGTTATTAGAGATAGAGTAAATGGGATTATAATTAATGATGTGTTTGAAACGCTGAATATCAAGACCACTAATATTAGAGTTCAAATAGCAGAAAATGGAGAGCAAATAGAAACACAATTGTATGATCGTGGAAATTTTATTTTTTCAATAAAAGAGAAGAATATTGACTATCCTTTATTACACAATATTTCGTCGAGACTGTTTTACCTAAATCGATCTGCAAAAAGTAATTTTACTCGTACAATGGGGTTACATAATGTAAATTATGGATCAGTTTTTATATATAAAAATGGTTTTAGAGTAATGCCGTATGGTGAACCAGGAGAAGATTTTTGTAATATAGATAAACGTAAAGCACAAGGATATCGCCGTTATTTCGGAACTAGAGAAATATTGGGTAGAATATCTATTAATGATCCGAATGATGATTTCACAGAAACGAGTAGCCGTGCACATGGCTTTGTCTCAAATTCTACGGTAGATCAATTAGACGCCTTTTTTTTAAAAAAAGTTCTTATACCGTTGGAAAAATATGTTGTAAACATTATTGCATGGGGAGAACCACTTAAAGGTATAGAAAATCATGTGATACAGCCAACAGAAGTTACAGATAAAATTATAGAAGAATTTGCTTCAGTTGCTCGTAAAAGTTCTGTTCTTGATGTTAAATACAATGAAGAGCTAATTAAATCCCAAATGAAAAATTCCGAAAGTGTTGTTCAGTCAATAAAAAAGTTGGAGAATGTTGCTGAAAAAACAAATAATCAGGCGATGTTAGATTTAGCGAAAACTATTAAAAAAAGAACAGAAGAAATACTCAAGGTTAATGTAGAACTTGAAAAGCAAAACAGAGAGGTTGAAAAACAAATTGATGAAGCTAAAAACGTAAATAAAGCTAGAGAGAAGCAAGTTTTTTTTCTAAAAGGTGTGACGGATAAAAACGTTGTTAATTTAATAAATGGAATGCATACGGTTTTTACACTATCAGAGGTAGTACGAGGAAATACAGAAACGCTAAATGAAATGTTTGTTAAAGACGATTTTGATAAGAATATGGCAAAAATGTTTCTGGGCGAGATATACAAATCAATTTTAAAAATAAATAAATTGTCTGAGCTTGCAATAAAAGGTAATCAATCGCTGAAACAGAGCGGAAGTAATAATTTGCTAGATTATATGGCTCAATATATTGAAGAAGAAACAGAAGAAGTTGGCCTGAGGGTTTCATTTGAATCTAATAATGAATTATATCTGTGCAAATTTGATACTATTTCTATTGGTATAATTATAGACAATATATTAAGTAATTCTCAGAAAGCTGGGGCGACTGATTTAAATATTGTATTGTCGGAGAATGATTCCGAAGTAATAACCAGATTCATTGATAATGGGGTAGGAATGCCCAAGGGCATGACCGAAGAGATACTATTTGAATTTGGAATTACTAATAACAGAAAGAATAAGGGATTTGGAATTGGACTAAATCATATCAAAATCTTGGTTGAGGAAATGGATGGTATAGTTCATATTAATTCAGAACGAAAAAATGGATTTGAGATAGAAATGAGGCTGAAAAAATGAATTGTAGTTTTAAGATACTTTGGTTTGAAGATGAACGTAGTTGGTACAGTATGGAAAAATACAAAGTAGAAACAATGCTTAATGAATTTAATTTGCTTTGTGAAGTAACAAGACGTAGGGGAGATGATTTTGATGAAAAAGACTTTGATACTAATTATTATGATTTGATTATTATGGATTATAAACTGGCATCAGGAGATACTGGAGATAAGGTGATTCGAAAAATTAGAAATACAGATGTGCTTACAGATGTATTGTTTTATTCTTCGCAGTATAGTGAGATGGTCAATTCTATTAAAAATACAGATGATCCATTGGATGGGATTTATTATGCAAATAGAAAAATGGAACTATTTGAAGAAAAAGTTTATTCTTTAATTAGAAAGATTGTTCATAGATCAGAAGACATAGTTAATTTAAGAGGTTTTGTGTTAGATAATGCATGTGATTTTGAAGTGAGAATTAAAGAAATTATAAATATTCTTTTGAATAAAATGGATTCTAAAGAAAAACAAATTATAAATATTGAGTTAAAGAATGTTTTTGAGGGTAAAAAATCTCGATTGGAGAAAAATAAAGCTAAAATTTATAGGGAAGAAGATCCATTTATAGAAGCCAACAATGCTAAGTTTATTCTGTATAATTCTGATAGATTATCTTTAATAGAATCAATGACAAGTGTTATTGATGAGGCTCGTCAAAAGGATATATTTTCAGAATATCAACATTTTAGAAGGGAATACGAGGATAATATTTCATGTTATAGAAATGCTCTTGGACATTTGAAAAGTGGTGATAAAACCATTTGTATAAAAGGTATTCCTACAGAAATAAATGAAGATTTACATAAGCAATTGAGAAAAAATATTCATGAATTCAATGGCGTGATATCAAAATTAGAAGAATTAATTACTAATAAGATATAGCGGCGTAGCTTCGGCGATTGCAAAGCAGGAATCACACCCTGTCGCCGCTCTTGTTCTGGCAAGGAAACCTATAACTGAATATGATCTATCCGGCTGGATAAATAAGTTGGAAAAAGTTACTATTACACCCTTGACACGAGAGGGTACAGGTAAAACGTATGCATCAGCATTTGCTATGCGTGAGCTTGGGTATAAAAAAGTTCTTTTCTTGGTTCATAGAGGCCAGTTAGCCCGTCAGACAAAAAAGACTTATCAAAAGGTTATGAATTATTTTAAGCCTAAGTTGTGGCTGGGTATGACTGCAACGCCGGATAAAAGAGATGATGAGATTGCTGGACGTAATATTTATGAGATTTTTAATTATCAGATAGCGTATGAAATTCGATTGCAGCAGGCAATGGAAGAGGATATTTTATGCCCATTCCATTATTTTGGAATTAGTGACGTTTCTATGGTAGAGGACAAGCAATTAAAATCAAGAAAACTTACAGAAAGAGATTTTAATCAGCTTACAGGAGATGAACGTGTAAGGCATATTATTGAGCAAGCAGAATACTACGGATACAGTGGAGACAGAGTGAAGGGCCTAATTTTCTGCAGCAGAATTGATGAATCTGAGGAATTGTCGCAGAAATTTAATGTTGCTGGTTACAGGACGATTGCTCTTAATGGCAGCGCATCCGAAGATGAAAGGGCTAATGCATTTGAAAGACTTGCTATGGACGAAAAAGATGCTGCGGATAAGATGGAGCCGCTTGATTATATTTTCTCCGTTGAGATATTGAATGAAGGTGTTGATATTGTAGAAGTGAATCAGGTTATCATGCTTCGGCCTACGGAATCACCAATTGTTTTTGTTCAGCAGCTTGGCAGAGGACTTCGGAAAGCAGAAGGAAAGGAATACGTAGTTATCCTTGACTTTATTGGTAACTACAATAATAATTTTATGATTCCGGCAGCGCTTTCAGGTGATCGTACTTTTAATCCAGATATTATTCGTAAATATGTTATTAGTGGTAACTCAACTATTCCGGGCGCATCAACGGTACATTTTGACGAGGTAGCAAAGGATAAAATTTTTTCATCTATTGATAAAATCAAGGGGATGAGGGCTATCATAAAATCAAGTTACAAAAATTTAAAAAATAAGCTTGGTCGAATTCCGTACCTGGTAGATTTCTATGATAACGGGGAAGTGGATCCACTAGTTATTATCCGTGAATATAAAACATATCAGGCATTTCTTGAAGCAGAAGAGAGAGAGGTATATGCTGGAAAAATCTCAGAACAAGAACTGATAACGCTGGAATATTTATCAAAAACTGTTTTAGCCGGTGTGCGTCCATATGAGCTTGAAATATTGAAGTGTTTTATGAAGCAGGAAGTAATACATGTAGATGATATCGTGAGAGAACATCAAGAAAAATATGGCTATGTGGCTGATATGGAATCATTTGAAAATGCCGTAGCTGTATTACAGGGACGTTTTGTAAGCAAGGACGAAGAATATCAGAGGTATTGCCATGTGGATATTATCAATAACGATAATACGTGTATTCTTCAGAGAATGGCAGGATATGCAGAACGCTTGAAACACATGGAATTTTACCATCAAGTAGAAGATATCATAGAGGTTGGACTGAAAAGATATTTGGATAAATACCATGCTGGAAGAACTGATGATTGTCCATTTGTGTTGTATGAGAAATATTCAAGACGTGATGTGAGCTTACTTATGAATTGCGGGAAGGATTTATCTTCAACAATGTATGGTATGTACCGTAAAGAAGATGATGTTTTTGTATTTGTAACATACCATAAAGAGAAAAGTAAGGATGATTCCCTGCGATATGTGGAGGGTAAACCAGACTACGCAGATGCATTCGAAGATAATGTAACTTTTAAGTGGGATTCACAGATTGGACGAGGTGTGGAAAGTTCATATATGAAGGAAGTTCGTACTGCACACCGAAAACATTTATTTGTGAAAAAGAGTGATGCAGAAACTAATTTTTATTATATGGGGACATTTGATATCACGGATATAAAAGCAGCTAAAAAGGAAGATAAAAATGGTAAACAACGTGATATTGCTAAGGTAACAATGCGGATGAATCATTCAGTGAGAGATGATTTATTGCGTTATTTGCAGAGCAATATTCAAGTATAAGGAGAAAAAGCCGTATGAAAACAATTAGAGTAGTGGCAGCTATTATTAAGTCGATAAATGAAAATGGTGATCCCATTATTTTTGCAACGCAGAGAGGATATGGGGATTTTAAGGGGGGATGGGAGTTCCCAGGAGGCAAAATCGAGGAAGGTGAAACCCCGCAGGAAGCATTGAAACGTGAAATTATGGAAGAATTGGATACAGAGATTGTGGTTGGAAAACTAATTGATACAGTTGAATATGACTATCCAACATTTCATCTTTCCATGGATTGTTTTTGGGCAGGGATTGTGTCTGGGGATTTGGTTTTGAAAGAGCATGAGGCCGCAAAGTGGTTAACCAAAGCAGAATTGGATTCTGTTGAGTGGTTGCCAGCTGATGTGGCGATGGTTGAGAGAATACGGTCAAATGGGCTATAATGGCGGTAGATATATTTCCACATACGACCGAGAGGGATTTGACATTCTTGCTGCGGAAATACTACGAATGAGGAATGCAAACAAGTCGATGTAGAAGTGCAGATTTTAACAGTAGCAGCAATTGTTAGAATCTATGAGAAATGGGCAGGTGTATTTCTCATGGCTATAAACGGATGTAGCAAGTGGATTTTCCACTGCCTTCACGTTTTAACTCGCCATTTGACACGAGTTTGCGAAGAGAACCTTCAATGGAACTAACGCTGAGTGAAGGACATAGTTCACGGATTGTTGTGATATATTATAGTTGTAACACCGTGACCCAATAAGATATAATCTTATA
>JAJQGL010000095.1:3977-31079 GCA_021200535.1 Clostridiaceae bacterium | reverse complement strand
ATTTTATTCAAAAAAATCATTTTAAGGCTTGACTTTTAATAGTTAGTCTACTTTAGTTGACTTGACATGTCCATTTCCACCAGAAGTAGATTTTGTTTGATATGAAGTGTATCCATTTCCATTAAATCTTCCTACTGTTGTATTATAGTTTTTATACGATGTTCCTGCAAAAGCCGCTGTGCCCACTAATGCCACTGTCATTGCAGATACTATACTGCCTCTTATTAATTTGTTTTTCATTTAAATCCTCCTTTTAAATGTGTTATGTTCCATCTGCATGATAAAGTATACATTTCCATTATTAATTGGTGTTTATCCTATCCTTAATTAATCCTTAATTAAAAAAAGCCGTTTCCCACGGCTTTTTTCTAAATGGATATAAAAAATGTACTTCCTTTTCCTTCTTCACTTTCTACACAAATGGCTCCGCCATGCACTTCTATAATTTCCTTTGCAATCGCCAGGCCTAAGCCACTCCCTTCCGTTCCGGCAGAGGTTTTTCCCCTGTAATAACGATTAAAAATGTTTTCTCTCTCTGTCTCGTTCATTCCACAGCCGTTATCCTTAATTTCAATGAATACCCTGTCTCTTTTTTTACACCGGATAACGACATCCACATGGCACGAATTATGAACAATCGCGTTGCATATAATGTTTACAAAACAGCGCCGCATAAGCTCTTTGTCCAAAGAAACATAGATCTGTTCCTCTTCAAATTCATATTGTATGCTGCCTGCATCATATGCAGCCGGTATTTCTTCACAACATTGTTTTAACAATCCACAAATATTAACCTCTTCTTTTTGAAGTTGAATTTCGCCGTTTTCCAGCAATTTACTAAATTTCAATTCGTCTGTTAAATCTTTTATTACATCCGCATTGCGCATAATAACCTGTGCATACTGATGCATCTCATCAATCGATACAGAATAATCATTATTCTCCATAAGCTCTGCGTACCCCCTAATCGAGGATAATGGAGTTTTCATATCGTGGGAAATATTTATTATCCATTCTTTTCTCTGATTTTCAATCCGTTTTCTTTCTCTTTCCACACTATTTAATCTAAGCTTTAATCTTCCAAGACTTTCAAAAACGGGCTGAAAAATCTTACTGCTTTGTTTTTCTTCAATTTCATTTCCCATCTCTAAATTATTAATGTCTGCTATTATTTCATCCACAGGCATTGCAATGCTCTGCGAAAATAAAAATCCTGCACCAATTCCTGCCAAAATAAAAATAACGCACAAAATAAGAGCGCTTTCTCCTGCTGTTTTCCATACTCCGCCTGTCAATTTAAACGTAACCTTACTAACCTTAGAAGAATCGCACCCAATAATAATTCCATACCCGGTATGTTCACTAAATTCTCTTACAAAAATCGTATTTTCCCCCAATACATTTGAATTTAAAACATAATTACCTACCTCAAATATATTGTATTCTTCCTTTGCCTCTGCTGGCGAATTATAAGCATATTGCACTTTACCATAACCATCTACAACCTGTGCCCATAATCCATTTTTTCTCAGTATTTCTTTCCCATCCTTATCAATGACAATATCATTTTCAAAATTAACATACTGTTCAAATGTATTGACAAGATATTGGGGGCTTTTGCCATCCGGTTCGTTCCCGGATATAACAAATACATAGGTCAAAATCCCCCACATCAGGACAATCGTCAGCGTTGATATAGTAAACACAAACATATATTTTTGAATTAATTTCTTTTTCATCCCGAAATCCCCCTACCCGGCAAATTTATATCCCATTTTCTTTATAGTCAGAATATAACGGGGATTTGCGGGGTCATCTTCAATTTTTTCACGCAAATGCCTTATATGAACCATCAATGTATTGTCATATCCATCGTATTCACTTCCCCATACTTTTTCAATAATTTTTGTTTTTGACAAAATAACATTTTTGTTGTTTACCATATAGATAAGCAGCTTAAATTCCATGGCAGTCAGCTGCAATTCCTGTCCATTTTTTTGAACCCGGCCCTCCTCTTCACAAATCTCAAGTCCGTCAATCTTTACTGTACTTCTGCACTGCTTTACATGATACTGTTCTCTCTTAAGAATCGCTGTTATACGGTATACGACTTCCCTGGGACTAAACGGCTTGGTTATATAATCATCGCCTCCCAGCGCAAACGACAGCAGTCTGTCTATTTCTTCCGATCTTGCCGAAAGAAAAATAATCGGAATCATAGAAAATTCTCTCATTTTCTTACAAACTTCATGCCCATCCATGTCTGGCAGCATAATGTCCAATACGACTAGATCCGGAGCCTGTTCTTTACAAATTTCTATCGCAGAGCCTCCGGTATCAGCCTTTAATATTTTAGAAAAACCTTCTTTACGCAATACGGTTTCCAAAAGATTTACGATATCCGGTTCATCATCTGCCAGCAATATCTTCGCATCATTTATATTCTCCATATCATTCCCCACTCCTAACTTTTTTGTGTATAACCGCTGCGTCTGTCCCCTGCTCTCTGCCATCCAAACGTTTGACCGCCGTTCCTCCACTCTGAAAAAGCAGGAGGTTTTTTAATCCTCCTGCTCAAATTGCATACTCCATGCTCTCGCGTCAAGAATCTCTTCATAAGCATCCGCAGCTGCGTCATACTCATCCTCATCCTCCAGGTCTTCCAGCTCAAAATCATCATTGCCAAGATCTTTCACACGAAACACATAATATTCTGTAATCGTTTCCTCGTCGCCCGGAATCAATGCAGCATAGGTTGCTCCATTGAGCGGATAAATTTCATCTACATAGAAATCCCGGTCGTTTCCATCCTCGTCTGTCAACGTTACCATCGTCTCTTCAAATGCATATTCTCCTGCCATAGACTGCCTCCTTTGTATTTACTCTACTGTGACCACCTTCGCAAGGTTTCTCGGCTTATCCACATCCAATCCCTTATCCATTGATACATAGTAGGCAAGCAGCTGCAGCGCTGCTGATGCCGGAAATACCATAAATTCATCTGCCATTGCAGGAAGCATAAAGACATCTGCATACTCTGCGTCTGCCAGATCAAAGTCCTCCTTGACCAATAATATCACACTCGCACCGCGGGACTGTACCTCACGGATGTTGGACAATTCCTTATCTTTCAGGCGCGACTGCGTTACGGTTGCCACCACAGGCGTATTCTCTGTGATCAAGGCAATCGTCCCATGCTTTAATTCACCGGATGCATATGCCTCGGTATGAATGTAAGAGATTTCCTTTAGCTTTAGCGCACCCTCCAGCAAAATAGAATAATCAAGGCCTCTTCCAATCATAAAGGCATCCTTTGCATCCAGCATCCCCCTCGCAATCTTGTGAATGTCATGCTTCTGATCCAAAACCTGCTGCATTTTCTCCGGTGCACTGACCAGATGTCCCAAAAACTCCTTCTCTGCCGCATCATCAAAAATTCCTCTGACCTTCGCCATTCTGCCAACCAGAAGAAACAGCGCAATCAGCTGTGTCGTATACGCTTTTGTGCTGGCTACAGCAATCTCCGGCCCTGCCACTGTATACATCACGTAATCGCTCTCTCTTGCAATAGAGGAGCCTTTTACATTGATGACAGCAATGCTTTTCGCCCCTTTTGCCCTTGCATACTTTAGCGCCTCCAGCGTGTCAATCGTTTCACCCGATTGTGAAATGGCCAGAACCAGCGTTTTTTCGTCTATCACCGGATCTTCATACATAAATTCAGACGCATACTCGACTGCCATATGCATGCCAAGCTTTGACTGAACCAGCGCTTTTGCCACCAATCCGGCATGCATTGCCGTTCCGCATGCCACAACGCAGACACGCTCACAGCTTTTCAGTATCTCATCCGGGACACCGTCTGACGACAAATCAATTTTGCCATCTACTATGCGCTGTTCCATTGTAGCCTTTAACGCATCCGGCTGTTCCATGATCTCTTTTTCCATATAAAATGGATAATTTCCTTTGCCATCTCTGGTCGTGTCCCAATCAATCGTAATAAATTCCGGTTCTACCGGCTTACCCTCCAAATCAAACAGTTTAATTTCATTTTTGTGAAGCTCTGTAATCACATATTCCGGCACTACCATATATTTTTCTGCTGTAGCCCCAAGCGCTGCTACATCAGATGCCAGCATTGTGCCATTGTCATTGTAGGCAGCAACAATCGGGCTGACATTGCGAATCGCATAAATCGTATCCGGCTGATCTGCAAACAAAACCACCAGTGCGAAAGTACCTCTCAAATACTGTACGGCTTTGCGGAGCGCCTCGTGCGGATCACCTTTGTAAAGGCGGTTTAAAACAGCAGCCACCACTTCCGTATCTGTCTGCGATTTTAACTCTTTGTGAAGCATAAAATGGTCCTTTAGCTCTTCATAGTTTTCTATAATGCCGTTGTGTACCAGAATCACATCCCCATTGCGGTGTGGGTGCGCATTCAGGTCGCTGACTCCGCCATGTGTTGCCCAGCGTGTGTGCCCGATTCCACAGGTTGAAATCTTTTTGTCGCTCTGGCAAATCCTCCTGAGATCTCTTACTCTTCCCGCGCACTTGCGAAGTTTTACCTTTCCTGTCGTACCGTTTAATGTTGCCAGTCCTGCACTGTCATAACCACGGTATTCCAAAAGCTCCAGCGAATCCAAAAGCTGGTCAGTAACTGAATTTTTCCCATTATAACCTACAATTCCACACATATTTTCCCCTTTCTTTTTCAATAATGAAACAGCAGCTTTTCTTTGCGGTCAGTTTTATTTTTTAACCGTTAACGCCTTTTTGTTAGAATATGCACCATATATTTTATTGCCAACAGAATCTGTTGTATATGCCTGTACCTTAATATAATATTTCTTGCCCTTCAGCAATGCCTTAAACAGCTTTGAATTGGTTTTTACTGTGTAGTATTTTGATTTCTTTTTGAGATTTGCTGTCCGCCCAATGCGAATCCGATACCCCTTTGCGTTGGAAATCTTTTTAAACACTACTTTCATTCTGCCTTTTTTCGGGCTTGTCAGCGATGTAATCGCCGTCTTTCCCACTGTCACTTTTTTCCATTTTGCATACAGCTTTAAATTTTCTTTATTGTATCCCTTAATCGTTGTCACCTTTGTCTTAAAAGATGACTCGGTATACCATCCACTAAACAGGTATCCTTTTTTGGTCGGTTTTTTCAGTTTGACCGTATCCACTGCAGTGTAACTCGCAGGATTCGATTTGTGATTGGTTCCTCCGTTTAGTTTATAAGTAATGCTGTAGGTGTTAGCTGTCCTGTCAAGCCGAATAACCACCTGATGCCCTTCTTCCTGAGAGGAAACCCGTATAAAATACGTTTTATTCTGCGGCAGCACCATCGTCTGCTCTATATTGGTATCACCGTCTGTAACACCGCAATATTCCTGAATCCGATTTCCGGCGCTATCCAGTATTTCATAGCTTCCCTGACTGCCTGCCGTTGTCTGCAGATGAAAGGCATAGGACGCATCCTCTGCTCCAACCGTGAATTTGACACAGTCTGTATCCCCGGCCACCTCCGCAGTAAAAGAGTAATCCTGATTGTAGGCGATTGCCTGTGCTTCTCCCAGCTGGTTTACATAATCATCGCGAATCTCTGACAGCAGCACCGAGCCGGCTGATGCATTTTCCCATGACACATACAGGTAATACTCGGCTGATGATGCCAGTGCAAACCTCTGGCTCTCCTCATTTGCAAAGCTCCGCTCCGCCATGACCGTATTCCGGTTCACATCATATAACGCCAGCTGCAATGCAGAACCAGATGTGACAAACGCTTTCATCTGATAATAAGAGTCCGCTGTCTTTGTCGTAATCCGGTACAGCGCACTGCCAGTCACCGTGCCGCCCACAGAATAATGTATTCCATAACTCATTGAGACCGCATCATCTGAAGTAATCTTTGCAAACGTGTCGTCTGAAACCGCCGCTGCATCCTGTACAGCATACAGCACTCCATTCTCTGACTGCGCCTTTGCCGTCTGCCCGGCAGCCGGTTCCATTCCGGTAAAAAGTATTGCAACGGAAAGCAGCCATGCAATTAATTTTCTGTTTTTTCTTATCATAACTTTCCACCTCACTGAAGCGTAATCCACACAGCTGTTCTGACCGCGCAGGCTGTCTCTGCGGCATCTGCCAATCCAATCTGCCCGTCAGCCGCCACAAATTCCGCCTTCCTGTCATCTGTCACTTCACTGCGCAGCCACCAGTTCTCTTTTATTTGTGTAATATCAGACTGACATGCTTCATATTCCTCCCTGCTCAACAGGAACAAATATTCCGGTGTGCTTTCTTTCTCCTCATCCGCTCTCTGCTCCAGCAGCATTTCCTGCTGCGCATCTGTAAACCGGGTATCCATGTATTTTTTGTTAAGCCAGCTATAAACAGACGACTGTTTCCAGGCTGTCTTTTCCTTGCTGCTATAGACCCTTTCGTCACATGCCTGTGTTTCTAACAACAAAAGCTCCTGATCTTCTCTCTTTAGAACATTCCACTCAGTCTGGGCAAATGTCACAGTGTCTCCCTGCCTGGCATCCGCCAGAAATTCTCTCTCCAGCTCTGCAGTATGTTTCTCCGCCTGCTGGTTGCCTTTTGCCTTTAAAAACAGCTCAAATGCCTGTTCCTTCTCTCCCTGCTCCAGCAGCTCTTCCCCCAGTGCATTGTAAGAAGACAAAAGCAGCTTCTGCACGTACGGCAGTCCCTCTGCGGCCTGAAACTCATGAATGGCAGCCTCATACTCTCCCATCTGGCGATAGACATATCCTTTTGCCATTGGAAATGCCCTCGATTGAACAAAGCAGAAAATAAGCACAGCGAAAACCAGGACAGCAATCCCGCGGCGCCTTCTCAAAGCCCGGACCTGAAGCTTTTTTATCGCATCATAACAGAACCGGATATGCTCCGCTGCCTCTTCGCTGCGCCCGCAGGATTCCGGTACCCGTTTAAAATTGACGATAGCCTCTAAATAATCACTTTTGCATTTTGCCTCTTTTTCCATCTGCACGGCTGCCTCATAGACTTCTATGCCGCCTTTTTCTTCCGCGCGCTGTGCGCTTTCCAGACATTGCTGCATACGGATTTCAGAATCTTTATAGGATGCCAGTTTTTTGAATTTATCTGCAGCTCCCCTAAGTGACTGCACTGCACACTCAAAACGCAGCACACACGGAACGGATTCCTGCAGGCCCGCCGCTTCTTCATATAATTTCTCTTCTTTTGATATTTTCTTTTTGAATAATTCTTCCGACATGCTATTCTCCATTTCTGCGTATGCTTTTTATGTCCCGCAAAAACCGGGACGATCGAAAATACCGTTTTTCCCCCACTTAGAATAGTTACATCATACCTGTGATTCTGCAATCTGTCAATCTCCGCCATCTCCTGCTGCCGCCCTTTCAAATTAATGTTATCACAAATGCTTTTGTATACTCCGGCGTAGAGTTCCGGTCTAATACCAATATTCCTCCATGCATCTGAATAATTCTGGATGCAATGCTCAATCCAAGACCGCTGCCTCCCTTGGAACTCCGGCTTTCATCTCCCATGACAAACGGCTCAAAAATATGGCGCGCCACCTTATCCGGAATCTGGCTTCCCGTATCAGCCAGTGTAATCGTCAGGCGTTCCTGCTCTTCATCCAGGGCAGCCCGCACCAAAACCTTTTTGCCGCTCTCTACATGACGCAAATCATTGTTTAACAGATTTTCCAATGCCCTGGAAAACTGAAGCCTGTCCAGTTTCCACCAGATGCTCTGGTCCGGAATATCGAAAACCATCTCAATCCCTTTCTGTTCAAACTCAGCATACAGCAGCGCAATGCTTTCCCGCATGAGCTCTGTCACATCCACCTTCTGTTTGTGCAGGGAAAATCCCTCGCTTTCCAGCTTCACATATTCAAACAGCAGGGTAAGCAGATCATCAACGCGCTGGCTCTTGCTGCAAATCGCATCCAGATATTGCTTTTTCTTTTCTTCATCCTTTACAACATCATCCCGCAGCGCCTGTGCATACCCGGCCACCGTAGTAATCGGAGTTTTCAGGTCATGCGCGATATCAGAGAGCATCCGGTATCTCTTTTGTTCATATTCCTGCCGTTTTTTTTGGTTTTTCAGGGCAATCCGCTCTAACTCCTTCTGCATCCTCACACTGAACACAATGCCTCCAACCATATAAGGAAGAAGCAGGACCAGCAACAAGAGCAGCAGAATCAAAAAGCATCCAACATAATACAAAACCGCCATACCGTCGGCATCCGCCTGTTCAATCTGATCCAGGGAAACCGAAAAGCCGCCGTCTATGCCCAGATTGAGAAAAGAGCTTGCCGCATTGAAAAATATCATCGGCAAAAATAACAGAATCCCCTGGACAAACCCCTTAAACACGGAGAAAATAACCTCTCCTGTTCCATATCCCTGCAGCATGACACCGTCAAATACAGGCCCTCCCACTGTCTGTCCCAAAAATGGCATAATTTTATATGTGTATAAATAACTGATTCCGATCTCGCACACTACGATCACCAAAAGCATTAGTGTAAAATTTTTAAAGAAAAACCGGGTCAGCTCTTTTTTCTCTTTCATTTTCACCTCATTCAAACTTCCCCTCTCACTCTTTTTCAAAGCGATAACCCAGGCCGCGCACTGTCCTGATATAGCTGTTATTATCGTCAGACAGCTTTGCGCGAAGCTTACTGATGCATACCATAATATTATTATCTGATGTGATATATTCTTCCTGCCAGCCATATTCATAAATCTGTTTCTTGGTAAAAATCTTACCCGGGTTTTTCATAAAAAGCTCCATCAGCCGGTATTCGGTGGAAGAAAGTTCAATAACCTCCTCTCCCCGCTTTAAAATATAGCTGTTTAAATCCAAGGTCAGGTCCTTTACATGAAGCACACTTTGCATCGGAATAGAATCCTTCGATCCCAGCGAGTAAAAACGCCGGATATTTGAATTGACTCTTGCCACTGCTTCCATTGGATTAAAGGGCTTTGCAATATAATCATCCGCCCCCAGGTCAAGGCCCAGAATTTTATCATTCTGATCTGTTTTTGCAGACAGAATAATCACGGGAAGATTGCTGCTTTGACGCAGCTCCTTCAAAACGTGAAAACCATCCATCTTTGGCATCATGATATCCAGCAAAAGAAGGGAAATATCCTTCTGGCTCTGCAAAATCTGAAGTACCTCCTCTCCATCCTTTGCCTGAACCACCTCATAGCCTTCCTTCTCCAGATAGAGATACAAAAGATCCCTGATCTCTTCTTCATCATCCGCAATCAGAACTTTGTATTTCATCCCAATCCTTCCTTTCTGATCTTTATACCCGGCAATCCTCAATCCATACCATCATAATAAACATTGTCCGGCATAGTGTCTATGCCGCACACTTTTCTGCAAAACGCTGTCCTGACAAGCTGGGTATACGGCAGCACAAAGACAATTCCCAAAAGCCCTAATGTCACTGCGCTTAAAAAATGCCATCCCAAAAACGAAAGATCCAGCAAAAAAAGCTTGTGCTTCTGTCCCTGCATTAGCATTTTGCTTTTTGAAAATGCCTCATCCGCCGGTGTTTTGGAACGGTTCGCCAGCAAAAACGGAACTAATGTATATTCATAAGATTTTACAATTCCGGGAACAATCAGAAGCAAACACCACAAAAATATACGCAGTATCCGCACAAACATGACATACACCACATTCCGGTAATTGTGTTCAAAACCATAAAAAAGTTCTTTTAACTCCGGCCTTTTTTCAAAGCTTTTATTCAGAAACCGGATGCTGCCTACACGAAGCGGATTTGCAATGAATATACTAATCAGTATTTTTACGCCGAAATAAAACAAAACAGCGAGAAACAATGCCATAAAAAAACTCAGCCAAAAGGTGTCTCTGGCAAGATGCAGCTGCTCCAGCGCTTCTCTGTCAATGTGTAAACCGGAGGAATCAATATAAAATATCCCAAACCCCAAAAACATGGTTGGAAACCGTTCCTCTAAAAACAGTTCCTGCACACACTCACAGAACTTTTCCGCCGTCTGGAGAACCATACTGTCTGAGTCAATCAGAATAGACAAAAATACAGTAACAAAAAATATCCGCCAGTAATATTTTCCAAGAATAACCTTAGCTTGTTCCTTAAGCTCTGCTCTGCTCCAGCTCTTTTCCTGACTCATGACCCTGCTCCTGTCTTTTTCTCATTTCTATTGCTACGGCGCCCTTCCATCAATACCGGCTGCTGTAGGTAGCGCCTGAAAGCTCTGATTTATATACCTTGCGCCCCCATTTGATAATGCAGGTATTCCCATAGTTGCACTCTCCTACCACAACATAATTGCTGTGCTTCTCCACCACAAAAACGGAATGTCCGCTATACCGGATCACATCACCCATACGACATTTTTGAAACGATTTAAAATTACGTATTTTCGCACTTCGTCCATACACCAGATCACTCATCTTCCAGGCAAAGCCATAACACTGAAATCCCAAAACGCCGTTCGGACACATATAATAATTACAGGTGGAAGATACATTATTATAAGAATGAACACACGGTGTACTCGTTGTTGTGCTGCTGCTATAGGAAGACTTTCCGGCATGATTCCAGTATCTGCCATCTTTGTACTGTTTCTGCAGCTTTTTAATCTTATTGGCAACCTTTTGCTGCGAAAGGGTATAAACCGACTTTGCTTTTCCGTAGCTTCCATAAGCATAATGCCCCGAATATTTCACATATGGGCGAACCCGGAACTTTACTCTTTTATTGTAGGGAATATTCTTGGCAGTCCATTTGACCGTGCCGAATCCCGACACCCTCTTTACCAGTTTGTAACTGCTGCCTGTTTTTTTATAGACTTCGTATCCGTCTGCCCCGGCTTTCTTTTTCCAGCGGACGGTTACCTCTGTGCCGCTGCGTTTTACGGCAGAGACATCCGTCGAGCCAAGAGATACCTTAACCCCGCGAAGCGTCTTACTGGTTCCGGTTGACGTTTCCCCGCTGCTGTCTTTGTTATATGCAACCACTTTATAGGCGTACGTAATTCCCTTTTTAAATGTAGTATCCCTGTACTTTATTGCGGCATACGCCTGATTTTCGACAGAGCCCAGTTTCTTGTAAGATGAATCGAAACTGGCTTTGCGATAAACATAAAACCCGGTGTGCGTGCCATAGCTTTCCCACCTAAGGACCGCACACGAAGCCGAATAGCGGTACAGCGACACCTCGGAAAACGAATATTCAACCGCCGGCGCAGCAGTCTCTGACGGTGCGGCAGTTTCCGCCGGCGTTTCCGTAGCCGAAGCAGTGCCGACATCATCCAAATCTATATAATCATTCAAATTGACCGCCTCTGCCGTGCTTTGCGGTGCAGCAGAGGTAACCAGCACACTAAATATTACTGTTACAATAAGCCATAGCTTTTTATATTGTTTCATCGCAACCTCCATTCCTTATAAAGAGGGAAGTGTCAGCACAAGCCCTTTGTCCTCAGCACAGCCGAGCACAAGATTCATACACTGAATGGCAGCTCCGGAAGCCCCCTTGCCCAGATTGTCAAACTGGGCAGACAGAACAACTCTCTGTTCATTTCCGGTTACATATATCTTCAGGCCATCCCAGCCAGAGACACCATTTCCCGGAAGATAACCACTGACTGCAGCCTCGTCGTCTGACCCGCACACCCTGATGAATTTCTGCCCGGCATAATACTCTGCGAAAAAGGCCTGCAGCGCTTCCGGTGTATTTTTATCCTTTAACAAATCGGTATACAACGGCACGGAAACTACCATGCCGCTGTAATAGTTATCTATAATCGGAGAGAATAACGGCGTCCTCTCCAGTCCGGTAATATAACGCATTTCCTTTAAATGTTTATGCTGCTGTGACAGGGCATACTCCCTGCCGGACAAAAAGGTGGCCGGACGGTTTTCCTCCTGATACGCTGAAATTGTTTTTTTGCCGCCACCGCTGTATCCGGTAATCGAAAAGCTGCTGACAGGATAATCCTTTGGCAAAATCCCCCCTGCAATCAGCGGATAAACCAGGGAAATAAAACCTGTAGCGTGACAGCCCGGCACTGCAATGCGCTTTCCATGTACAATCCGTTCGCGATGCACGTCAGAAAGCTCAGGGAATCCATATGCCCAGCCTTCCTCTGTCCGGTGCGCCGTTGAAGTGTCAATAATGCAGACCTTTTCATTCTCCACCAGTGAAACCGATTCTCTCGCCGCCGCGTCCGGAAGGCATAAAAAGGTAATATCCGAAGCGTTGATCAGCTTTGCCCTCTCTTCCCTGTCCTTGCGCTTTGCCGGATCAATCTTTAAAATCTCAACATCCTCCCTGCCCTGAAAACGTTCGTCAATGCGCAGTCCAGTTGTCCCCTCACTGCCATCAATAAAAATCCTCGTTCCCATTTTCTCCCTCCATTCAATGTAAATGATCTGTTCACGTTATTACAAACCCCAAAAATACATGTACATTTTAGTATAACACACCGACAGGAAAAGAGCAAAAACTACTGCTTGCTTTTTTCACTGGAATACATTTATAATAACGGATAGAAATGTCAAAAGAAGGACAGGAGGCTGCAAATGAGACTTCGAAATGTACACGGCTCTCAGGAACGGATTTTAGAAAACCCATATACCATCCAGACAGACGGAACTGACGGCGCAGATTTTCGCGGAAAATGGAATCCAGATTACTTTCATAACAACCACCCGATTCACATTGAGATCGGCATGGGAAAGGGACAGTTTATCACTTCCCTCGCCAGACAAAATCCGGACATTAACTATATCGGGATAGAAAAATATTCCAGCGTTTTGGTTCGCGCCCTTGACAAACGGGAAGAATTGGAAACGGACACTCTGCTTTTTCTGCGCATGGACGCAGAAAACATTACGGAGTATTTTGCAGCCGGAGAAGTGTCGGGAATCTATCTGAATTTTTCTGACCCCTGGCCGAAGGACCGCCATGCCAAAAGGCGGCTGACATCCAGCCGTTTTCTGGAGCGCTATGATAAAATATTAAAAAAAGACGGCTGGCTGCAGTTTAAAACAGACAACCGCCCTCTTTTTGACTTCTCGCTGGAACAGCTCGCACAGGCAGGCTGGACTGCCGATGAAATAAGCTACCATTTACACGCGAATGGCCCGGCGCCGGATAATACCATGACAGAATACGAAGAAAAATTCTATCAGCTCGGAAATCCAATCTGCCGCGTGCTCGCACACCGCTAATGCTAGTACAGTTCTGCCATCTGCGCAGTTACTTTTTGTCCGCTGTACTAGTGCTCCGCCTCCAAAGCTTTTATTTTCTTGCCGCGCAGCTTTCCGCTAATCAGCTTATCGAGCAGAAATGCCAGAACTGCTACAATCGGCACTCCAATAAACATCCCGATCACCCCAAAGTAAGCGCCGCCCACCGTAATGGCGAAGATTACCCAGATTGGGCTTAAACCGGTGGACTGGCCTAACAGCCTCGGTCCTAAAATCAAACCGTCAAACTGCTGCAGAACCAGAATCATAACCGCAAAAATGATTGCCGATTCCCAATCTGTACACAGGTAGATCACTACACCCGGCACAGCTCCGATAAACGGCCCAAAATAGGGAATCATATTGGTAATTCCAACAATAACGCTGAGCAGGACCGCATAAGGAAGCCCAATGATATTCATCACGATGCAGCACAGACAGCCAATAATCAGAGAATCGATCGCCTTACTGATTAAAAATGCCCCGAAAATATCATTGCACTCTCTCACAGTCTGGCAGATCGCATCGCCCTTTTCCTCTGAAAAAACAGCATATACCACACGTTTCGCCTGATAGCGGAATTTCTTTTGGCTGTAAATCATATAAACCGAAATGATGATTCCCAGCAAAATATTAATTGCAAATTTTACGATAGATATCGAAAGCGAATAGACATACGGAAGCAGTATTCCCACCAAATTCGTACCTGTCTTTACCAGATTTGGCACAATATCTTTCAGGCTTTCATTGAGCATGTTCACATCCAGCTCAGGATGCTTATACTGAAATTCCGTCAGGGCCTCCGCTATATTTTTGTAGACCTCCGGAATCCGGTTCGTCAGCTCCTGAATACTCTGTCCCATCTGCGGAATAATGAATACAAATGCAATCGTAATAAAGCCCAGCACAATAACATAGGAAAAGATCATGGAAAGGATAAACACCAGCTTTCTTTTCTTTCCTTTCGCAATGGTTTTTTGAATCCCCTTTTCAATCAGTGATGTAAGCGGTGATAAAAAATAGGCAATTAAAACACCGATCAAAAACGGCGTCAGCACGCCGAAAAAGCCTCTGACAAATGCCGTCGTCTGATGCCAGTGCGATATCAGCATATAGAGCAGGATCGCAGCAAAAATCACAAAGATTGTATAGCGGCAAACCGACATATATTTCGCATTTAGATGAAACCAGTGAATTTTCTTTTCGTCCGTTTGCTCCGGCGCTTCAGCTTCCTGCCAGTTCTCCTCGTCCGTTTGCTCCGGCGCTCCGGCTTCCTGTTTTTTCTCCTCTTTCATCTCTGTTTGCCCATTCCCCATAAACATTCTCCCCTCTTGCCTTAATCCATCTTCATTTTCTGAATGACATCCATCCAGCTGTAATACTGCGTAATGTCATCTGGAATCGTGCTGCTGTCAATCCGGCTGCTGCTGAACAGTACAATTTTTCTGGTCTCGCAGACTGGCACCTCAACTGCCTGCTCCATCAGCCTTTCAAAACATTTGCGATATGTCTGCTGCCGTACCTCTGACGAAAGAAGCTTCTCCAGCCGCGCAGCACATCGATCCAGCTTTTTATCCTGAATGCCGAAAATATTTTTTTCTGCTCCGGAAGTATATCTGTCTGCAAAATCCATATCCTCCAGATCTCTGGTTCCAACCCACAGCTGCTGACTGCCTTTCTGCAAAATCCGGTTCAGCGCCTCTGTTGTGCATACTTTTTTCACTTTTATCCGGATTCCTATTGTTTTCAATGCCTCCGCAGCACTTTGCACCACGGAATATAAATCATTTTCACTGCCGCCTGGCACCAGAATCGTATACTGCAGCGATGCGCCCTTCGGCGCTTTAACCGCCTTATTTCCCTCAATCTGATATCCCGCTGCTTTCAGATACTGCAGCGCTGCCTGGCATGCGGCCGGCATTTTCTCTTCGCCCTCTGTATTTTCATAGATTAGCTCCCCTGTCAGATCCTTTGCATATGCTTCCTCATAATCTGCATCCTCCTTTGATGGAGCCACCCACGAATTCGAACAAACCGGGTATTCAAGTATCCCGACACTGTGATATTTTTCTTCAAGAAGCGTCTCCTTTGCCGCACTAAAGACCGTTGCCAATGCGGTACGCAGATATTTAGATTTCTTTTCGGATTTTTTACCGTTTACTTTCACATTCCCTGCATGGATGCCAATATACTGATATTCGCCCTCTCCAATAAACTGTGTGTCAACCACATTCCCTGACAACGTTCCGCCCGAATTGAGCGAGGAAATATACAACAAATCTTCGTTGCTGAAATTTCCGGAAATCACATCTACCGTCCCCTCTTTCAGCTCTACTGCCTCTGCAACCGGAGCCGCTGTTTCGATTGGCATTTCTGTCGTTTCGTCATCCTGCTGTGTTCTGCTTGTTTTTTCTTCTTCCTGCGCAGCAAGGGCAAGCTGTTCCCTCGTCTCCTTCAGGACGTCATTCATCTCCTTGAGCTGCACAAAGGCAATTTCCGGACAACCCAAATAATACATTTCATTTGAAGTCAGATATACAACCCCATCCTCATATTTAACAAACCGGTACGCTCCCGCCCCCATTGGCCAGGCCTTATGCGAGCATACCGTTGAAATATCTCCTCTCCGAAAACCAAATTTCCCCTTTTCCGGAGAAAACAAAGTCGTATCTCCATAGTAGTGCAGCGCACATACCGGAATTTGCAGTGCAGCGCTCATTGAACGATTGTAACCATATGTTGTGATTTCAAGCTCATACTCGCCAACCTGTCGAATGCCGGAAATGCTCTTTACCTTTTTTCCTTTTCCGGCTGCCAGAAAAATCCGACACTGCGCCTCAACCTGTCCATCGTAATATGTCTTGTCCTGATAAACAGTTTTTGCCAGCACGCGGTACCCCCGTTTTTGGTAAACTGCGGCAGCTTTTTTCACACATTGCTTCTCTGTCAGGCCCTTTCCGCTGATCTGGTATTTTTCCTGAAAATACTCCTGTGCCGAAGAATACCCCTGCGACGAATAATTCTTTCTGCAGTATTTCATACCATCTGAAATTTCTTTTTCGATAATATTGTCCTGAATCCATTGCTGCAGCCTGGAAGGCATCTTTTCTATATAACGCGCCACTCTTTTATCCGATATCTTTTCTGCTTTGGAATTGTTTGCCTGATAATTCAAAAGCCCCTTAATCGGCATATCCCCAAGCGCCAAATCCCCATCATATGAATTGTCACAGAGCACATACATAGAAAAAAGGATATCATCCATTGTGATTTTTTCACCGTCACTAAAGGTCAGATCATCCCGCAGCTCAATCCGATATGTTGTCTCGTCTTTTTTTTCGTTATAATCAATCGTCAGGTCTGCAGCTCCGTAATACGTATAATTAGTATCATTGTAGCTTCGGAGTTCCCCATCAATTCCCTTATAAACCATTCTCCCGGAACGATCTGTGCCAAACAGTTTTATCTGCGTCAGCTCAACTACCTGTTTATCTGCGTCATTTCCCGATACAAACGGATTGTAGTTCTGCGTAAATTCGGAGCATCCGATCACAAGCGGCTCGTCAGACTGGCCTTCCCCCTGACCGGTTGCATTGGTATTGCCTGAATCCACATTTGTCGTCGCTTTCGGCGTTGGCCTCGGTTCCTTTTTCGATTCATTGCATCCGACAAGGCTTCCGGCCATCGACACCGCAAGAAATGCCGCAACTATCTTCTTTACTTTATCTTTCATTACAAATCCCCCAATTTCCCAGCGCCATAGCAAAATGCCGCACCCCATTCCCTTCCGTGCATCAATACCATATCGCGCCTGTATAACAATACTTCTGCATAACGAATCATACCACAAAAAAGAAAATCACACAATGCTATCCACAGCTGCCCGGATTATGCTATACTAATATAAGAACCAAATGGGGATTTTACGTATCGCTGCTATTTTAATGGGGAGGAAAGACAATGCAAAAAATCAGCCTAATCGTGCCGTGCTACAACGAAGAGGAATGTCTCTATGCTTTTGACAGTGAAATAAACCATGTGGTATCCCAGATGCCGGAATACAGCTTTGAGCTGCTCTTTGTAAACGATGGCTCCGGCGATAAAACCTTAGATATCATCCGGGAGCTTGCACAAAAAAGAGAGTATGTCAGGTATCTGTCGTTTTCACGAAATTTTGGAAAAGAAGCGGCAATGTATGCAGGATTTTGCAATGTTACCGGAGATTACGTGGCAATCATAGACGCAGATTTACAGGATCCGCCCTCACTGCTTCCGGAAATGATGAAAATTTTAGAAACCAACGAATACGACAGTGTTGCCACAAGGCGCGTCAGCAGAGAGGGCGAGCCAAAAATCCGCTCCTTTTTCGCCAGGCAATTTTATAAACTAATGAACCATATTTCAGATGCGGATATCGTTGATGGTGCAAGGGATTACCGCTTAATGAAGCGCGAAATGGTTGACGCAATCGTAAAAATAGGCGAAAGAAACCGCTTTTCAAAGGGCATCTTTGGCTGGATTGGCTACCGCACCTACTGGTATCCATATGAAAATGTAGAGCGGACCGCCGGTGAGACAAAATGGAATTTCTTTTCCCTGTTTAAATATTCGATTGAAGGAATTATCAGCTTTTCCCAGATGCCTTTGGGTATCGCTTCATGGATGGGAGTTACCTGCACGGGCATCGCTTTCCTTGCCATCCTGTTTATCATCATCCGCAGACTAGCCTTCGGCGACCCGGTACAGGGCTGGGCCTCTATGATCTGCATTATTATTTTTCTCGGCGGAATACAGCTTTTTGCAATCGGCATCATCGGGCAGTATATTGCAAAAATATTTAACGAGACAAAACACCGCCCGCACTATATTATCAGTGAGGCAAGCGACGAAGTGGAAAAAATAAACTAAACTGTTTCTGCCGTGAAAAACAAATTGCTTTTCACGGCAGAAACAGGTATACTTATTTTATAAAAAAGATACGCTTGTCCTAGTACATCGAAAATCTGACAGGACAACCCAAAAATTTGCGCTGAAGCGTTTACAAATTCAGTGATCACAGCCGAAAATATGGGGTTTCGGCATGTTGCTCCGCACGAAACGCTTCGGAATGGAGGTAACTATGAAGTGCAGACGTACTACTCTGGAATGTGAAGTCATAAAATACGAAACCGGAAAAAATCTGGAAGATGGCTATGAGCTTTTTTCTGATGTGATTACTACAGGATGGATTGTCACAGACCACCTGATGCAGGTCACACTTGATAACGGCAAAATCGTGTGTCCATATGTTTCCCACCGCCGTGGAAAAACCTTTATCAATGAAAACGATTATATTATTGTAGACAGCGACGGTACAAAACATGTCTGCGGAGAAGATAAAATCTGGAACCGCTATGAAAAAATTGAATAAGCCTAAATTTGGCGTGCCAAAAAACGATATGCCAAAAGCTGCTATATCAAAAACTGGCACGCCAAAAATCGGTTTGCCGAAAATGGGCTTGCCAAAAATCGGCATGAGGATGATAAAATCGGGCATTGCAGTATTTCTCTGCTATCTCGTTTATCTTTTAAGAGGCAGGCAGGGAGCGGTTTTTTATTCACAGCTGGCAGTTTTATGGTGCATCCAGCCATATGTAGAAACCAGCCTGAAAAAAGCGCTGCAGCGGACTATCGGTACACTGACAGGTGCCTTTTTTGGCTTGCTTGTCATTTTGATCAACTTTTATGTGCTTCAGAATAACCCGCGCTATGATTTGCTGCAATACGCAATGATCTCCCTGATGATTATTCCTATAATATACACTACTGTACTGCTGCGCAAACAGGATGCATCTTATTTTTCCTGCGTGGTATTTCTCAGCATTGTTGTAATACATATAGAAGACGGAAATCCATTTTTCTTTGTATGGAGCCGTGTCAGTGATACAATGATTGGCATTGTGATCGGAATGCTGGTAAATGCTTTTCATCTGCCGCACAAAAAAAGACGGGATCTTCTGTTTATCTCCGGACTGGATGATACTCTTCTGTTTACCGGAGATCATCTGTCCGCATACAGTAAAGTAGAACTGAATCAAATGATTCACGACGGCGCCCACATCACGATTGCAACAATGCGCACGCCTGCCTCCCTGATTGAATCTATGCAGGAGGTTCATCTGAAGCTGCCGGTCATCGCAATGGATGGCGCTGTTTTATATGATATCAGCAGGAAACAATACTTAAAAGTATATACCATATCTTACGAAAAGACCTGCCGTACGGTTGATTTTATCCGCGCACAGGGATTCCAGTGTTTTATTAATGTTATTTTAGAAGATATGCTGGTAATCTATCATCAGGATTTTCAAAATCCTGCAGAACAGGAAATACATGATTCGCTTTATGCCTCTCCTTACCGCAACTATTTATACCGCGATTTGCCGGAAGGACTTTCCAGTGTTTATCTGATGGTGATTGACCGGACAGAACGAATCCTTGCACTTGCACAAGAGCTGGAGCAAAACGGTTTAAAACAGTCTCTCCGGATTATCAGCTACCCATCCACCGATTTTGACGGGTATTCCTATTTAAAAATATATAACAAAAATGCAAGCAAGGAAAATATGATTCACTATCTGCAGGCTTCATTAAACTGCACGCAAACCATCACGTTCGGAAGCGTTGACGGAAAATATAATTATACCATCCACAAAAATGATCCTGATTTAGTTGTCAAACAAATCAAAAAATTATATGAAGTACCACTGCTTTCTTTTCCTCCAAAAAGGAAGCTCCGCTTATAGCCCATTCTCTCTGTATCGGTTCAGCAGCCCCGCTGTCCTCTGCCCCATTTTAATGGTACTGCGGGGTATTGTTTCAGTGAATTATTCTTCCAGTGCACTCTCCCCTGTTGCGTAATCAATCACAACTCCGGGCTGTTCATTATATACATAGACATTATAACAAATCCCTTCTCCCTGGTCCTCCACAGAATAGCCTTCCATTTGAACACCGCTTGCCACCAGATTATCCCCCTGATAAATCGGTGTCACTCTGTAAAGCACATGATGATCTGTCTCTTTTACATAATCCGCCACCAGATTCTCAAATGGCAGCATACCGTCTACATTCAAATATCTGGTTCCGGTAATCAGATTTTTTTCATTGGCATTTTCCCCTGCCAGCTGATATCCGATCAAATGACAACGGTTGTAAAGATATTTGCCATCTACGCAGTTGTATTTCACAGTATGCCAGCCAGATGGCTTGATCTGTCCGATGCTTCCCCTTTCCTCAGTCGGCATCAGCTCTTCACAGATATTTGCGTAAGCCGTGCCGCAGCGTCCCAAATCATCCAGCTCTGCATAAATCTCAAACGCCTCCGTTGTAAAATCCTGTTCGTCAAATTCCGGCTGATTGTCACCAATCGTCACATATGGCTCTCCGGCAAATTCCGGAACATCCTCCGGGGAAACGGCACTTTCTGCGCTTTCCTCCTGTTTCTGCAAACTCTCCAGCTCATTGACAGCACTTTGCAGCTCCGATACAGAGCATCCGGAAAATCCCAGAAGAGCGGCTAAAAAGATTGCTATGATTTTTTTCTTATAAAAAAATTTTCTTTTGTTTATCATAAATTCCTCCGAAAAAACTGTTTTATGTAATATATAAAATGATTTAGGCGGCAAAAGGGATATTGCCAGCACAACTTATATGTGTTAGTATTTATAGTAGAACATTAGTTCGTCTTTGTCAAGGAGGTGTTTTCAGTGAATCGCTTTTATCTATGCATTGATCTAAAGTCCTTCTATGCATCTGTAGAATGTGTAGAACGCGGCTTAGATCCTATGACTACAAATCTTGTTGTCGCCGATCCGGAGCGCTCCGATAAGACAATCTGTCTTGCCATCACGCCTGCGATGAAAGCACTGGGCATCCCAAACCGCTGCCGTGTCTTCGAAATTCCGCGAAACGTCAAATATATAACAGCGCCGCCACGCATGCAGAAATATATTGACTACTCTGCATCTATTTACGGCATTTATTTAAAATATATTTCCAGCAATGACATTCATGTTTACTCGATTGACGAAGCCTTCCTTGATATTACAGAATATCTTTCCTTGTACCAGATGACGCCGCAGGAGCTTGGCCGGACAATCCTGGATGATATTTATGAGCACACTGGTATCAGAGCAACCTGCGGCATCGGAACAAATCTTTACCTGGCCAAAATTGCCCTGGATATCACGGCAAAACATGCACCGGATTTCATGGCATTTCTGGACGAGGAAGCCTATCGCAGACAGCTATGGAACCACAGACCCATCACAGATTTCTGGCGGATTGGCAAAGGCATTGCCAGACAGCTTGAAAGCTGCGGAATCCATACAATGAAAGGAATCGCCGATGCAGACGAGACGGTTCTGTATCACAAATTTGGTATTGACGCTGAGCTCCTGATTGACCATGCGTGGGGCAGAGAACCTGTGACAATAGCCGACATCAAAGCCTACCGTCCGTCCAGTAACTGTCTGTCCAGCGGACAGGTTTTAATGAAGGACTATGAATTTGAATCTGGAAAATTAATTGTAAAAGAAATGATGGATTCACTCTGTCTGGAAATGGTGGATCAAAAACTGGTTACAAGCTCCGTAACCCTGCATGTCGGTTATGCCAAACGGCATAATATGCCTTCCGCCAGCGGTACTGTTCCGCTTTCAACAGAGAGCAACGCAGACATGGTTCTGATCCCTGCGATTGTAAAGCTGTACGAAAACATTATAAATCCGGCATGCCTGATTCGGCGCATCACGATCACCTGTAATCGCGTAATCCCGGAAGAATACAGACAATACAGTCTTTTTGATGATGCCGGAGATCTGCAGAAAAACCGGAAACTCCAGGAAACAGTGATCTCCATTAAAAAAAGATTTGGAAAAAATGCAATCCTGCGGGGGATGGATTTGCAGGAAGATGCCACAGCCCAGGAGCGCAACAGACAGATTGGCGGGCACAAAAGCGGCGAAGAAAAAACACGATAGAACGGAGAATGAAATGGCCAAAAAACCAAAACAGAAAATGATGATTTCAGAAAGAGCAAAACAATTTATGCCTTTTGCTGCCCTAAAAGGCCTGCCAGAAGCACTGGCAGAAAAAGAGCATATCACTGCACAAAAACCAGAGCTGTCTGAAGACCGGGCCGAAGAGCTCAACCAGATATTACAGCAGATACAATGCGGCGATATGCTGACTGTTATTTATTTCCGCAAAAATGAATATTTAAAAATCACCGGAAAGCTTGCACGCCTGGACAGCAACAGCAGAGTCCTGCAAATTGTGCAGACAAAAATTCCATTTGATGATATCCTAGATATAAATGCCAGCATGTGAGGGCGCAGCAAGATCATGAAGCGTAGATTCATGATCTTCTGTGGTTTCTAATCTTTCATGCGGATAACAGGAGTTGAACCTGCACGGGTATCCCCACCAGAACCTAAATCTGGCGCGTCTGCCAATTCCGCCATATCCGCAGATAGCTACCATATCGCAGCCAACGGAAGTTAGTATAGCATTTTTCAACCCAAAAGGCAAGTACAATTCCTAATTGGCATTTCCGACATTTCCGACATTTCGCTTTGCTTTTTTTATTGGCTTTCTTTCGTTTCCGTGTTATATTTATATAAGGCAGTGATGACACATGCCTGTATATGCCAATGTTCGCTGCACTGGCATATTTCCTGCATGCCAGGAGTATGCAGTGCGTAAGAGTCTGCATTATTATTCAGGGACAAATCCTTTTGACCCTGACAACTTTATATTATTATACAGAAAGGCTGGTAAAATCTATGAAATTTCAGAATCCCGTATTGAGGGGAATGTACCCTGACCCAAGCATGTGCCGCTATCAGGATAAATATTATATGGTGTGCAGCACATTTCAGTATTTTCCAGGCGTGCCGGTATTTGAAAGTACCGATATGATTAACTGGAAACAGATTGGACACTGTCTGACAAGGCCATCCCAGATTGCGCTGGAAAAAGTAAACAGCTCCGGCGGCGTTTTTGCACCAACGATCCGCTGCAATGAGGGCCGTTTTTACATGGTGACCACAAATGATACCTATCATCAGAATTTTTATGTTTATACTGATGATATCTACGGTGAATGGTCAGAACCTGTCGTTGTAGAACAGGATGGAATTGATCCTTCGCTCTTTTTTGAGGACGGAAAAACCTATTTTATCAGCAATGGAACCGGCGCAAATGGTCTTGGCTGTATCCAGATGTGCGAAATTGACATTCAAACCGGAAAGAAATTATCGCCGAGCCGTGAGCTATGGCAGGGAACAGGCGGACGTTTTCTGGAATCTCCGCATTTGTACCGCTTTGGCGAATACTATTACCTGGTAGAAGCGGAAGGCGGCACAGAATATGGTCATATGGTAAATTATGCACGCAGCCATTCGATCTGGGGGCCTTACGAACCATATCCGGGCAATCCGGTTCTTACGAACCGCAATCTGGGAGGATACCAGCTGCAGGGAGCAGGACATGGCGATATTTTAGAAGATGCCCATGGCAACTGGTGGTTCTGCCATCTGGCATTCCGCCAGATACATCGATGGCTTACATTCCATCATCTAGGACGTGAAACCTGCATGGAACCGCTTTATTGGCAGGATGACGGCTGGTTTGTGATCGGTGAAAACGCCACAGCTCCCATGGAGGTTTCCCTGCCGGATCACATTACTTTTGCACCGCAGACCCTTTCTTACAAAAAAACCTTTAAAAACCTGTCCCCAAAATTGGACTGGGTTTATCTGCGCACTCCACAGTGGGAAAATTACCGCTTTGAAACAGACGCACTGTGCCTTGCCGGGACGGCTATTACACTAAACGACATAGATTCGCCAACCTGCGCGCTAATCCGGCAGACAGAGTTTGACCTGATCATTGACTGTCAGATTTCGCCGCAAAAGCAGGAAGCCGGCATCACACTTTACATGGACGAGCAGCACCACTATGAAATTGCCGCACGGGAAATGGGAATTTCCGGCGCTGTATCTGTTTTTGTCCGTCAGACGATCGGCTGCGTCAGCCAGGAAAGTGAAAAAGTTACGCTTCCGGGAGATTCTGTCTCAATACGGATTCAGGCAGAAGCAGAACAATATCATTTTTATCTGCTGGCAGATGAAAAGGAACTTCACCTTGCCGATGCCAACACACGCTACCTTTCTTCTGAGGTTGCCAATGGTTTTACCGGTGTTATGATTGGTTTATACGCGGTCAATTCCGGCACAGAAAAAATCTGGTCCCGCTTTACCGGACTTTCTGTCCGGCACGAAGAATAACACCAAAAACGCTGTATTTGTGCGGCGCAAAACCCATTATATTGAAAATATTAATTTGAAAAGAAGGGATGATTACTCCTATGAAAGCAAATTATCACACGCATACGGCACGCTGTCAGCACGCTGTTGGAGACGACAGGGAATACGTCGAGGCAGCCATTGAGAGAGGACTTGACATCCTTGGATTTTCAGACCACTGCCCTTGGATTTTTAATGACGGCTATGTGTCCAATATCCGGATGCTCCCGTCCCAGCTGGATAATTATTTTGATTCAATAGAACGCCTGAAAAAGGAATATGCTGCAGACATTACATTATACGCCGGCTTTGAAGCAGAATATATCCCGTCACTGATGGAAAAACAGGATAAGCTTCTGGCAGATTACCCGGTTGATTACATGATTCTCGGGCAGCATTTTCTGGGCGTGGAAAACGATAGTGTCTATACCGGCCAGCCGACACAGGATGATTCCCGGCTGATACGTTATGTCGATACCGTAATAGAAGCCATGGATTCCGGAAGATACCTGTATATAGCACATCCCGATCTGATTCATTATACAGGCTCCGCCGCACTGTATGAACAGGAGATGACAAGGCTCTGCCAGTATTTAAAGAAACGGCAGATACCAATAGAGCTGAACCTGCTGGGCGCTCTGGAGGGACGGAACTATCCTTCCGACCGCTTTCTGCAAATCGCCAAAAAGGCGGGGAGCAGCTGCATTCTGGGGATTGACGCACATAACCCGAAACAGATTCTGGAAATGGCTGGCTACAACCGCTGTATGCAATGGGTCGAATCCTATCATTTTAATCTCATATCCGAAATTAATATGGAACCGGGCAATCTGTATTCAAAATGATTGTCCGGTTCCATCTTGGATAAATCCTCATTTCAATCCCTATTCCGCCGCTTTCCAGTCGGCAGTGCAAATAACTATGAAAGAGCTGCATTCTCTCATACTATTCTCCATTCCGGAGCGTTTTACGCGACGGGATGCCATCAAAGCTATTTGTGACGCTCCTGCACAAATAGCCAAATCCTCTTACAGAGGATTGTGAAAAATAAGCTATCAAGCTTATTTTTCACACTATTCTTCAATATGCTCCATTCCCTGGCTGAGAATGGTAAACACATGCTCATCTGCAAGGGTATACAGCGCAGTTTTCCCCTCTTTCCGGTATTTTACCAACCGATTCTGCTTCAATACCCGAAGCTGATGAGAAATAGCGCTCTGTGTCATATTTAAAAGATTCGCTATATCGTAAACACACATTTCGTTTTCATACAGCACATAGAGGATTTTAATTCTTGTAGAATCCCCAAATACCTTAAAAAGATCGGCAAGCTCGTACAATTCGCTCTCCATCGGCATCTTATCCTCTATTTTTTTTGCTGTTGACGCATCAATCGTCATATAGTCATTTTCCATATTTCACCTCCATACTACGTCGGTTCTTTCAGATGAAAACGCTTCAGCCGTTCCAGGGACTGCTGTGGAATTTCGCCGGATGTGCGGATGTCAAGGATGCTTTCTGTCTCGGTTGCCGCATTCTGATACCAGAGGATTGCCTCTGAAAACTCTCCTGTCCCCTCATAATATTTCCCCAGTTCACAACAGATTTCCGCACAAGAGGCCGTTATGGCATCCTTCAGTGCACAATTAAAAAATTTTGCCGTATCGCCTTTCACGCGATACGCTCTTGCCAATACGCAAATCGCTTCCTTGATTTCATCTATACTTCGGTCATTTTCATCCAATGTTTTTTCAAATACAGGAATCGCTTTGACAAAATCATCATCCTCTCCCGAAATAAACAGTTCCATCGCATACATATGATGCAGATTTTTAGAAAAACGTTCTTCTCTGCTTCCCGCGGCAAACAGTGCCGCAAGATCCCTTCCCGCATGATTTCCTTCCGGAGCATGTATTATCTCAATCTGGCTGTCATAGACAATCGGATCTATGCGCAACGTTTCATGAATCGGGTCAATCCAGACAAACCTCCGCAGCCGCCGATACAGCTTCGGCCGATATTCCTTTTCAAAATTATAAACCGTATTATACTCGCCTTTCGTACAATAAAGCATCTGAACAATCTCAACCTCCGGCAGCAAAATTGACTTGAGCTGCGCGAGCTTTTTCTGGTTTAACTCGTCTAAATATTCATCTGCATCTGCTGTATAAATGTACTCCTTCGTCGCTTTTGATGCCGCAAAATTTCTGGCGTCAGAAAAGCTTCCCGTCCATGCAAAATCATAAATCTGATCCGTATACCCGGCAGCAATTTCTTTTGTCCTGTCCTCTGAGCCGGTGTCCACAATGATGATTTCATCCATCCAGGGAGCAAGGCTTTCCAGACAGCGCGCCAATACCTTTTCTTCATTTTTTACAATCATACATAAGCTAATGCTTACCATCGTATCATTCTGCCTTTCTTTTTTCTACTATATCTTCCGGATTATCATACTGCCCTTCTGTCTTTTACT
>JAJQGL010000095.1:0-3877 GCA_021200535.1 Clostridiaceae bacterium | reverse complement strand
TTTCTTTTTTCTACTATATCTTCCGGATTATCATACTGCCCTTCTGTCTTTTACTATATCTCCCGGATTATCATACTGCCCTTCTGTCTTTTACTGTATCTTCCGGATTATCATACTGCCCTTCTGTCTTTTACTGTATCTTCCGGATTATCATACTGCCCTTCTGTTCTTTTTTATTCCACGATATCCTCTGGATCATCATCCGAAATAATATCCTCCGGATCATCATCAATTTCCTGCTGCGGTTCCTGCGTCGGCTCAGCTGTCGGCTCCTGTGTTGCCTCCGGTTCCTTTGTTTTTTTCACCTTTTTGGTCGCCTCCGGCGTCGCTGTTACCTCCGCCGCATCCGGCTCCTCTGTTATATCCGGATCATACTGCTGCACATCTTCCTCTTCATCATCCGTTGATGAATCACTGGAGGAAGACCCGTCATCATACGCTTCAAATTCAACGCGTTCCAGATTACTGTGGATTTGTTCCATATAATCTCTCCAAATTGTCAGCGGATACGTACTGCCATATAAATCACTCAGCGTCTGCGGCGAATCATAACCAACCCATACAACCGTCGTATAATACGGCGTATATCCGCAAAACCATCCGTCTTTCTGATCACTTGTTGTTCCGGTCTTTCCGGCAGATGGCATATTTGTAAGGCCATTGCCCGCAGCTGTTCCATTGGAAAGAACGCCGGTCAGAATATCTGTCATTGCCCGTGCAGCATTCTCCTCATAAACCTGCTTCTGCTCTCTGTTTTTTGTATTGTTGACTACCACATTGCCACTGCTGTCCGTGATCTTCCGGATGCAGGTCGGCTCCCTGTAAATTCCGTCATTTGCAATGGTTGCATAAGCAGACGCCATTTCTACGGTGCTGACGCCATTGGTCAGTCCGCCCAGAGAAGCAGCCGGATAATAATCACTGTCTACAATCTGGGAAAAGTTCATTTTTAAAACATAGGACAGCCCAACCGTCGGCGTCAATTCCTGAAACAGTTTCCAGGCTACAACATTTTTAGACTTTTCAACAGCACGGCGCAGCGTAATCTTTCCATCATAGGTTCCGCCTGAATTTTTCGGCCCGCCCTCAAAATACGTATCGTCCACAATAGTATCCGGCGTATAACCGCGCTCTAACTGCGGCGTATAAACCACAAGCGGCTTAAAACAGCTTCCCGGCTGCCGATAGCTCTGAAAAGCACGGTTCAGAGTGTATCCAACCGTATCCTTCTGCTTTCTGCCGCCGACAATCGCGACAACAAATCCGGTTTCATTGTCAATACAAGTCGCCGCCCCCTGCATTTTATAGACGCCATCTGATTTGCCCGTAAAGCCTTTCAGCGTCTGGTTCACCGATTTCTGAAGCTTTTTCTGTTTCGATGAACTCAAGGATGTATATATTCGATATCCGCCGGTATACAGAGCGCTGTGGCATTCATTGTACATCTCGTTGTAATCATCCTCATACTCCTCTTGCTCTTCGTCGCTGTCGAATTCATATTGAAACTCAAATCCCTGTTGCTCCATCAGTGCTTTTGTTGCACAGGAAATCGCATATGTTGTCATATAATCCTTTGTCTTCGTCGCCTCTGCAGGATCCAAAACGATCTTTTCGTATTTTGCATCACTGTACTCTGCCGCACTGATCTTCCCTTCTTCCAGAAGCTGCGACAAAATACGTTCCTTTCTCTCATTTGTATTGCTGTAATTTTTCAAAGGGTCATAGGTTTCCGGCCTATTTGGAATCGCACACAGAAACGCGATCTCTGCCAGGCTCAGATCTTTTGCTGATTTGCTGAAATATGCCTTGCTTGCCGCCTCAATTCCAAAATGGGCATTTGCAAAGCAGATATTGTTCAAATAAAATTCCATGATCTGATCCTTGGTGTATTTTTTCTCCAGCTCATATGCAATAAACATCTCGCGGATCTTTCGTTCCTCTGATTTCTCATTGGAAAGCCAGATATTTTTCGCCAGCTGCTGTGTAATTGTACTTCCTCCGCGGCTAAAGCTGCTGTCCCCCATAATCTTGGCTTTTACATACAAGACTCCCGCCTTGAGCGTTGATAAAATGCTAATGCCGGAATGTTCATAAAAATCACGGTCCTCCGTCACAACCATACAGTCAATCGCCGCCTGCGGAATATCCTCAAATTCCAGATAACTGGTATCCTTATCTCCTTTAAGCTTAACGATAAGCTTTTTGTTTGCTCCATAAATATAACTGGTCTCCGACGCCCGAAAGGTACTCAGATCAGATTCCTCCACCAGCTGCTTTGCCTCGTTTTTCCATGCCAGAAGATCGTCTCCATATTTAAAATAAAAAAATACAAGAACAGCCAGAATCCCCAGCAGAAGGAACAAAAAGAACAGTTTGAAAAAGAACCGCAGCTTTTTAAACCTCTTCTTTTTCTTTTTTTTACCCTTTGCCTTTGAGGAATTGACTGTATCTTTTTTCAAACGGTTCTGCCTTAAATCGTCCTGATGTCCTGTATTTTGTCTGGCATCGGAGCTGTTTTTCGGTCTCCCCGCCGCTGTTCTGGATGTATTTCGCCCTGAAGCTGTCTGTCTGCTGCCGGCATTCGCCTGTCTATTTCCTGACGGCCTCGCGTTCGCCCTTTTTTGTCCGTTCCGTGCCGAGGAAGCGGCTGCTTTTGAATTATTCTTTCCTGCGTTCTGCTGCGCCTGTATTTCCTGCCACTGCCTGTCTAACTCTTCCATTGTCGGAATATTTAAGATCGGATCAAAATGGTTATTCCTGTTCTCATTGCTCATGCTATCCCTCCAAAATAAACTACACCCACTCAAAATTATCATATATACTTATCGTCCATCTTAACATATTTTGGCTGTTTTTGCACCTTTAAACAGGCAGAAATGAAAAAAACTGGCATATTCCCTACTTTTGGCCGTCCACCAGCGGCACCATACGGACTTATCTTTTGAACTGAATGAAGTTGACGCCAAAGCTGCCAAATGTCTTGTCCTGCGCTCCCGCACCACTTTGGTCACTCATTCCGGCTCTTTCATTGTGTTGCTTATGTATGAATTATTTGACTAAATCAATATTAAATTTTACGGGCCCCATTCCGATAAATAGAATAGGGTAGGATTATGTGAATTCATTGAGCGGCTTTAAAAGAAAGATAAGCGGCTTTAAAAGAAAGATAAAGGGAGGTATACGATATGTCATTAACGATAAATCCATATGTAAACGGTATTAATAATAATTCCAACAGCAGCGGAATCAATACGAATAGTGCGCAATATAAGGCAGTTGAAAGGGATCATTTAAATGATATTATTGCGAATGAAGCAGCCATGTCCGAAAAAGAACGGCTGATTTATGAGGTTTTTGGCGGACGTGATACTATCATAAAAAATATGATGCAGATGTATGATTCTAACGGAAATCTTCTCAATCCATATGGCGTTGCAGGAATGTGTATAGATGGAAAAAGCCTTTCTGAATGTCATCAGATTATTGATGTTTCCGAAAAATACCGTCAAAAAATGTTTGATTTGACAAAATCAGAGTTTATACGGGAAAAGGGCGTTGCAAATGGCGATACAACAAATCGTTCCTCTGTTTTTACAGAATATCAATTAAGCATTGACATTGATGACAGATTGAAGGGAACATGGACACTTCAGCAATATGAGCAGGCATATACCAAAGCCCTTTACAATGCAGTTAAAGCTGCTAATCCAAATTGGGAACTCGGGCAGTCTTTTGATACAAGTATATTGAACAGCGTGACAAGAGAAAGCGTTGAGGCAAATCTAACACAAAGCGGAAATACTTTTACTTATCAAAGTGTAGACTATAGTATTTAATTTACAAGTGTGGTCTCGGAAAGTCAGCAGGAGATAATAAA
>JAJQGL010000058.1 GCA_021200535.1 Clostridiaceae bacterium | reverse complement strand
GGATGAAACCACCATCTAATTATTTGCACACGTTATTTAAGTACGATGTACTAGTTGATTTCAAAGCATGAAGAAGCAGGGATGCGCATATATTACATAATAAAAAGCAAGAGAAAGCGAGAGCGTATATGAGAGAATCAAGCTATGGGAAGGGAAATATAGGGACATTTCCTTTGGAAATGGCACAGGAAAGGGAAGATAAGGCTGCACAAAATATAGATTATTTGTATCCATTGGAAGTAATGGAAATCCAGAAAGAAATTGTGGAGGCCTGTGATAAGCTGGAATATGATGGGAGCTTTATGTATGATGCATACCCCGATAAAGTCCGCATGGAAAAGCTGGCAAGGGATATCTCTGGAAGATGTGATTGTGACTATAAGGCTGAAATCAGTAACCGCTGGTTTGGCGCACTGGTCCAGATGATGCTGTGCAATGAGATGTCTTACCGCAGAAGGAGAAGAGAATGCCACAAGAATAATATGGGCAAAAGTATTGATTAATTAAAAATCATACTGAATGATAGGATTTCCAAAATAGACCTTGTCTTTGGTAAGCGCTACCTGCAGATTAAATTCGCGGCAGGAATTTTCTGGAAAGCGTTTGGCAAGAACAGGACTATAAAAATACATGTCAGTATAATTTTTTTCTTCATGACAGGAAATAAGAGAAATACTATTGTCATATTGCTTTAGATAATCTGTAATTTCCTCTGGCGTAGAGACAACCGAACAGGATATGGTCTGTTCATTCAGAAAAGCGGGTATTGCTCTGGACGAATCTGAAAAATAATGGTTTATCAGCTGCCCAAGAGCAAAAATCCAGCAAATCAGTGTAAGGAAAAAAATAGCAAACATGGCAATCGTATTTCTTTTTGTAAATAATCGCTGCATAATGACACCCCAAATCAAAATAAATGATAATTTGTTAATTGGTTTTGTCATTATTTTTTCCATTTTTTTTTAATTTATTCTTTTTCTTCCAAAAGAGCCTGATAAATGTCCCGTTTGGAGACACCGCGGTCATTAGCAACCTGTTTCATGGCCTCTTTTTTTTCCATGCCTTTATCTAAGTATTGCTGCATGTGGTCAGGGATAGAAACGGATTCCCATTCATTATATTTTTCGATATCAAGCTCTTGTTGGCTGATTCCCTCAAGCACCAGGACATATTCCCCGCGCGGCTGGTTGTTTTCCACTTCCTCTAATGCCGTTGACAGCGTGAAAAGACGGACAGTTTCGTGAAGTTTTGTAAGCTCTCTGCACAACGTAATTTTTCGGTCGCCCAGTGCGTCATATAATTCCAGAAGTGTTTTTTTCAGGTGATGCGGCGCTTCATATAGTACAATAGTGCGTGTTTCTGTTTTTAATGCTTCCAGAATATTGCTGCGGTCTTTCTTATCATGTGGAAGAAAACCTTCAAATGCAAATCTTCTGGTGGAAAGTCCGCACAGGCTTAGAGCAGTAATACAGGCACAGGCGCCGGGAAGAGATGTAACAGAAATCCCCGCCTGATACGCCTGGCGGACAATTTCTTCCCCTGGATCGGAAATGGCGGGCGTGCCGGCATCTGTTACCAAAGCAATATTTTTTCCCTCCTGAAGCAGGCCGACCAGATAGGCAGCTTTTTCATATTTGTTGTGTTCGTGGTAACTGGTTGTTGCAGTGTTAATGTGAAATGCATTTAAAAGCTTTTGCGTTGTGCGGGTATCCTCTGCAGCAATGTAGTCTACGGTTAACAAGGTTTGAAGTGTGCGTAATGTAATATCTTCCAGATTACCAATTGGTGTAGCACATAAATAAAGAGTTCCTGACATAATTTTCCTCCCAGTTGTTCATTTATTGATTTGTATTGTTTAAAAAGTTTCTATCAACTATTTGTTTATTGATTTGTATTGTTTAAAAAGTTTCTATCAATTATTCATTCATAGATTTATATTGTTCTAAAAGCTGTTTTGTGTAAACATCCGGGCGTTCATATACTATAACTGGAGGTTCTATTTTTAACATAGGGTTTCCATCTCTGACTGCCTCGATGAGAACCATATTTGGCTCTTTATAAACATATGGATGAACCAGGCACATTCGTTTCGGTTCCATTCTGTACTTCGACATAATTCGAAAAATTTCTGCCAAACGAAATGGGCGGTGTACCATGTATAAACTTTTTTTAGGTTTTAAAACATTTGAGCTTTCCCGGATAACATCCTCCAGTGTGCAAAAAATTTCGTGTCTGGCAATCGCCTTGGGAAGATCGGGATTTTTTAATCCGTGTCTGTCATTCATATAGGGCGGATTTGTAACTACTGCGTCAAAGGTATGCTTTCCAAAAAGCGATGATGCAGCAGTAAGGTCTCCTGTTGTAATATGAATCCGGTTTTGCAGCTGGTTTAGCATAACGCTGCGTCTTGCCATATCTGCACTTTCTTCCTGAATCTCCAGTGCTTCAAAATGTGCTGCCTGTGTTTTAGCAGACAGAAGAATTGGAAGAACGCCGGTTCCGGTTCCCATATCCAGCACGTTTTCCAGTTTTCCAAGCTTTGCAAAGGAAGAGAGAAGAACAGCATCCATACCAAAACAAAATTTTTGGGGATTCTGGATAATCTGGTATCCATTGCACTGCAGATCGTCAATGCGTTCACCGGGTTTTAGTTTTACAGTAGTATCCATTGTATCTTTTCCCTTTATGAGCTGCCCTTATTGCTGCGGTTGTGGTAGGTTTTATTGTTAGTGCGGTAAGAATTCCTGCCATTTCTCATATTTTGCCCGCTGTAATGGTCGCTGTTTCCGTGTGAAGCATGATCGTTCCGGTTATGCTGGTTTCGGTTATTGTAATTTTTTTTCTGATAATTCTTTTTTTGCTCTTCCTCAGAAAAATTCTTTTTCCGGGAAGTATGATTGCTGCCATGAGAGTTGTAATTCTTCTTTTTTCGGTTAGAATTGGAATGCACATTTTTTTCAGGAGCTTTCTCGTCAGATGTGTCTTTCAGCTCTTCATCTTCTTTTTCTAATTTTTCCAACTCTTTTAGTGCAACCTCATCAAGCGCTTCTTCCGGAAGTGCATTTGCAGAATCAGCAGAAGGCTTGTACTGATGCTTAAAAGTCAGCTCGCTGACCGGATATTCCCTGATTTCCTTTTCGTCATTTTCCAGTGAAAGAAGAACCTTTACCCGTTGTTTTAACACACTGACGGTTTGTACTTCGCCGGTGTAGCCGTCAGATGTGGTAACGGTGGTGCCGATGTGAGGAAGCGTGCTGTTTAGGTATTCGTAAGCTTCCTGTTCGTTTTTCAGACAGCACATCAGCCGCCCGCAGACACCGGAAATTTTTGATGGATTCAGTGAAAGATTTTGTTCCTTTGCCATTTTGATGGATACCGGTACAAAATCAGATAAATAGGAGCTGCAGCAAAGAGGTCTGCCGCAGATAGCAATTCCTCCTATCATTTTTGTCTCATCACGGACACCAATTTGGCGAAGTTCAATCCGGGTTCGGAATATGGCGGCAAGATCTTTTACCAATTCCCTGAAATCAATGCGCCCATCTGCTGTGAAATAAAACAGCAGTTTGTTTTTATCAAATGTATATTCCGAATCAATCAATTTCATATCCAGCTGATGCTGGTTAATTTTTTCCAGACAGATTTTAAATGCTTCTTTTTCTTTTTCTTCATTTTTCTGGTTGATTTGATCGTCCTCGGGGGTTGCTATACGTATAACTGGTTTTAGCGGTTGGACAACCTTGTCATCTGTCACTTCTTTCGGGGCGAGCACTACAGTTCCATATTCAACTCCTCTTGCAGTTTCTACAATAACGTGGTCGTTTCTTTTAATATCCATGCCCGCGGGGGAAAAGTAATATACTTTCCCCGATTTTCTAAAACGGACTCCAATAATCAGTGTCATAATTTCATATAATCCTTTCTGCGCGAATCTGCCAATTCATTATTCTGTGCATCTTAACATGGCGTTGAGTTGTATTCGCTTTTCATTAAAATTGCATTTTCAGAAATTTATGTTTTCCTTTTTTATTCTTTTATTGTAAGGAGCAGCAGTTCGATTGCTGTATCAAAGTTGACGTTGGCATCCAGACGGACTTTTGCCTTGTCAATCGCTTTAATAATATTTTCAATATCCTCGTAATTTCTGGTGCTTGCCTGTTTTGCAATTTCCTGCAGCTCATCACGGTAAAGTAAAATATTGGCATCCTTTGTTACCTTAAACATCAAAACATCCCGATACCAGAGAATCATCAAATCAAGGTATTCGTTTATTCTTCCTTTTCTTTGCGAAATCCCTTTGATAATGGTCATAATTTCGGAAAGCTCCAGCCGGTTAATATTTTTTAAAATGTTTAGGGTTTCTTCTTTCATTTGATAAAAATCATCTGAGGATGCAAAATGAATTGCTTTTCCAACATTTCCCTGGCAGAAGCCTGCAGCGATTTCTGCCTGCTCCGGCTCCATCTGCAGATTTTTGATCAGATACTGCTTAATTGCATTTTTATCCAGCGGCTGTGTGTTCAGGACTACACAGCGGGATTGAATGGTCGGAAGCAGTTTTTCTGCATTTTCTGTAATCAGAAGGATTACCGCGTATTCCGGAGGCTCTTCAATGGTTTTTAAAAGCGCATTTTGCGCCTGTTCTGTCATTTTGTTGGCATCCGGGATAATATAAATTTTGTGATTACTGCTGTATGGCTTAATTGCAATGTCATTGACCAGCTGCTCCCGAATATCGTCTACGCTGATGCCCGCTTTTTCGTGCGTGATGAAGCGCACATCCGGATGATTGTTAGAATCAACCTGAATGCAGGATTTGCATATTCCGCAGGCGTCTCCCTGCTCTGTTCTGTTTTCGCAGAGAAGTGTTTTTGTCAGGGCAGAGCACAAAAGGCGCCGTCCTGACCCGGTTTCCCCGTTGACGATATAGGCATGGGAAATTTTCTGCTGGCGGATTCCCTCCTGTAGATGACTTTTTATCTTTTCCTGTCCAATAATGTCTTTAAAGTTTGCCATTTTGTTCTCCGTTTCTGCACCGCTAATCATTATCTCATGAATCTGGCGATTCATGATCTTGTTGCACCCTCACATGCAAGCATGCTCGGTCTGCTTATCAT